>JAYVRY010000260.1:0-49560 GCA_043775845.1 Acidobacteriota bacterium
CCGTACAGGCCAGGACAAGGAAGAGTAGAAAAGGTTTCATGGGTCGAATCCATCATTGAGCGGCGGAGCGTGTGTCGATGCGCCCCGCCGCTTGTTTGCTGCCGCTAGTGTGCAGGTTTAGAACAGGAACTTGGCGCCGAGGCGGAAATTGCGAGGCTGTTCCTGGTCCAGAACCTTGTCGTAGAAACTGCTGCCGATGCGCTCACCCCTGGAGTTCACGGCGTCGTCGTTGAGCACATTAAACACATCCGCAAAGAGCTCGAAAGCACGCTTCTTGGCGAATTCGAAGCGATGGGACACGCGGAGGTCCAGCAGGCGGCGGGCATCGTAGGAGCTGGAGCCAAGGGGCTCGACATAGACGTTGAAGCGCTCCCGGTTTCCAAGGCGTGAGGTCTGCACGAAGCGGGTGTAGTGCAGGCCGCTCAGGTAGGTGAAGCTGCTGGACAGGCGTGTGCCCCAGGGCGTCTTGTAGGAGGAGCGCAGTTTGCCCTCCTTGTCGTTGAAGCCGGGTAGGTACCCTTCGTTGTTATACATGCTGCCTGCCCACTCCCGGCCGGAGGAATAGCCGTTGGATTTCTGGAGGTTGCCCTTGTTGTTGGCGTGGGTGTAGCTGAAGTTGATGTCCCAGTTGGGTGTGAACCGTCCATCAACGGAGATGGTGCTGGCGGTGTAGGTGCGCTTGGCGTTGGGGTCGTTGGTGATGAAGTAATCGTGGGGGACGACGCCGATACCCGTCTGCACGCCTGGCCGGTTGAAGGTCAGGGTTTGGCCCGTAAGGGGGTTGACCACTGAGGTGGTGGTGGCTGACACGGGCAAACGGTCAAAGCGGGCCAGCAGGTCCTGGCCGTTGCGGCGCATGTAGTTGGCAGACACGCTCCAGTTCTTGGAAATACGCTTTTCCACCGCCAGTTGCAACTCGTCGAAATAAGGGTGCTTCACGTTTGGATCGAGCGTGCTCTGCTGGGACACGTTGTCGCGGAAGTTGCCGGCGGTAAAGGTGGGAAGGGGGATCTGGGAGAGCGGGTTCCCAAGGTTGGTGATCAGGTCGTCCGCACCCCACCAGAACCGGTTCTCGACCGGATAGGCACCGGGAATGGCGCGATCATAGTAGGCGACAGAGAGGCCATCGTAGTAGCGGCCGTAATGGCCCTTGAAGGCCAGCGATTTGGCGGCATCCGGCGTCCAGGTGAACCCGAAGCGGGGAGCCACGGTGTTGGACTTCCACTGTTCGCCACCCTTGAACTGCTCGAAGCGCAGTCCGGGGCGCAGCGTCAGCTGGCTGCCGATGGTCCACGTGTCTTGCACGTAGAAGGTGTTGCGTTCCAGCTTGGAGTTGAACTTGTAACCACCGCCGACCTGCACAAAATCTGTATAGACCGACTGGTACGGTGGACCCGTGGGTGTAGGAGGGGGATTTACAAGGTCATCAGAATAGTAGGCATTCAGGGAGATTCCGCCCGGGTACCGGACCAATTCATCGTCCTTGGACCGGTCGATGTCCAGGCCGAATTTGAGGGCGTGGGAACTCTCTCCTGCTTGGATGTACCAGTCCAGGGCGGCCAGAAGGCCGATGCGGCTGCGCGTGTCCTCGCTCACCTGATAGGCATTGTTCAGTGTGTCGAAACCAACGTAGCTCGTATATCCGGAGTAGAAGGGGTTCGCAGGGACACCTCCATCCACATACAGTGAAAGGCTCTCACCATTGTAGGACTTCCGGTTGTCCACTCCATTGTAGCCGGTGGCCCGGAGCGTCAGAACCAGGTTGCTATTGAGCGTCTGCAGCCATTCCAATCCATAAGTCAGGTTCGGACCATCCTGCTTGTTGGTGGCAATCCCAGCGGTGGTTCGAACGGCGCCGCGGTGATCGGTCACGACCGTGTCCCAGTCGGCGAAGAGCGACAGGGTGGCGGACGGCGTAGCCTGGAAGGTCAGGTTGGCCATGGCCCGAGGCGTGGAGCGCTTCTCGGAGACGGGACTGCCGACGGGGGTTCTTTCGACGGAGATGGACTCGAGGGAAATGAAATACCAGAGCCGGTCCTTGATGATGGGGCCGCCCACATTCAAAGAGAGGTCACTGGCAGTGTCCCCGACCTTGCGGGCGGTCAAGTTGGAATCGGCCGGATCAGTCACGGATTTGACCGCGCCCCAGCTGTCCTTCTGGTAATAGCCTGCCACCGTGCCGGAGACCTCGTTGCCACCCTTCTTGATGATGCCGTTGAAGTAGGCGCCGGAGAATCCGCCGAATTCCGCGCCGGCGCCCACGCCGCCAATCTGCACTTCCTCGAACCAGTCCGGGTTCACCTGCACCCAAGCCTGGCCGGTGGAGGGGTCGCCCACGTTGATGCCGTTGATGAGGTAGGCATTGGCATTGTCCCGGTCGCCACCGAAACCGGAGGCCGAGACGCGCGTGCCCGAGCCGACGTTCAAGTTGATACCGGGCGTCAGCGCGGCGATGGCGGCGATGTCCCGTTTGATGGGCAGGTTCTCGATGTCTTCAGACCGGAAATTGCGGGTGAGGGTGGAGGCCATCTCCTCGGTGCCTGAGGCGGCCACCACTTCGACGACGGCTGATGCTTCCGGCGCCATCCGGATGTCGACCGTGGTCGTCTTGCCGAGTTCGGCGATTTCGTTCACCTTCCGGGTGGGGAAGCCCTTGGCCTCGACCGTGATGGTGTAGCGCCCGGGGGGCAGCATGGGAAGGCGGTAGCGGCCGTTGTCCGCCGAGGCGGTGGTGCGGCTGCCGCCGATGAGGGAATCCGATGTCACCCGGATCACCGCCCCAGGTAGGGGTTTGCCGTTCTGGTCGGTGACGGTGCCGGACAGGGCCGATGTGGTGGTGCCCTGGGCCATCAAGGCCACAGGACATGCCACGAGCGCCAGGACGAGTGCACTGAACCTGGAATTGCCAGAGCTTCTAGCCATACCGCCTCCGAAAGGTTGGGTTGAATTGGGTGACCAAAAAGTAATGCTTTTGCTAAGTACGAGTCAAGTTTTTTTTCATCATGCACATAAAACGTTCCTGCGCCATCAATGGATGGCGCTTCGAAACGTCTGCCAGAGCTAGGTCTTGGCGAACTTTTGGCGGGCCACCCGCTCCACCTCGCGCAGTTTGCTCAGGGCCCGTTGGGGCGCCTGGCTGGCGATGGAGGTGGCGATGGCGTGGGCCAGGACACCGAAGGCCGTGACGCTGTGGGAGAACAATAAATTTTCACCGGGGATGGGCAGGGCCAGGGTGGCGGACTTGGCCAGGGGGGAGTTCAGGTTGTCGGTGAAGGCCAGTACGGGGACGCCGCGCTTGCGGGCATAGGCCGCGGCATCCAGCGTCTCCTGCGTGTAGGGGTTGATGCTGATGGCGATGAGCAGATCCTTGCCGTCGAGCATGCCCACCTGGGTGGCGAAGTCGGCGGGGTTGCCTTCCATGACCGGCAGCCCGGTGTTGATGAGCAGGTAGGCCAGCTGTCGCGCCATGAGGGCCGACACGCCGTCCCCGATGGCCAGGCGGAGCTTGGCGCCCTTCAGCTGCTTGACCACCCGCTGGAGGAGATCCTCGTTCACGGACTTCACCAGCGTGTCGATGTTGCGGATGTCGCGCCGGGCCACTTCCAGGAGCGTGGCGGAGGCCTGTACAGGGGCCTGCAGCAGCTGCTCGCCGCGGCCGTAGTGTTTCTTGGCGGCGCTGACGAGGGCCTTCCGCATCTCCAGGTAGCCCGAATACTCGAGCTTCTTCGCGAAGCGGACCACGGTGGCCACACAGGTCTGGGACTTCTCGGCCAACTCCTCCACGCCCCACAGGGGCGCCTCGTTCATGTTGGCGATGAGGCAATCGGCGATCTGCCGCTGGCTGGTGGAAAGCCCCTGCGCGCTGTGCAGGCGGTTCAACAGGGGATTCTTCGGCACGGACATGGGGCCCAGGATAGCGCGGTCAGGAAGGCCGTTGGATGTCTTCGGCCCCCACGAAGGCGGCCAGCCGCTGCAGGGCCTCGTCCAGCGCGCGTTTCCGGGCCTTGGTGGCCTTGATGCCGGGCTCCCACCAAAGGCCCTTGATTTCCAGCAGGCCGCGGTCGCGGTGCAGCTTGGGATCCAGGCGGCCCACCAGCCGATCGCCTTCGAGGATGGGCAGCACGAAGTAGCCGTACTGGCGCTTGGGTTCGGGCACGAAGGCCTCGAAGCGGTAATCAAAGCCGAAGCGGCGCAGGGCTCGGGCCCGGTCGCGGAGGATGGGATCGAAGGGGCAAAGCAGGCGGGTGCGCACCGGCGGCTCGGGCAGTTTGGCCAGCCGGGCCTCCCAGTCCGCGAGCGCGAAGGCGGGACGCAACTCTCCGTCGGCGCTGGCCACCTCCATGGGAACGATGCGCCCTTCCTTTGCTGCGGCGCCGCACCACCGCTTGGCTTCTGTGGCCTCGATGCTGTTCCAGAAATCGGCCAGCTCCTTGGGGGTGAACACCCAAAGGCGTTCAGCGGCGCTGCTGCAGGCCCATTCCAGATGCTCATCTGGCGCCGGGCAGGGCAGGGCATGATGATCCGGCAGCACGCGCTCCGTAAGGTCGTATACCTTCTGGAAGCCCTCGCGCCTGGGAATCATGAGCTCGCCACTGCGCCACAGGAAATCCAGAGCCGCCTTTTGCGGCTTCCAGCCCCACCAGGGGCCGCGTTTTTCCGGGTGTTCGAAATCCGAGGACTTCAACGGCCCTTCGGTTGCAATGCGCGTTTTCACCTCCCGCACCACCTGGTCACCCTCGGTACCCCGGAAATGATGCTGCCACCAGGCGTGGGTCTGCATGGCAGCGTGGTCGCGGGTGAAGCGGGGCTTCCAGTGGGGAAAGAAATCCGTGGGGATGGCGGAGGCATCGTGGGTGAAGCCTTCGAACAGGCTTTGCTTGGCCTCCAGCAGCTTTTTGAGCTGCTCCGGCTGGTAGCCGTCGAGGCGGCTGAACAGCGTGAGGTCGTGGGCCCGGGCCACCACGTTGATGGTGTCCACCTGCACGAAGCCCAGGCGTCCGATGAGCTTCTGCAGTGAAGCCGGCGTGGCCTTCCGCTCCGGATCGTCGAGCAGGCCCTGGGCACCCAAGAAGAGGCGCTGGGCCTGGGTGGCGGTGAGGGTGGCTGGCTTGGACATGGCCCCAGGTTGCCAGAATTGTCCTAATCCTGCGGCCGCCTCAGCCCGTAGTCCAGAAACCCCCCAAGGAGATGTCCATGCGTCGCGCTGCCCTGCCCCTGATGTTGCTCCTCCTGGCACCTGGCCTGCAGGCCCAGGCTGCCAAACCAGCCGTGGACAAAGCCACCAAGCCCGCCACGGCGTCCGCCTCGGCCTATGACCGCCTGCTCGAACCCTGCTTCCAGGCGGATCAGGCCGGGGCCTCGGTGCTGGTGATGAAGGCGGGGAAGGTGCTTTACGCCAAGGGCTTCGGCCTGGCGAGCCTGGAACTGAAGGTGCCCAATGCGCCGCACCTGGTCTATCGCATCGGATCGGTCAGCAAGCACTTCACCGCGGCCGCCATCATGACCCTGGTGGAGGACGGCAAGGTGGCCCTGGATGCGCCGGTTTCGCGTTACCTGGAAGGCCTGCCTGAGGCCTGGCGTCCCGCCACAGTGCAGCAGCTCCTCACGCACACGAGCGGCATTCCCAGCTACACGGATCAGCCCGAATACGGCCTCCATATGCGGGAGGATCTGCCGGGCCTGAAGCTGCTGGAGACCCTGGTGTGGACGAAGCCTCTGGACTTCGCCCCCGGCACCAAGTGGCACTACAACAACTCCGGCTACTACCTGCTGGGGCTCCTCGTGGAGAAGGTGAGCGGCAAGACCTATGCGGAGTATCTGCAGGCCCGTTTCTTCGACCCCCTGGGCCTGGCCAGGATCCGCTACGGCACCGAGACGGATCTCATTCCCGGCATGGCCTCGGGGTACGGCGGGGATGGCAAACCTGCGGCCTACCTGAGCATGGGCCAGCCCTACGCCGCCGGTTCGCTGGTGAGCACCACCGAGGATCTGGCCCGCTGGACCCTGGCCCTGCACGGGGGCAAGGTCGTGAAGCCCGAGAGCCTGAAGCTCATGACCACGCCCGTAAGGACCAGCGACGGCAAGGAGCATCCCTACGGATTCGGATTGATGTTCCGCGAATCGCAGGGCCACCGCCTCATCGGCCACGGAGGTGGCGTCAACGGCTTCGTCTGCTACGCGGAGGCCGACCCCGCCAGCCAAAGTGTCGCCATCGTGCTGTGCAACTCGGAAGGGCCCAAGGTCGGTGGCGACTACCTCTGCCGCCGCCTGTTGGCCCTGGCGGCGGGCACGCCCATCGTCGAACCCTCCGGTGTGCCGTTGTCTTCCGGCAAACTCTCGCGCCTGGTCGGCGCCTACCAGCACGAAGGCTTTCAGCGAATCATCACCTTCGAGGGCGGACGGCTCCGGAGCCAGGTGGGGGGCGGCAGCGTCTACGAGTTGATCCCCACTTCGGAGGCGGCCTTCCTGCTGAAGGGAACGGACACCCTGCTGCGCTTCGAGCTGTCCGGAGATCAGGTGTTGGGCGTCCACCGCCAGGCCGTGGGTGGCCCAGAGGAGGAGCTGGCGAAGAAGGTGGTGGATGCGCCACACGCCGAGGTGAAGGTGGATCCCACCACCTTCGATGCGCTGGCGGGAACCTACCAGTTGGCTCCCGCCTTCGAGCTAAGGGTCTGGCGCGATGGCAACCGCTTCCTTACTCAGGCCACAGGGCAGGGCGCCATCGAGATCTATCCCGAAAGCGACACGCACTATGTCGTGAAGGTCATCGATGCCCAACTGGATTTCGTGAAGGGCGCCGACGGCAAAGCCGAGCAGCTGATCCTCACCCAGGGCGGAAGGAAGGTGCCCGCCAAGCGGGTGAAGTAGACTCTGATCGTGGGTAGGTGTTCTTCCACAAACTGAAACCGCGATGGCGGTGGACATTCTTTCCGGCTGAGGACCTTTTTAGATCCTCGCTGCCAGCTCGGCGCCCTGGCGGATGGCCCGCTGGGCGTCGAGTTCGCCGGCGTGATCGGCGCCGCCGATGAGGTGCACGGAAATGCCAGCGGCCTCCAGGGGCTCGGCCAGATCCCGCACGGACACTTGGCCCGCGCATAGGATGACGCTATCCACGGCCAGGCACTTGGCACCGGCATCCTTGCCATCCCGGATCCACAGGCCCTGGTCATCGATGCGTTCGTAATGGATGCCGCCCTGCATCTTCACCTTCATGGCCTTGAGGTTGGCGCGATGGATCCAGCCCGTGGTCTTGCCCAGGTCGGCACCCATGCGGTCGGTCTTGCGTTGCAGCAGGAAGACCTGGCGGGCGGGTTCCGGCGGGTGTGGCACAGGCAACAGTCCGCCACGGTGATCGTGGAGCCCGTCTACACCCCATTCCCGGAGGTAGCGGTCGATCTGCGGTGCGTGGTCTACGTGGTCCGGGTGGACCAGGAATTCGGCCACATCGAAGCCGATGCCGCCCGCGCCGATGATGGCCACCGATTTTCCGGCGATCTTCCGGCCGGAGAGCAGGTCGGGATAACTGATGACCTTCGGATGATCCACGCCGGGGAAGTCCGGCGTGCGGGCCTTCACGCCCGTAGCGAGCACCACTTCCTCGAAGACCGAGAGGGTTTCCAAGGAGGGCCGCTCCCCCAGGCGCAGGGTGACACCCGCCGTGGCTAGGCGGCGGCCGAAGTAGCGCAGGGTTTCGAAGAATTCTTCCTTGCCGGGCACGTGTTTGGCCAGGTTGAGCTGGCCGCCCAATTCCGCCGAGGCCTCGAAGAGCGTGACCACATGGCCCCGTTCCGCCGCGTGGCAGGCGAAGCTCAGGCCCGCGGCGCCGCCACCCACCACGGCAATGCGCCGGGGGCCTATGGTGGGTTCGAAGACCAATTCAGTCTCATAGCAGGCCCGGGGGTTCACCAGGCAGGTGGCGCGTTTCTGCTCGAACACGTGATCGAGGCAGGCTTGATTGCAGGCGATGCAGGTGTTGATGTCCAGGGCGCGGTCCTCGGCGGCCTTCACCACAAAGTCGGCATCCGCCAGCAGGGGCCTAGCCATGCTCACCATGTCGGCGCAGCCATCGGCCAGGATTTCTTCTGCAATCTCCGGTGTGTTGATGCGGTTGGTGGTGATGAGGGGAATGCGCACCTCGCCCTTGAGCTTCTTCGTCACCCAGGCGTAGGCGCCGCGGGGCACCATGGCGCCGATGGTGGGCACCCGGGCTTCGTGCCAGCCGATGCCCGTGTTGAGGATCGTCACGCCCGCCGCCTCCAGGGCCTTGGCGAGCTGAACCACTTCTTCCCAGGTGCTGCCATCGGGCACCAGGTCCAGCATGGAGAGGCGGAAAATGATGATGAAGTCAGGGCCCACAGCGGCGCGCACGGCCTTGACGATCTCCAGGGGAAACCGCATGCGGTTTTGAAAGTTGCCGCCCCAGGCATCGGTGCGGCGGTTGGTGCGGGCTGCGATGAACTGGTTGATGAGGTAGCCTTCGCTGCCCATGATCTCCACGCCGTCGTAGCCTGCCTTCTGGGCCAGGGCGGCGCAGCGGGCGTAGTCGCGGATCGTGCTCCGAATGGCCCGTGGGCTTAGTTCGCGGGGCTTGAAGGGCGTGATGGGGCTCTTCACGGCGGAGGGCGCCACGCTGAGGGGGTGGTAGCTGTAGCGTCCGCCATGGAGGATCTGCAAGGCGATTTTTCCACCCGCCCCATGGACGGCCTCAGTGACTTTCCTGTGCTTGCCCACCTGCCAGGGCCAGGTGAGTTGGGAGCCGAAGGGGGTGAGCCTGCCACGCAGGTTGGGGGCGATGCCGCCCGTGACAATGAGCCCCACGCCGCCCTTGGCCCGTTCAGCATAG
Source organism: Acidobacteriota bacterium (assembly GCA_043775845.1). GTDB lineage: Bacteria > Acidobacteriota > Holophagae > Holophagales > Holophagaceae > Geothrix. Next base: position 8,843 of record JAYVRY010000260.1, read on the forward strand.
AAGGCCGCGAGTTTGCTGAAGCCGCCTTTGGCCTCTTCCAGGTTGGTGTGCATGGAGCCCATGAGGACCCGGTTCTTTAGGACTGTGAATCCGAGGTCGAGAGGGGCCAATAGGAAGGGGTAGGGCACGGTGGCTCCGGGGGGTACGACCAGTGTAAGACCATGGCCCGCCTACCCGGAGCCAGGGTACTGGCGGGAAAACAGGGATTTGGGTCCACGTATTTGAAGTGCAAATAAATATAGCTAAATAACCAATTATAAAAAATGTTAGAACAAACAATCAACAATACATTGTTTTAATATCATTGTTGTATTTTGTGCGAATAATAGAGCCAAATAGTTGTCATTAATGCTTGTTTATAAACAATTTAAACATAAAAAATATAATCAACAAATAAACAAAAATAGCATCATTAAAGCAGATAAAAATTTATAAATATTAATTTATTTAAGTTTATAAATTGTGCTCCTTGTCACACGCTACCTGCTGGTAAATCGAATCATTGAAACGCGACACATAGATCTTCAAGTTAGCAATTCTCGCGACAAACGCTCTCTTCCGCCCTTGGACCATCAACCTCGACCCTCTGCAAGGAACCCCTTCATGGAACTCACCTGGATCTCGATCGCGGCCAGCTTGGCGATGGGCTCGGGGGCGGCGTTCCTCTTCATCTTCGCGGTCAAGCGGGACTGGATGAAGAACATCGAGGACGCGAAGTACCAGGTGTTCTGGGCTGACGCATCGGATGGCAAGCAGGATCTCAAGCAGGACATCGAACGGGTGAAACCCTCTCAGGAGACGGCCGATGGCAGTCAATCTCAAGCGAAGTAGCGGGGAGGACTCCGATGGGGGGAAGACCTCCCGCAGGAGGATGCTCGGTTGGCTGACCGGCGCCGGATTGTTCGGCTCCGCCGGGCTCAGCGCCGTGTCGAACTTCGTCTTCATCAAGCCCCGAGCCACCTATGGGCAGCCCCAGCGTTTCAGCGTGGGCAAGCCTGAGGATTACCCCGAAGGCACCCGCGCCATCCTGGCGGCCCGCGGCATCTGCATCATCCGCGAGGGTTCGAAGATTGCGGCCATTTCCACCACCTGCACCCATCTGGGCTGCACGGTGGGCGCGGCGGATACGGGCTTCGCCTGCCCCTGCCACGGTTCGCGCTTCGATCAGGATGGCAACGTGACCGGCGGCCCCGCCCCGCGTCCGCTGCCTTGGTTCCAGGTCACCCTCGCGCCCAACGGCGAGATCGAAGTGGACAAGGACATTGAAATCGCACCTGGGAGCTACCTGAGCCTATGAGCCCCGCCACCCCACCCAAATCCTCCCTCCTCGCCGCGCTGCTGGACCTTCCAAAGAACGTCTGGAGCTCCATCTTCCGCAATCCCCTTCCGTCCAACGACCTGGAGCGGTCGGCCACCAGTTTCACGAACTTTTTCCTGCACATCCATCCCGTGAAGGTGCACAAGAACTCGCTGCGGCCCACCTACACCTTCGGGCTTGGCCTGATCTCGTTCTTCCTGTTCGTGATTCTGATCGTGACGGGCATCCTGCTGATGTTCTACTACGTGCCCTCCACGACCCAGGCCTACGACCGGATGCTGGATCTGCGTGGCTCCGTGGCCTTCGGCACGCTGCTGCGCAACATGCACCGCTGGTCCGCCCACGGCATGGTCGCCGTGGTGTTCCTGCACCTCTGTCGCGTATTCCTCACGGGCTCGTACAAGAAGCCCCGCGAGTTCAACTGGGTGGTGGGGGTCATCCTCTTCCTGCTCACGCTGTTCATGAGCTTCACGGGCTACCTGCTGCCCTGGGATCAGCTGGCCTTCTGGGCCATCACCGTGGGTACGGCCATCGCCGGCTACGCGCCCATCGTGGGCAAGGACATCCAGTTTCTGCTCATGGGTGGCACCAGCGTGGGTCAGGAAGCGCTGCTGCGCTTCTACGTGCTCCACGTGGCCGTGCTGCCCGCCATCCTCACCCTCATGATCGCCATCCATTTCTGGCGCATCCGCAAAGACGGTGGCCTCTCCCGCCCCGACGATGCGGATCCCAAACCCACCCTGGTGGCCATGGAGAACGCGGTCGATCTCAAGGCCTCGGTGCCCGAGCCGAAGAAGGTCTACGGCTTCCAAGGCCTCGTGCGCGGTCCGCTCACCAAGGTGGGGCAGATCCCCGATAACACCGTGTTCTCTTGGCCCAACCTCTTCCTGGCGGAACTGTTCGTCTTCGTGATCACCCTTTCGGCGATCCTGGTCCTCTCGCTGCTCTTCAACGCGCCGCTGGAAGAGCCGGTCAACGCCCTGCATCCGCCCAATCCCGCCAAGGCGCCTTGGTACTTCCTGGGCCTGCAGGAAATGGTCAGCTACTCGGCCTTCTGGGGTGGCATTGGCGTGCCCACCGTCTTCGTGCTGCTGCTGCTGGGAACGCCATACCTCGACCGGGGCCCCAAAGGCGTGGGCAAGTGGTTCTCCCGCGACCGCCTTCTGGCGAACACGATCTTCATCACCTTCGTGGTGGCGAACATCATCTTCGTGATCATTGGCACCTTCTTCCGCGGGGCCAACTGGGCCTTCGTGTCCCCCTGGTGAGGAGCGCGACATGAGACTGGCACTCGCCATCGGCACCTTCTTCATCCTCGTCATCCACGGGATCGTCTTCTACAACCAGTTCTTCCACCAGTGGGAGCGGAACCAGAACGCCTACTTTGACCAGGCCCGGGTCATGGCCAAGACCGACACGGAACGCGCCTCCCTGGCCGCCCGCAAGCCGCGCATCGAGCAGATCGTGGTGAGCAACTTCGGGGAGACCCGGGTGGATCGCTGCACCACCTGCCACATCGCCTCCGACGACCCCCGCTTCGGCAACCATGCCGAGCCCCTGAAGACCCACCCCTACTCGGTGGCCATGGGCGATCAGCAGAAGAACGGCAAGTGGGAGCGGCGCCACAAGTTCTCCGAGTTCGGCTGCACGGTCTGCCATGACGGCCAGGGCCGCGGGCTGGATCCCGAATACAGCCATGGCAAAGACGAGTACTGGCCCGATCCCCTGCTGGGCTTCACCACGCAGGATCATTGGCGGAAGGATTTCGCCCCCAAGCTCAAGGGCCGGGAGTACATGCAGGCCAACTGCGCTCAGTGCCACACGGACATCGCCTTCCCGGGCACGGCGCTGGTGACCAAGGGCCGCGAACTGTTCTTCGCCTCCAACTGCTATGGCTGCCACCGCATCGAAGGGCTGTCGGATGGCACCATCGGCCCCGACCTGTCGGACGTGGGCAAGAAGTGGAAGCTGGATTATCTCTGGGGCCGCATCGCCGATCCCAAGAGCATCCTGGCCACGTCGATCATGCCGAAGTTCAACCTGAAGGAAGAGGACATCAAGGCCTTGGTCGTGTTCCTCAAGAGCCGCAAAGGCCGCAACTTCGCCGAGACGGAAATCCAGCGTTTCAAGGTGAAACTCACGGGCGGCGCCGAGCTGGTGCAGCAGACCATCAAACCCGTACAGATCAACGCCTCAGAGATCGTGAAGCAGGGGGAAAAGCTGGTGCTCGACCGGGCCTGCACGGCCTGCCACAAACTGGGCGATCGCGACGGTGGCATTGCGCCAGATCTCAGCTATGAAGGCCTCATCAAGGATCCCACCTGGATCTACGATCACTTCAAGAATCCCAAATCCACCATGCCCGATTCGATCATGCCGGCCTTCCGCTTCACGGATGACGAGTTCAAGGCCATGACCGCCTACCTCGTGACGCTCAAGGGCGTTCCCCCTCCCGCCGCTGGCGAAGGCATCTACAAGGCCATCTGCCTGCGTTGCCATGGCGAGAAGGGCGACGGGGCCGGTCCCATCGCGGGCCACCTGGATCCCTACCCCCGCGACCTCACCAAAGCCGGCTTCATGAACTCGAAGCCCGAGGCCCGCCTGGTGAATTCCATCCGCAACGGCGTGGCCGGAACGTCCATGCCGGCCTGGGGCAAGCTGCTGAGCGAGGAACAGGCCAAGGCCGTGCTGAGCTACGTGCAGACGACCTTCACCAAGGAACCTCGCCGTGAGCTCAAGGCGAGAAACATTCCTGAGAAGAACCCCGTGGCCACGAGCAAGGAATCCGTGATTCGCGGCGAAAGCATCTTCGTGGAGCGCTGTGCGGGCTGCCACGGCAAGAAAGGCGATGGCAAGGGGCCCAACTCCCTGGACATCCAGCCCAAGCCCCGCAACCTTCGGAACACCTTCTTCGTGGACAGCGTCGAGGATAAACGGCTCTTCGAGTCCATCCAGTACGGCGTCCAGGGCACGGCCATGCCTCCCTGGATCGATTACGGCCTGACGAACAATGACGTGGGTGACCTCGTCAACTTCATCCGCAGCATCAACCCGAAACAGCAGAAGGGAGGCGCGCATGCAGCCCCAGTTCAGTAAGGCCGAAGTGGTGCAGGCGCCCGAAGGAGCCCTCGTCCACGAGGACGCCACGGCCAAGTGGTTCCTGGTCAGTTCGGTGGCCTACTTCTTCATCGTGGGCATCATCGCCATGATCATCGCCGCCAAGTTCGTGTGGCCCGATCTCATGGGCACCATGTCCTGGCTGACCTACGGCCGCCTGCGCCCCCTGCATGTGAATGGCATGCTATTCGGCTGGCTGCTGGCCGCCGACATGGGCCTGGCTTACTACATCATCCCCCGCCTCTGCGGTATGAAGCTGTGGAGTGAGAAGCTGGGGCTCGCCACGGCCATCCTCTGGAACGTCATCATCCTGGGCGCCGTGGTGACGCTGCTGGCCGGCCAGAACCAGGGCTGGGAATATGCCGAGCTGCCTTGGTACCTGGACATCCTGGTGGTGGTGGCCTGGATCATGTTCGGCCTGAACATCCTCATGACCGTGGCCTCGCGCAAGCACCAGGCCATGTATGTGACCATCTGGTACACCATGGGCTGCATTCTCTGGACGGCCTTCGTCTACCTCACGGGCAACTTCGCCACGCTGTTCACCACGGGCACCAACCAGGCGAACCTGAACTGGATGTACGTGCATAACGCCGTGGGCCTCATCTTCACGCCCATCGGCCTGGCCATCGCCTACTACTTCATTCCCCGCGCCTCCAACACGCCTCTCCACAGCCACAAGCTCTCCATGGTGGGCTTCTGGTCGCTGGCCTTCGTCTATGTCTGGACCGGCGCCCACCACATGATCCACGGGCCCATCTCCCAGTGGCTACAGACCATCGCCATCGCCTTCTCGGTGATGCTGCTCATCCCAGTCTGGGCCGTGGTCTACAACCTCTTCGCCACCATGAAGGGCCAGTGGCACCAGCTCCGTGAGAGCGTCCCCCTCAAGTTCCTCATGTCCGGCGTGGTGTTCTACCTGCTGACCTGCTTCCAGGGCCCCATGCACAGCCTGCGCACGGTGAACGCCATCGTCTCCAAGACCGACTGGATCCCCGGCCACGCCCACATGGCCGTGCTGGGCTGCTTCAGCTTCTTCGCCATCGCCGGCACCTACTTCGTGGTGCCCAAGCTCTGGGGCAAGCCGCTCTTCTCCCAGTCTCTGGCCAACTGGAGCTACTGGATGCTGATGATCGGCGGCCTGGGATTTTTCACCACCCTCTGGCTGGGCGGTTTCTGGCAGGGCTGGCAGTGGAACAATTGGAGCATTCCCTTCATCGATACCGTCATCGCCTTGAAGCCCATCTGGCTCGTGCGCTTCCTGTCGGGGATCCTGATGTTCATCGGCATCGTGATGTTCGCCTATAACGTTCTGGCCACCGCCCTGGGTGACCACGAGGAGGCGGCCGCCTAGGCCGCAGAAAGGAGAGCGAACATGTTCAAAAAAGCCGACAACAACGCCCTTTGGGCCATCGGAATCTCCCTCGCCCTGTTCTTCATTGGCGGCGTGCTCACCACCGTGGTACCGCCCCTGGTGGATACCTCCTGGGCCAAGCCCTTCGAGAACCACGATCCTGCCAAGGGCATGACCGGAAAGGTCGTGCCGCTCACGGACCTGCAGAAGAAGGGCCGCGCGATCTATGTGCGGGAAGGCTGCTGGTACTGCCACACCCAGCAGGTCCGCACCCTCCTGGCTGATACCAAGCGCTACGGATGGAGAGGCGTGGATGCCCCGATATCGACGCCGGACGAATTCGTCTACGACGATCCCCACATGTTCGGCACCAAGCGCACGGGACCTGATCTGGCCCGCATTGGCGGCAAGTACGACACCCAGTGGCACCGTACCCACTTCCGCAATCCCCGCGATCTCGTGAAGGGCTCCATCATGCCGCCCTACCCCTGGATCGTGAACAACCCCGAGGAGTTCAACGCCTTGGTGGCCTACCTGCAGAATCTCGGCCGCGGCAAGGATTGGCGTCCGGCCAACGACTACGAGAAGTAGTCCCATGCCCGCCACGGACTACACCTATCCCAGCGTCTATTTCGCCTACCTTTTCTTTGCCCTGATGTTCGGGCTGGCCGTCTACTTCTTTGTGAAGTCCAGGCGGGAAGGCTATTGGGGCGACCAAGGCGAAGAGCCCAAATACCAGATGTTCGAGGACGATGACACTCCCGGGAGAACCCATGAGCGGTGAGAAGAAGAAGGGCCAGGAAGAGCTCAAGGAATACGCCGATGGCTGGATGACGGAGCGCAAGGGCACGGACGCGCCGGGCTTCCTCAAGCTGGTCATCCCCATCATCGGCCTGGGCTGCACCGCCTATCTGGTGATGCAGATGTATGGCGACACCGGCCATGCCACGCGCGGTCCCCTGGTCCAGCAGTTCAATGCCGCCACCAAGACCAGTCCGGTCCTGATGTACGGCATCGCCGCCCTGGCCCTGGTCTATGTGGCCATCGTCGCCATCTTCGCCTTCCGCAAGCCCCACGAGGATTAAAGCTGTGGATAACGCCAGCTGGCAGTTCAGGGTTCCCGACGACTCGCAGTACTGGGTCGAGATGGTCAAGTGCCAGCACGCCTGTCCCGTACACACGGACGCGTGCGGCTATGTGACGGCCATCGCCGAAGGGCGGTTCGAGCAGGCCTACGCGATCGCCCGCGCCACCAACCCCTTCGCGTCCATCTGCGGGCGGGTCTGCGGCGCGCCCTGTGAAGCCAACTGCCGCCGGGGTTCCCTGGACGAGCCCGTGGCGATTCGCGCCCTCAAGCGCTTCGTCACGGACAAGTTCGGGCCCGAAACCGGCGACTACACGAGCTACCGGGAAGGCGCCAACCAGAAGATGCTGCCGCCCAACCGTGGCGAGTATGAAAAGGTGGCCGTCATCGGCGCAGGCGTTGCGGGCCTGACCGTGGCCCATGACCTGGTCCAGATCGGCTACAAGGTCACGGTCTTCGAAGCCAACGCCGAACCCGGCGGCATGCTCACCGCCGGCGTGCCCGTGTTCCGCCTGCCTCGCGACCTCGTGCGCCACGAGATCAACGCCATCCTCTCCATGGGCGTGGAGCTCAAGTGCAACCAGAAGCTGGGCCGCGACTTCACCCTCGCCGACCTGCGGGCCCAGGGCTACAAGGCCATCTTCCTGGGCGTGGGCCTGCCCAATGGGCGCAAGTTGTCTCTGCCCGGCGGCGAGACCGAAGGCGTCTACGACGGGATGGAATTCCTCAAGGCCTTCAACGAAGGCAAGCCGCTGCCCTTGGGGCGGCGCGTGGTGGTGGTGGGCGGCGGCAACGTGGCCTACGACGTGGCTCGCTCCGCCCTGCGCCCCTTCGAGGCGTTGAATCAGGAAGATGCCCTGCAGGAAATGGGGCATGGCGAGAAGGTGGCCTATGATGTGGCCCGTTCTGCCCTGCGCATGAGTGGCGACAAGGAGATCCACGTGGTCTGCCTGGAGTCCCTTGATGAGATGCCCGCCGACAAGGTGGAGATCCACGAAGGCGAGGAGGAGGGCATCCACCTTCACAACCGCGTGGGGCCCAAGGAAATCATCGTTGAGAACGGCAAGTGCAAGGGGCTGCGCGTGGTGAAGTGCCTGTCGGTCTTCGACGAGGACCGTCGCTTCAATCCGACGTTTGACGAAGCCGACCTCAGCGACATCCATGCGGATTCTGTGGTGTTCGCCATCGGACAGACTGCCGATCTCAGTTTCCTCAAGTCTGAGGATGGCGTGGAAATCCAGCGCGGCCTGGTGAAGGTGGATCCCGCCACCTACCAGACCACGGCCCCCGACATCTTCGCCTGCGGCGACGTGGCCCATGGCGCCCGCCTCTTCATCGATGCCATCGCCTCGGCCCACACGGCGGCCCGCTCCATGCACGACTTTCTGAGGGGCACCCGCACCGATGTAGTGGTCCGCAAGCGCTGGCTGCCAGCGGCCTACACCATGGCCGAAGGCTGGCACCGCGAGGAGCGTTGCAACGCGCCGGTGCTGGAGAGCGAGATCCGCGCCGCTTCCGTCGAGATCGTCGAACTGAGCTTCCCTGAGGAGCAGGCCCGCCGCCAGGGCTCCCGCTGCCTCCGCTGCAACATCAACACGGTCTTCGACACCGATCACTGCATCGCCTGCAACGGCTGTGTGGATGTCTGCCCCGAGGACCTCATCAAGCTCATCGGGTTGAGCGCGCTTTCCGACTACGAGGCCCACGCCCGCCTGGTGCAGGCGGGCGGAGATATAACCCTGCCCGAGTACCAAGCCATGAGCGCTGCGGACAAGGATGAGCTGGGCGGCATCATGCTGAAGGATGAAAGCACCTGCATCCGCTGCGCCATGTGCGCCTCACGCTGCCCCACCCACGCCATCCTCATGAAGCGCTTCGATCACACGACGGAATGTGTGTCGATCCCCTCGCCCAATCCCAAGATCGCGTACCGTAACTGAATGAACACAGATACGGCGGCTGCCGCCAAACCCAAGATCGAGCGGCTCCCGCCCCTGCCGCCGCAGGATACCGTCTATCGGCGCATCCGGAAGCGTTTCCATCTGGCGTTCTTCCTTTGTTTCGTGGCGGCGCCCTTCACGAACCTGATGCGCTTCGATATCCCGTGCCAGCGTTTCTATTTCGCGGGGCAGGAACTCTGGATCAGCGAGTTCGCCATCATCTTCTTTGCGCTGATGTTCCTCCTGTTCGTCATCGCGGCCTCCGCCATCATCCATGGCCGGATCTACTGCAGCTACGCCTGCCCTCAGATGATCTTCAGCGAATGGAGTTTGTCGGTGGAGAAGTGGGCCGGGGAGCGGGCTCGACGCTGGCTGAAGGGCGCCAGCGCCGAGTTGAGAAAAGCCCTTGAGCGGGGGCTGTTCTACGCAGTGCTCGCGATGGCTTCGGTATTCCTCGCCTTTGTGTTCACCACGTATTTCGTGGAACCGCGCGATCTGCTGGGACGCCTGCTGCACTTCGACCTGGTGACGGTGGGTGGCATCACGGGTGCCGTGGTCACCCTCATCACCTTCCTGGACTTCACCCTTGTCCGGCAGAAGTTCTGCACGACGGTGTGCCCCTACGGCTACCTCCAGGGCATGCTCCAGGACCAGCACACGCTGCTTGTGCGGTATGTGGATGGGGCGGACAAGGGTCAGGGCGAGGCCCAGGATTGCATCGAGTGCAAGAAGTGCGTGCGGGTCTGCGAAATGGGCATCGATATCCGGGACTCGCCCTTCCAGATCGAATGCGTCCATTGCGGCGATTGCATCGACGCCTGCGAGGATGTGTTGCGCAAGCTCGGCAAGCCGGGCCTCATCCACTACACCTGGGGTGATGCGCCCAAGGTTACGGTGAAAGAGCCCTGGTACCTCCGTTGGGGTTTTCGCGATGCCAAGCGGGTGGTGATCCTGCTCATCATGGCCTTCTATCTCACGGGCCTCGGGGTGGCACTTTCGGTGCGCCGGCCCGTCCTGGTGGAGATCAACCCCGACCGCTCCACGCTGTTCAAGGTGCTGGAGGATGGCCGCATCGCGAACCTGATCCGCCTGAAGCTGGCCAATCGCACGGGCCGGACCACAGGGGTTCGCCTCTGGGTTGAGGGGCTGCCGGGGGCCGACCTCGCGTTGCCCACCCAGCCCATCGTCCTGAAGCCGGGCGAGACCTTCGAGCGCACGGTGGAACTCCGCGCGCCCTTCGCGCAGGATGGTCAGGATGTCCACCCCATCCGGATCCTGGCCCAGCCTGACGGCGCCCGCAAAGCGGACGCCGAGGACATGACCTTCATCACGCCCCTGAAGAGGAATTGATCCATGGCTGAGCGCAAAAAAGGTGGCGAGCCCTATCTCGCCTTGTTTGGGGCCATAAGCGTCCTGTTCATCACGATCCTCATCGTGGCCTACCACTTCACCCGGAAGGCCAATCCCGTGATGCTCGACGACCAGGGGAAGCCCCAGCAGACCCAGCATTCATGAGTTCGGATGACACGTGTGAACTCTGCGGCGCCGCCGCCACGAAGCGGCCCCAGGTGCAGACCTTCCGCGATCAGGTCAAGCGATTCTGCTGCACTGGGTGCCTGAACGTCTACGCCATCCTGTTGGAAAGCGGCGCCATCGATGCAGGCATCGACCTTCGCCAGACGGACCTCTTCCTGGAAAGCCAGCGCCTGGGTTTGCTGGGGCTGGGTGGCGCGGAGGAAGCATCCGCCATTCCTGAAGGTACCGAAACCAAGGAGGCGCTGTACCAGCTCTCCGGCATGTGGTGCGCGGCCTGCGGCTGGGTGGTTGAGCACGCTCTGCGCCGGGAGCGCGGCATCGTGTCCGCAGAAGTGCTGTTCACTTCGGATCTGCTGAAGGTCACCTACTGTCCCCAGATGGTGCCCCCGGGCACCGTGCCCGACCGGGTGAAATCCCTGGGTTACCGCGCCGCCGAGTTCGGCACCGAGCAGGAGGGCGATCGGCGCGAGTGGCAGGACATGCTGCTGCGCCTGGGTATCGCGGGTGGTTTATGGATGAACGTGATGCTCTTCAGCCTCGTCATCTACGCCAGCTACTGGGAAGGCATCGCGGGCTGGGCGCAGCACGCCGTGCCCTTCATCCTCATGGCCCTCACGCTACCCGTGGTGGCCTACTCGGCCTGGCCCATCCACCGCATCGCTTGGTTCGGCCTCAAGACCGGCCACCTGCGCATGGAGGCCCTCATCTCGACAGGCGTGCTGGCCGCCTTCGCCTACAGCGGCGCGCAGGCCTTTCTGGGTGGTCGGCACTTCTACTTCGATACCGCCTGCGCCATCATCACCCTGGTGCTTACGGGCAAGGCCCTGGAACGCCATGCGAAAGACCGCAGCGCCCGCGCCATCGCCCTGCTGCATCGCCTGCTGCCCAAGAAGGCCCGCCTGCGCATCGACGGCCAGGAGCGCTTCGTGGCCATCGAAGCCCTGGAGCCCGGCACCGTGATCCTGGTGAAAGCGGGCGAGCGCATTCCCGCCGATGGCGTGGTGGTGGAAGGCCAGTCGGCGGTGGATGAATCCGTGGTCACGGGCGAATCCGATCCGCGCGCCAAGGCTCCGGGCGATGCCGTCATCTGCGGCAGCCTCAACACAGCCGGCGTGCTGGAGCTCCGCGTCACCCGCTGCGGCGAGGATTCCACCCTGTCGCAGATCGTGAAATCCGTGCAGGCCGCCCTGGCCAGCAAGAGTCCATTGGAGCGCCTGGTAGATCAGGTCTCACGGGTGTTCATTCCCGTGGTGCTGGGCCTGGCGGCCCTCACGGTGATGATCTGCCTCAGCCGCGACCTTTCGGGCACCGAGGCCATGCTGCGCGGCATCGCCGTGCTGGTCATCGCCTGCCCCTGCGCCCTGGGCATCGCCACGCCCCTGGCCACCACCGCGGCCATTGGCGCGGCCTCACGCCAAGGCATCATCATCCGCGACGTGCGGGTGCTGGAAACCTTCCGCAAGGTGGATCTGCTCATCCTCGACAAGACCGGCACGGTCACCGAGGGCGACTTCCGGGTGCGCCACGCCGAGCTGGAACACCTGGACCTGGTGGCCGCCCTGGAATCCTATTCCGAACATCCCCTGGCCCACGCGGTGAAGCGTTACGCTGCGGACCAGGGTGTCGGCCAGCTCGATGCCTCCGGCCTCGAGATTCGAGCAGGCCAGGGCTTGCTCGGTACTGTCTCCGATCAACGGGTGTTCGTGGGCAACCGGAAGTTGATGGCCGAGGAAGGAGTCATCGTTCCGGCGGAGCTCGATGCGAAGGCCAGAACTTGGGAATCCGAAGGCCTCACGGTGGCCTTCGCCGCTGTGGATGGCATGATGACGGGCGCCCTGGCTTTCGGGGATCGGCCGCGCCCTGAGGCTGCGGCGGTGATTGCCGAACTCCGGGCCCGGGGCGTACGCACGGTGCTGCTTTCCGGCGATGCCCAGGCCACCACGGAACGCATCGCCCGGACGGTGGGCGTGGATGATTTCGTGGGCGAGGTGTCGCCTTCGGAAAAGGCTGACACCGTGCGGCGCTATCAGGCCGAAGGCAAGGTGGTGGCCATGGTGGGGGATGGCATCAATGACGCACCGGCCCTGGCGGCGGCGGACCTGGGCATCGCCATGGGTTCGGGCGCCGATCTGGCCATGCACGCGGCCCCCGTGGTGCTCATGCGGGATTCGCTCACCCGCATCACGGGCGTGTTCCGCCTCGCGACCCTCACCCTGCGCGTGCTGAAGCAGAACCTGTTCTGGGCCTTCTTCTACAACACCCTCGGCATCTCTCTGGCCATGACCGGCGTGCTCAATCCCATCCTCGCGGCAGGGGCCATGGTGCTTTCCAGTCTCTCCGTCATTGGCAATTCCATGCGCTTGGGGCGGGATCGGGCCTGAGGCATAGCCGGAAGCTGGCCCGAGGAGACCAGGCGGCTTCTAGGGGATTTCAGTGCGCAACATGAGCTCGTGTGTCTGCCCAGTTGCGAAAGCCGCATCCAGCGGATCTCTGTCATCCACCATCCGCCGGGATTGGCGAATAGGACGGAATCGCGCCGCGATTGCCGCCCGGAGGTCGAGGACATAGGATGTGCCAGAGCCAGCAGCCCCATGTGATCCCGGCCATGCCGGACTGCCTGAAGCGGAAGGAGGAGGGGGCCTGATGAAAGTCGTTCTCCGACATCCGGAAAACTGATCTCAGAGCCGCTAGACCCTGGCAGAGGTTCGATGCATCGTAGGCACCAAACCTCCAGAGTTACTGGTAACGGGAGCTCATCGCCTGCCAAGGGTTCAAAAAGGGGAAAAGGTCAGCCTCCGGTCTGGCCATTGATCTGAACACGGCCCGATTTCGGGGGGTCTCTCCGACTGTCAAATCAAGATGGGCTGTTTGAAATCTCTGTACACTCTTCTTTTCCTCCCCGAAAACGACCTTGTCCCTGTTTGAGGTGATCTTGAATTACATGAATGCCTTTCTCGGCCTTGCCCTGCTCGGATCGCTCTTCTCCTGTGGCGGGGGCGGAAGCGCGCCCCCATCGACCCCTCCGCCTACGCCGGCGCCGACCTATACCGCCTTCGCAGAGAGTGGTTCCATGTCCACGAATCGTCTGGCCTTCGGCGCGGCGCGACTGGCCGATGGCCGGGTGTTGGTGAGCGGCGGTTACGACAGCATGAAGGAATTGGACACGGCCGAGCTGTTCAATCCCACTGGGAATGGAGGCGCCGGATCCTTCACTTCTCTCAGTGCCAAAATGACCGTGACCCGATACCGGCACACGGCCACGCTGCTCGCCAATGGCCAGGTGCTGATCACCGGGGGGCGTGACGCCACGTTCGCCCCCCGCAACACCGCCGAACTGTTCGACCCCGCGACGAATGGCGGCGCGGGAGGTTTTCAAACCCTTGCGCACCAGATGACGGTGCCCCGCGCCGAACATGTGGCCGTGGCTCTGAATGACGGGAGGGTGCTCCTGGTGGGTGGTTCCAGTGGCAACATCACGAACTCGGCGGAGATCTTCGACCCGGCCACGGGTACCTTCACCGCCACAGATCCCCTGCACTACGTCCGGATCCACCACACCCTTACGGTCCTTGTAAACGGCAAGGTGCTGGTCACGGGTGGCGACCAAGGCGGCTCAGGTGTGAGCGCCGAACTGTTTGATCCCAGTGGTAGCAATGGCAAAGGCAGCTTCTCGGATGTTCCCCCCATGAGCGTCGACCGCTATTTCCACCAGGCCTCCCGACTGAAAAATGGGCAAGTGTTGATTGCCGGTGGGTCGAATAACGGTAGCCTCCTGGCGAAGACAGACCTCTTCGATCCCGCCGCCCATGCGGGGGCCAGTGGCATGACCCCGGCAGTCGATATGTCGGCGGGCCGGGCGCTCCACACCATGACCCCCATTGCCGATGGCCGGTGCCTGATCGCGGGTGGAACGGTCAGCAGTGCCACTTTGGATTCCCACTCGACGGAATGGTTCGACCCGACCTTGAACGCCGGTGCGGGCGGCTTTCAGCCAGGCCCAAGGTTGATCTATGCCCGGAGCGGGCATCAGGCTGTGTTGCTGTCCGATCAGACCATCCTAATCCTGGGCGGCGGCGACCTCCGAACTGAACGCCTACACTGAAGGCCTTAACCACAGTCTTGCAGCGCGGGTTGGGTTGACTCCGCAGGTGAACCGGGCGGGCGCTGATGATTTAGGAACAAACGTCTCGGTGGAACCCCGAATTGGCAGGACCTTCCTGTTTAAAAAAAATATGATGCCTCAGCTGCTCATCGGCGGCAGCACGGGCAAAAGCAAGAGCGTGGACGTGACCGCGATATGCAGTTCTGCCTGGTGCGCGCCATGCCCAACGAGGTGAAGCTCGCCCTTGAGGATTCCGAAAGAATGAGACGGGGCGTCACAAGAGACATTCCTCACCTTTGGGCGCCAGTGGTCACGGATATGACGAAGGTCGGCCGCGTCCTCGACTGGGTGGCGGCCCACATGGAGGGTCGCAACCGCCACCTAGCCCTGGATCAGCAGCAGCATCACCGCCTGCCAGAGGATGTAGCCACCCATGCCGGCCACGAGGAGGCCGCCCACGCGCAGCAGAAGGGCCTTCCAGGCCTGGCTGAGGCGGGTGCTCGCAAGGCCCACGCCCAGCAGCAGGGGCGCGTTGCCCAGGCCGAAGGCGGCCATGCCTGCGGCGCCCATCTTCCAATCGCCGCCATCCAATGTGCGCAGCAGCATCATGTAGACGAGGCCGCAGGGGATGAGACCCCAAAGCATTCCCAGTGCATAGGGCAGGCTGCCCAGCGCCAGACCGCGGCCCATCAGCTTCTGCAACGGTGCAGGCAGCTTGAACTCCATGAGGGCGTCGGCCCGGCCACCCAGCGCCATCACGGCGCCCATGAGCAGCATGAGCACGCCGATGCCCAGCTTCACCCAGATCTGCCAGGGCCAGGCCTGGGCGGCGATGAGGGCTGCGCCTTCTGGCTTGCAGCAGGCATGCATGTCCTGGATGGTCTGCAGGCGGGCGAAGCCGCCCAGGAAACCGATGAGGCCGCCCAGCGCTGTGTAGGTGGTGATGCGGCCCAACTGGAACCGAAGATGTCGCGTCCAGGGCCTGCCGCCCTGCTTGGCCTGGGTCATTCCAAAGGCAGCCACGATGGGTCCGCACATGCCCGCGCAGTGGCCCAGTGAGCCCAGCAATCCCGCGATCCACATGACCACCAGCCAGGGCGCTGCGTGGGGATGGTTGAGCCATTGTTCGAGCATGGCCCATGGTCCTCCGAAGCAGGCAAGACCTGCAAGCGACGCAGGTCACGGGTGCTGCGACCGAATGTCGCAGCGATTCATCCCAGGGCCTTCCGCAAAACCTTCAAGAACGTCATGGGGCTATCGCCGGGTGAATACCGACGCCGCTTTTCGGTCAATCGGCTTCCGTCTTCTCCACCACGATGACCATCCGCGTGACCACGGCCGCCAGGGCGCCCACGGCTGCGTAGACGGGTAGCAGGGCGACGCCCACCACACCCAGGGTGAGCGGGATCTCGATGAGCGTCTTGCCCGCCTCGTTCTTCAGGATGATCCGTCGGATGTTGCCCTGGTGAAGCAGCTCCTTGATCTTCTCCAGCACCTTGCCGCCATCAAGCTTGAACTCCTCGGTGCGGGTGCGGTCCTGCGTGGTGTCGGTGTCCATGGCGATGTCCTTTCAAGCTGTCCCAAGTTACGGGGCATCGTGCGGCCCAGAGGGTGGGAACCGGTGAACGGCGTGCCTGCGCCGGTGAATGCCCCCCCTGCTTAGCTCAGGGCCGGCACGCGCCAGAGCGCCAGTTCCTGGCCCAGGACGGGCACGGGGAGCAGGCCGTTCTCCACGGCACCGTCATCGCTTTCGGGTTCGCACAGGTAGACGGCGATGGCGCCAAGGGGTTGTTGCGTGGGCACCAGGGCCCAACCGGGTGGCGCGGCGCGGGGGCCTTTGCGCCAGGACACGGAGAGATCTCCCACGGCGGCGGCCTCCAGGATAAGGCGGCCTCCTTCGGAGCCGACGCCTTCTGCCACAGGCACTTCCACCTCGAAGGTGCCCACGGCCTCCTGAAGGCTGAGGCCATGCAGGCGCAGGTGGGCAGCCATGGTCGCGGGCACCAGGTAGGCCTCGGGACGATCCACCACGGTGGTGCCCACGAAGCGGCCGAGGTAGGGCAGCGTCACGCTGGTAGGCGCGCCTTCCAGCGTGCGGGGCGTGCGAGTGAGGATCTCGACCGGTTTGTCGAAGCGCTCCAGGCCATAGCGGATGGCGATGCGGTCCCGGGGGGAGCGGCTCCCGGCCACGGTCTGCATGATCTCGTCGCGGTGGGCGGCCACGTATTTCAGCGTCTCCAGCATGAAGGCGTAGGCCGTGCGCACGCGCTCCGCGAAGCTGATGTAGGAGTAGCACTCCAGCAGCAGATCCATGCGGCTGGTGAGGCCCCGGTAGTTGCTGCCAAAGCGCGGATGGTGCGGATAGGTCATCCAGCCTTCGCGCACGGGCAGGCCGGGCTGGGCCTCGACGTCCGCATCCATGGCGCGCTCATCCTCCACGAAGTTGCCGTACCAGCCCGCATCCAGGCCATGGTTGGCCTTCAGGGCCGCAGTCACGGGCGGCAGCAGGCGCTCGCGCATGTAGGCGATGGGCTCGCCCCGGCCGCTTTCCACGGTGTGGGGAATATCGTAGGTCATAGAAAAGCGGTGCACGGAGCCATTGGTGGCGTGGTTGTCGATGGTGAGGTCCGGCTCCCACATCTGGCAGACGCGCGTCTGCAGCAGGCGCATTTCCTCGCCTTCCATTCGCAGGTAGTCGCGGTTCAGGTTGATCTTGGCGGCATTCACGCGGGTGCCCACGCCGCTGTCCGGGCCCAGTTGACCCTCCAGCTTGGGCAGGTGCAAGCGGCGGTTGCCGGGATCGATGGCGTCGTTTCCATCGGGATTGAAGAGGGGCACCACGACCAGGGTGAGGTCGGCGAGGAGGGCGCCCGCATCCAGCCCCGGCTTGCCTTCCAGCAGGTCGCGCACGAGCATGAGGCAGCCTTCCTTGCCCTCCACTTCACCTGCATGGATGCCGCTGATGACCAGCACCACGGGCCGCCCCAGGCTGCGGGCCTCCGCGGGTGTCTTCACGCCATGATCCGACAGCACCAGCAGGGGCAGCTCCCGGCCATGGGGACTCATGCCGAAGCTGGTGACGTGCAGGCGCTTGTCACCCTTGGCCTGGAGTCCGGCGATGAAGGCCATCACATCGGCGTGACGGCTGGTCTCCTCGTAGTGGGTGGTTTCGGCACGGGTGAGGAGGGGCATGTTTGCTCCTTGCGTTTGGCCCTGGGGGTCAGGTCAAGTGAATGCGGGTGGGTGGGGGTTCCCAGGCCAGCCTGAGGCTCAGCATCCTCGCATCATGGCCTCCCTGACAACTCTTCCCCCCTTCCCACGGGGCCTTGCAGGCCTGGCGGGAAGAGGGGAAGGAAGGCGCCCTCGACAAGGGACGGCAGGTTGTCACGCCTCGGGCGGAGAGGGCGGATCAAAGGGGGAGAGGTCACCCTTTTCCAGCAGCAGCTTCCGCCGCTGCAGCTCCACTTCCAGCAGCTGGGCCTCTAGGCAAGCTTTCATCGCTTCGGCTTTCTGGTGGTCAAGCTGAAGGGTGATGGCAGCCTTGCGTTCCGGCTCGCAGGAACAGCAGTGGGCCAGTTCGGGATCGTAGACGGTTCCATCCGTGGGCAGAGAGATGGGCCGTGGCTTTTCGCTGATCTCCCCGATCTTTGGCAGGAGGACGAGCACCGCTTTGATCTCATCCTGCACAGCCTTGGGCAGCCAGGCCGTATCGTCGAGGGAGTGCCAATCCGGTGGGAGGTTCGGTCCGACGATGCGGAAGGATACATCGGACACCACCGTGCTGATGGCGTACAGCTCGACGATCTTGCGCACGAAGTAGGTGACGGCCCGGCACTCGTTGTCGTTCTGGATGTGGCGGGCCGTCACGTCGAGGGATTCCTTGTCCTCGTAGGTGCTCACCACCACGGAGCGTTCCGCGTGGGTGAGCTGCGAGGCCTGGGCCACGGACTGGTTGAACTGTTCGGAGACCGAATTGATCTCCAACAGGTTGTGGTCGGAGACGCTCAGTTGGGTGGAGGCGCTGCCGCTGGGGAGGCCCAGCAGGCCGCCCAGGCCGCCCCCGGCCGAGACCGAGCCGCTGGTCTTCGACGAGGCCAGGCTGTCATTGAGCAGGTGCATGCTGTTGGTGGCGCGGGCCTGATGAACCACCGACAGGAACTGCATGAAGGTGGACTGCACGGAATAGGATTCCTGGTGGCTGGAGATCCTGCGGTAGCGGTCGCTGTGGTACAGCGTGACCTTTTCGCCCGGCAGCAGGGTGACGGTGTAGAGCAGCGGGCCGTGCTGCTTGCCCAGCAGGCAGAGCCGGTGCTCATAGGTGATCCGGAATTCGATGTATTCCCGCGCCAGATTGACGAAGGAACTCAGGGAGCCGCGGTCTTTCCCGAGGGGAACGCGGAAGTACTTTGTTTCGTACCAGAGCAGGCACTGGTGGTCGGTCCGCCAGGGGGGCTCGCAGGGGCTCACACAGCATTCATCCGGCGTGGGGAGCCGCACCGCGCAGGGATGGAGGGGATCGGGGGAAAGGGGGGAAGCCATGGGGTGTCTCCGAGTGAAAGGTTTCGGTGAAAGTGAGAAGGTTCAGGGGTCTCAGCCCTCGGGCAGAGAGAGGAGGTTGTCGGCCTTCGAGTTGTCTTCCACGGTGGCGATGTAGCGGGTCCCCTGTCGGTTCCAGGGCGGAAAGTGGATGTAGACGCGGACATCCGCGCGGCTGCCATCGGCGCCCACCACGAAGAACGTGTTGCCCCGGTCGATGGCCGCGATGCATTCCTTCTGTGTCATCCGGAAGGGGATGTTCTGGGTCAGGTTCATGCCGCCCACGGCGCGGATGGGGTGGAACATGTCACTGCGCGGGTTTTTGTGGATGAACGTGATCTGCATGGTCAGCGGGATGTTCACGGGAATGATGCAGGCCTTGTCGGACTGGGACCAGTAGGACTGGACGGTGACGCCGTTCACGATCCCCGTGGACCGGCAGACATCGCCAATCTCGTTCCAGTTGTTGCCGTTCGTGGGATTCACTTGGATGCCGTTGCCTTCCGGATCACTGAGGGCCTCGACCACCTCGTGCGAGAACACGGAGGAGATGAAGGCTCGGCTGCCGAAGCCCACCCAGGCAAAGTGGGAGCGGTCGTTGATGTCGATGTCGAAGGGGAAGATGCTGAACTCCGACCAATTGGCATAGGTGTGGAGCCCGCCGGTATTGGGCGGTGGCGTGGTGCCCGGCGGCATGAAGACGCAATGGATGACATCGTTGGTCTCCTCATCCGGCTCTGGAAGGGCGCCCCCGCCGATGGCCGATGTGATGAGGTTCTGCACATCGGAAGTGGTGAAGATCGTGGGCGGGTTGTTGCCCGGCACCGATACGAAGATGCCCCCCAGTCGCGCGGGGGTGGCGCCGTACTGAGACATCCGGAGCTGGTAGGGCCCGGAGAGGATGCTGGCCGCATCGTTCACCACTTCCGACAAGGTGGGTGAAGGCGGTGGATTGGCGGTCCACGCATCGCCCCAGAAGATCAGGTTGACGGTCGCGTTCCGGAGCTTCTTCCCGCCCAGATCCTTGACCGTGGTGGTGGAAGGCGCATCGCCGCTGTTGGTGAAGGTTTCGATGACGAGATCCTTGCCGCCGGGGAAGGTCTTGCCCCCTGGGGTAGGTGCCTCCAGGTGTTTGGCCTTGCCAAACGCTGTTGGCACGACGCCGTGGCCCTTGGCGGCCTCCCAGTGCAACTTCCGGCGGCGACTGCGGGTGCTTTCTTCCAGGGTGGTCTTCATGGTCGGGTCTCCCCTTGGAGGATCCAATGCGAGTGCCTTCCATTCCGGCTCAGGCATTGGGCTGAGAGGAGTGGCCTGCCAGGTCGAGGGGAGGAGTTCCAGCCATCGAGGCGAACCCATTCACAGGCAACCAGCGCGCCAATAATGCTGTTGTTTGTTAAGATGCTACAAGCACATAAGATGGAAAAATACCGCAAAGATAATAAAAAAGGACTAATTGAGCACAGCCTTGACCCAGGTCAAGAACCCAAGGCCAAGTGCTAACGGATACTTCCTTCCCTTGCCCCACTGCGGGTCAAAAAGCACCCGCATTTCCAGAGCCCGCTCAAAGACTCCGCTTCAAGACTGCTTGGCCCATGTGGGTGACACGGTAGCGGCCGATGGCCCGCTCGCGGATGAGATCGTGGCGTTCGAGGTAGGCCAGGTCCGCATCGGTGGCACCCGCCTTCACCAGATGATCCCGGGCCACATCGGGATGCTTGGCCACCACTTGGAGCAGGGTGAGCTGGCGGGCGGTGATGGGTTCAGGCATGACGACTCCGGAAGGGCCTAACCACTGATCTGGCGGCGGTAGCTGGGGCGATGGAGCTCGGAGATCTGCACCGTGAGGCTGCACGTCATCTCGGCCAGCGTCCGCGGGAAGGCCCCTGTCAGGAGCGGGAGCAGGGCCTCGCTGAGCTGGGCCTTCACTTCGTCTGGGCGGCCCCCGAGGATCTGCACGTTCAAGGTGACGAAGGCCCGGTCCGGGGCCCCATCGCCGATCAAGAACACGTCGTGACGAATGAACCGGCTCTTGATGTCGGCGGCGCTGAAGAGGCCCGTGGCCACCAGCTTCCCGTTGATGTCCCGCAGCAAGCCCCGCCAGTCGGGCTGGTCGAGGAGGTTGTCCGAGGCTTCAAGAAGGCAGTGGGGCATGGGGTGTCAGTCTCAGTAGAAGGGAATACCGGATGCTAACGCCGAAGGCCCGGCTTGCGCTGAACCCCTTTCTTGGGGTCTCCCCAGTAGCTGGTTTCTTCGGCGAAGCAGATGTTCTCCAGATCGGTCACCCGCTCCTGCAGGCAGGCCTGGGCGTCGGCGATGGCCTGGTTGTAGATGGCGGGGCCGATTTCCTTCAGGCAGAAGGAGAGGAAGGTGCCCGCACCCAGATCGCCCACACTCTCCCCGTATTCCTCGGCCACGAAGCGCTGGATGGCGCCCGCCAGGCGCTTCTCGGTATCGGGGGAAAACTTGATGTCCATGGGGGCCTCGGAAAACAGCTCGGGCCTCCAGTGTGGCTGCCCTTGACCCGTGTGCGAAACGGTGAGCACGGCAGGTCCCGAACACGGGCACAATGGGGGTCTTCCCCCGAGGTCTTTCATGAAACGGCTGGCATGCACCCTCCTTTTTCCGATGTTCCTGGGCGCCCAGGAAGCGGCCCCGGCACCGAAACAGGTTGAGGGCAGCCCCGCCAAGGCAGCCCCCTCGATCCCAGCCAAGGACAGCAAGTCCCGGGCCCTTCACCGGTCCGAGGAGTTGGATAAACGGCAGGCCAAGGCCGACCACCTGGCCAAGGAAGCCCGTCAACAAAAGCTCCGGGCCACCCAGGAGAAAGCCCGGCAGGCGGCCTACAAGCGGGCCGAACTGGAAGCTTCCAAGAAGGCCGACCTGGCCAAGCGCCAGGCCGAAGGACTGCAGAAAAAGGCCGAAGCCCATCGCAAACGGGCGGAGGAGCTTCGCCGGAAGGCCGAAGAATCCTGGAAGGCCTATCAGGCCGCCGATCGTTCTGCCGAAGCTCCCAAGCCCAAGGCCGCCCCGAAACCTGACGTGCCCAAGGTCGAAGCACCCAAGGTCGAGGTGCCTGAGAAGGAGGGCTGAGGTCAGCAAACAGCTCCTGCCCGCGAGGTACCCGTATGCGTTATCAGGAGTTTGAACCGCCGTGTGCGGGAGTTCCAGGACCTCATGGGGAGGCCGCCGGATTCCTTCCGGGCCCATGGGCAACTGATCCAACATCGGCTCTTGAAACAGTGATTGATTTCTTCAAGACGGGGTTCAAAGCCGGAATCAAACTTCCTGCTATCGGAGGCTTCATGATTCGCAGCACGATTTGTGTTCCTGGCTTGATCCTGGTGGGAGGCCTGCTCGATGCTCAGGCACCGCCAACGGTTGCACCCGTTCCTGAGGCCATGCTTCGCATGGGTCCCATGGCTGGGCGCTGGAGTGGCGAGGGCTGGATTCGCCGAGGACCGGGAGAACCTGAGCGGTTCAAGGGCACCGAAACCGTGGAACCCCGCCTAGGAGGACAGGTGCTCGTGGTGGAAGGTCGGCATCAGGATGTGAAGGATGGTCGCCTGATCCACCATGCCTTTGCCGTCCTTTCCTATGATTCGGTGAAGGCCACCTATCGGTTCCGCAGCCATCTGGCCAATGGCATGAGTGGCGACTACCAGGCCGAATGGAAGGACGGGGCTTTCGTGTGGTCCATGGAGATCCCTCGCGTGGGCACCACCCGCTACACCATCCGGATCAAGGACGGCCTGTGGGAGGAAGTCGGGGAGATGCAGCGGGAGGGTACCTGGATCAAGTTCTTCGACATGCGCATGAAGCGCCAGGCTGACTAGGGGCGGTGCTCGACACGACCCACGGTCTCAATCCTGAGGCAGATCCTTTGCCGCAGCCGCGCCGACTGATTCGACCCCCGGGTCATGCGGGGCTGCGGGTTTCGCGAAGCGCTGGGCCCGGAGGTGGAAATCATCAGTGAAGGTGCGGCGCACCGGCGGCGGGGGGACCGCCTCGGCCTTGAGGCGGGCCTTGCGGGCCCACCACAGCAGCCAGGCCGCTGGCAGCAGCAGAAGCAGGGGGTACTCGAGCAGCATGCGCTGGGGTGTCAGGCGGAATTGGGTGGGGCGCAGGCTGTCCTGGTACCAGGCGTCGAGGATCCAGGCTTCATCATCCACATGCAGCGAGGCTGCCTCGGCCTTGGTCAGGCGGAGCACCCGGGTTTCGTCGCCCACCTTCACGGAGACAAAATCCGTGATCTGGCTGTCGGCATCGCGGTCCACGCTGCGCACGGTCACCCAAGACACACCGGGCCGTTGCAGGTGGCAGAAGGGATTCAGGGCCAGCAGGAAGGCCTGCACGATGGTGATCCACACCACGGCCCCTACCAGGGCCCAGGTGCCCAGCAGAACGGACCAGCGGAGGATGAGACGGGAGCGGACTGACATGCCTTGAGTATCGCCGGTTCAAGTGACTTGGCTACTCGGGCTCCATCCCTTGGCTGGGCCTTGTCGCTCGTCATTCCTCAGTATCCGATGGCCCCGGTCGAAAAGGTGGAGTTATCCCCTTGGGCTGGAACCCTATGCCGATTTACCACCGCGACAACGCCAGCAGCGACCCAGCCCTCTTGACCTTGATGGATGGGCTGCCGTTGGCCATGGCCCTGTTGGGTGAACCGGGTGGCCGGGTGCTGAAATTGAACCGGGCCTTTGTGGATCTGTTCGGCTACAGCGGGGAGGAGGTCGCCCGCGAATGCGACTGGTGGCGCCTGGCCTACCCGGACCCGGCCGCTCGCCTCGAGGCCCAGCAGGCCTGGGAAACGCAGGTTCTGCCATCCAGCGGCGGAGGTCCCTCGGCCCCTGGACTGGACACTCAGGTGACCTGCGGGAACGGTTCCACACGGTTCGTCCGGATGGCCCTCACACGGCTCGGCACGGAGCAGGTGATCAGCTTCACGGATCGAGGAGGTCGCCGCCCGGCGGGGGAGGGGATGCTGGCATCGGAATCCCTGTACCGCGAGTTGCTGGAACGCCAGGGGGCTGGTTTCGGAATGGTGGATGGCGACGAACGATTTCTGGTCGTGAACCCCGTGGCCGAGCAGATCTTCGGGGTCGCGCCGGGCCAGCTCAAGGGGCGTTCCCTGTGGGATTTCATCCCTGCAGAGCAGCAGGAACTGATCCGCCAGGAGTCGCAGCTTCGTGCCCAGGGGCTGGCGAGCACCTATGAGCTTCAGATCCGCCGGGAGGACGGGACCTTGGGGACCCTGCTCGTCACGGCCACGCCCCGTCCCCAGCGGGAAGGGGAACCGCCCCAGGTCATCGGCGTCTTCCGCGACATCACGGAGAACAAGGCCATCGAGGAGGCTCTCCGGGAAAGCGAAGCCCGGTTCCGGGGTCTGCTCCACGGCATCGAATCGGTGGCAGTCCAGGGGTACACCGCCGACGGTACCATCCGCTACTGGAACAAGGCCTCGGAACGCTTCTATGGATACACCGCTGAAGAAGCCCTGGGACGAAATCTCCTGGATCTCATCATTCCCCCCGATATGCGCGGGGAAGTCAGGGCCGCCATCGCGGACATGGCCGCCACGGGGCGCCCCATTCCATCTGACGAACTGCCGCTCATGCGCAAGGACGGCTCACGCATCGTGGTGTATTCCAGCCATGCCTCCGTGCAGATTTCCGGGCGAGAACCGGAACTGTTCTGCATGGACGTGGACCTGACGGAGAGGAAGCGGGCGGAAGCGGCCCTGGCCCTCAGCCAGGCAGAGCTCAAGGCCATCTACGACCATTCACCCGTGATGATGTGCGTGGTGGGTAGCGACTATCAGGTGCTCTACTCGAATCCTGCCCTGCAGGCTTTCACCGGCGCCTCCCAGGAAGTGCTGAGCGAGGGGCGCCCTGGTTCGGTGCTGCATTGCATTCATGCCCTCAGGCAGCCCGGGGGGTGTGGATTCACCGAGAATTGCGAAGCCTGTCCGCTGCGGCTGGCCCTGGATGATACGTTCCGAACGGGCTCGACCCACCAGAACATCGACGTGCAGGCCACCTTGATGCGGGGTGGGGAACCGCGCAAGGTGGCCCTGCTGGCCTCCACCTCCCTCTTTCAAGCCGGCGGGCAGAAACATCTGCTGCTCTGCCTCAACGACATCACGGAGCGCATCGAGGCCGAAGAGGCCCTGAAGGCCAGCGCGGCGCGGCTGCGGGTCATCTTCGAAGCTTCCGAAGCCGGCATTGTTTTGGTTTCTCCCACGGGGGAGATCCAGTTCGCAAACGGGAGGACGGCCGACATGGTTGGACTGACCCTCCCGCAGTTGATCGGAACCCAGTACGCCGATCATCTCCACGAGTCCGAGAAGATGACTGGTGATGTTCGGATGCGGATGCTCATCGATGGCGTGATCCCGATGGTGTCCCTGGAGCGGCGCTACGTCCGAGCGGATGGCACGGATTTCTGGGGCCACCTCTCCGGGCGGCGTCTGGAGAATCCGGATGGCAGCCTGCGGGCCCTGGTGGGCATCATTACCGACATATCCAAACGCCGCGAAGCGGAGGAAGAGCAGCGCAGCCTGCAGGCCCAGCTCCACCAGGCGCAGAAGATGGAAAGCCTCGGCGCCTTGGCAGGGGGCGTGGCTCATGACATGAACAACGTGCTGGGGGCGATCCTGGGCCTCGCCTCGGCCCACATCGAAGTGCAGCCGACGGGAAGCCCCGTCCGGCAGGCCTTCGGCACCATCATCAAGGCCGCCGAGCGGGGCGGAAACCTGCTCAAGAGCCTGCTCAGCTTCGCCCGCCAAAGCTCGTCGGAGGTGAAGGATCTGGACCTGAATGCTGTTCTGCGGGAGGAGGTCCGCCTCCTGGAACGCACCACCCTGTCCAAGGTGCGCCTCGTCCTGGAACTGGCGGAGGATCTGCGGCCGATCCGGGGCGATGCCGGCGCCCTGACGCATGCCTTCATGAACCTGTGCGTCAACGCGGTGGATGCCATGCCAGACAGCGGCACCCTCACCCTGCGCACGCGGAACCTCAACGGCCGGTGGGTGGAAGTCCAGGTCCAGGACACGGGCACCGGCATGACGAAAGAGGTTCTGGACCGGGCACTGGATCCCTTCTTCACCACCAAGGACGTGGGCAAGGGGACGGGCCTGGGTCTGCCCATGGTCTACAGCACGGTGAAGACCTACGAGGGCGAGATGGAACTGCGGAGTGAACCCGGGCTGGGAACCTGTGTGGTCATGCGCTTCCCAGCCTGTGAGGCCGCGCAGCGAAGCCACGAGGCCTCCGGGGCCAACCGGATCCTGACCTCCAGGGGTTCCCTGGCGGTGCTGCTGGTGGACGACGATGAGCTCATCCAGAACTCCATGCTGGGCATGCTCGAGATGCTGGGGCATGCGCCCACCCTGGCCACCAGTGGAGAAGTGGCCTTGGCTAAACTCGAAGCCGGGCTGAACCCCGATGTGATCATCCTCGACATGAACATGCCTGGTCTGGGCGGCGCGGGCACTCTGCCCAGGATCCGGGCCTTGCATCCCACGGTGCCGGTCCTCCTGGCCACGGGGCGCGCGGATCAGACCGCCCAGGAGCTGATCCACAGCCATCGCCACGTCACCCTGATTTCCAAGCCCTTCGGCATGAAGGAACTTCAGGCCTACCTGGATGCCTTCGTGGGCTGAAGGCCTGAGTTACCATGGGCCTTCCATGCCCCTGACTGCCGCCACTTCCCTGGGCCGCGACGCCCGCCTATTGTTCGTGACCCGGACGGCGCGGATGTTTTCCTACGGATTCCTTTCCGTGGTGCTGGTGCTCTACCTGGCGGGTTTGGGCTTCAGCGAGGGCCGCATCGGCCTCCTGCTTTCCCTCACGCTCGTGGGCGATACGCTCATCTCGCTCTGGATCACGCTCAACGCGGACCGCGTGGGCCGCAAGCGCATGCTGGTGCTGGGCGGGGCGCTCATGGTGCTGGCGGGCATCCCCTTCGCGCTCAGTGGCAATTTCACCATGTTGGTGCTGGCGGCCACCTTTGGCGTCATCAGCCCTTCGGGCAATGAGGTGGGCCCCTTCCTGGCCATCGAACAGGCGGCCTTGTCACAGGTGTTGCCCGAGGATCGCCGCACGGGCATCTACGCCTGGTATCACCTGGTGGGTGCCTTCGCCACGGCCCTGGGCGCCTTGGCCGGGGGCTGGACCGCCCAAGCCCTGCAGAACGCGGGCATGGCTCCCGTGGCCAGCTACCGGGCCCTGGTGCTCGCCTATGCGGCCGTGGGCCTGGGACTCGCCCTCCTGTTCGCAAAGCTGTCGGAGGCGGTGGAGGCGCCGCCCACGAAGGTCGGCGCGAGCCGGTTTGGCCTTCACGCCTCCAAGGGCATCGTGCTGCGCCTGTCGGCCCTCTTCTCGCTGGATGCCTTCGCCGGGGGCTTCGTCATCCAGAGCCTGGTGGCCTACTGGTTCCACCACAAGTTCGGCGTGGCGCCCGGTGTGCTGGGGTCCATCTTCTTCGTGGCCAACGTGCTGGCGGGGCTGTCGGCCCTTTATGCCGTCAAGCTGGCCCAGAAGATCGGCTTGGTTCGTGCCATGGTCTACACCCACATCCCCTCGAATGTGCTGCTGATTCTCGTGCCGCTCATGCCCAACCTGCCCCTGGCCATCGGTGTGCTGCTCCTGCGTTTCAGCATTTCGCAGATGGACGTGCCCACGCGCCAGGCCTACACCATGGCCGTGGTGGCGCCGGATGAACGCTCCGCGGCCGCAGGCGTCACGGGCATCGCCCGCACCACCGGGGCGGCCATCTCGCCCATGCTGGCGGGCCCCATGCTGGCCGTGCCGGCCCTGGCCGGACTCCCCTTCTTCATCGCCGGGGGTTTGAAGATCGTGTATGACCTGCTGCTCTATCGGAGCTTCAAGGCGTCTGAACCAGGCGATGCCAAGACCTGAATTCGCCACAGATGAACACAGATGAACGCGGATGGAGTGGTGTCGGTATCTGAGTTCATCCCTTCGCCAACGCATGCGTTGGCGAAGGGATCTTGCGTCGTGTTCATCTGTGGCCAATGAAGTTGCATGACGACCTTGAACTCGCGATTTGGATTAATGCGACCGTGTGAATTTGTTACCACATCTATTTGCTAGGCGAATCCTCGGCAGCAGGCATAGCATCGGTCCCGCCCTCCGGAGGTGGGCCGCCATGTTCCATGCAACCCGCAAGTCGCTGCTTTCCAACCTGGTGTTTCTCGCGGTTCCGGCCCTGCTCGCCCAGAGCGGGCCCATGCCGCCGCCGCCCTTGATGCTGTTCGTGCGGGAGGAGGTGAAGCCCGGTCACGGGGCTGGGCATGACGCCACGGAGTCCGCCTGGACGCGGGCCCTCACCAAGGGCAAGTCCACGGATCACTACCTGGGCATGAGCGCCATGACGGGGCCCTCGGAGGCCTGGTTCATCATGGGCTACAGCAGCTACGCCGACTGGGAAGCCAAGCAGGGCGAGGTCGACAAGAACCCCGCCCTGAAGGCGGAAATCGAAAAGATTTCCCAGCAAGATGGCGAACACCTCAGCGGCGCCCGCAGCATGCTGGGCAAGCTGCGCAAGGACATGAGCTTCGGACCGCCGGTGGAAATCGGCAAGATGCGCTACATGCGCATCCGTACTTTCCGAGTCAAACAGGGGCAGAACAAGGCCTTCGAAGAGGGCGTGAAGACAGCTCTGGCCGCCTACGAAAAGAGCCACTATCCGGCCTCCTTCGCCTTCTTTGAAGTGGCTGCGGGCACCGGATCACCCACCTTCATCGTGCTCCGTCCCATGAAGTCCCTGGCCGACATGGACGCCACCGATGCCGCGGAAAAGAGCTTCCAGGAAGCCCTGGGTGAAGATGGTCAGAAGGCCATGCAGAAGGTCTTTGCCGAGACCGTGAACAACGTGGAGAACCAGCTTTTCTCCTTCAGCCCCAAGCTGAGCTTCCCCGCCGCCTCGGTCATTGCGAGCGATCCCGGCTTCTGGACCGTGAAGCCCCCGAAGTCGGCGAAGTAGGACTCGAAACAGAAGAACACCGATGAACACCGATCAAAGCTGATAAACACCGATCAAGAACGGCCGGCTTTCATCGGTATTCATCATTCTTTTCTCGGTGTTTATCGGTGTTTGCCCTTTCTTTCGGTGGAAAGCAAAGATCGCTACTTTCGCTTCCGCTTGTCCAATGCCAGGTGGTTCAAGGGCAGGGCGGTGGTGTTCTTGATGGCCTCGAGGACGATGTTGGACTTCACATCCACCACGCTGGGCTGTTTCAGCAGGCGCCCGGTGAGGAAGCGGGTGTAGTGGTCCAGATCTTCCACGAAGGTCCACAGCAGGTAGTCGGTTTCGCCCGTCATGGAGTAGCACGCCACCACCTCGGGCCAGCCGCGCACGGCCTTGGCGAACTCCTCGGCGGGCATGTTGCCCTTTTTCTCCAGCTTCACGGTGATGACGGCGGTCATACCCAGGCCCACCTTGCGTGGATCCAACAGGGCCGCGTATTGGCGGATGACGCCTGCCTTCTCCAGGACCCGCACCCGGCGCAGGCAGGGTGCCGGGGACAGGGCCACACGATCCGCCAGCTCCTGGTTGGACAGGCGTCCCTCCTTCTGCAGGATGTCGAGAATGCGGTGGTCGATGGCGTCGAGTTCGGGGGGCTTCATAACAACCTATCCATGATTTGAGCAATATTATTGCTCAAATCATGGATATATGAGCAACGTTTGAAACATTATTGCGGGGTCATCTTTGTAGGATCTGGGCATCGAATTCGTTCGATCCTCACCCAGGAGACCTCCCATGAAGCCGCGCACCATTGCCGAACCCTACAAGATCAAGATGGTCGAATCGTTGAAGACCACCACGCGCGAACAGCGCCTGGCGGCCATCCAGGAGGCGGGCTACAACACCTTCCTGCTCAAGAGCGATGATGTCTACATCGACCTGCTCACGGATTCCGGCACCACCGCCATGTCCGACGTGCAGTGGTCGAAGATGATGATTGGCGACGAATCCTACGCCGGGGCCCGCAGCTTCTACACGCTGGAAGCCGCCATGCACGAGATCTATGGCTTCAAGCATCTGATCCCCACCCACCAGGGCCGCGCCGCTGAGCACCTCACTAGCCTCATCCGCATCCAGCCCGGCCAGTACGTGCCCATGAACATGTACTTCACCACCACCCGCGCCCACGTGGAGCGCGTGGGCGGCATCTTCTTCGACTGCATCATCGATGAAGCCAAGGACACCAAGATTCTCCACCCCTTCAAGGGCAACGTGGACATGGTCAAGCTGCAGAAGCTGGTGGATAAAGTGGGTGCCGAGCAGATCGCCTACCTGAACATCGCCCCCTGCGTGAACATGGCCGGCGGCCAGCCCGTGTCCATGGCCAACATGCGCGAGGTGCGCGCCTTCGCCGACAAGTACGGCATCTCGGTCATCTACGATGCCACCCGCGCCGTGGAGAATGCCTACTTCATCCAGCAGCGAGAGGAAGGCTACAAGGACAAGCTCATCAAGGACATCTTCCGCGAGCTCATGGGCCTGGCCGACGGCTGCACGGTGTCGTCCAAGAAGGACAACCTGGTGAACATCGGCGGGTTCCTGGCCACCAACGACGATGCCTTCGCCCGCCGCGCGAAGGAACTGGTGGTGGTTTTCGAAGGCATGCCCACCTACGGCGGCCTGGCTGGCCGCGATCTGGAAGCCCTGGCCCAAGGCATGCGGGAGATGGTCGAAGACGCTTACATCGCCAGCCGCGTGCGCCAGGTGGAATACCTCGGTCAGAAGCTGATTGATGCGGGCGTGCCCATCATGCTGCCCATCGGTGGTCATGCCGTGTTCCTCGACGCCACCCACTTCCTGCCCCACATCGCCCAGGACAACTTCCCCGCGCAGACTCTCGCTGCGGCCCTCTACGTGGACAGTGGCGTGCGCGCCATGGAGCGCGGCATGGTGTCCGCCGGGCGCGATCCCAAGACCGGCGAGAACAACCGCCCCAAGCTTGAACTGGTGCGCCTCACCATTCCGCGCCGCGTCTACACCAACCTGCACATGGATGTGGTGGCCGAAAGCTGCATCGAGCTCTACGAAAACCGCCACAAGATCAACGGCCTCACCATGACCTATGAACCTGACAGCCTGCGCTTCTTCCAGGCCCGTTTCGAGGAGCTGGAACCGGCCATGGCCTGACGCCGCTTCGGTTCCATCGCGAAAGAATCACCACGGAGTCACGGAGATCACGGAGGAAAATACGGAGGAAAAGACGGAGGGTCTTCTCCTCCGTTCTCCTCCGTGTTCGTGTCTCCGTGCGCTCAGTGCCTCCGTGGTGACTCTCTATTTTCCTGGAGTGGCCTACATCTCCACGAGCTTCGGGTGCGCCAGCCGGGCGAAATCCCCGTAGGCCATGCGGATCAACTCGGTGTGGGTGCCCGCGTTGAAGGCGATCTGCTCGTCTTCCGCCAGGTGCGGCTCCACGTAGACCGGCATGCCGTAGAGGTTGCCGAAGGGCGGCATGGCGCCGGGTTCGCAGCCCGGGAAGTCGGGGATGAACTCCCGCTCATGGGCCAGTTCGGCGCGGATGGCGCCCGTGGCCTGGCGCAGTCGCTCCAGATCCAGCCTTCGCGTGGCTGGCAGCACGGCCATGGCCAGGTGGCCATCCAGGTTCACGACCACGGTCTTGGCCATCTCCCGGCCGGGGATGTGCGCCGCTCCAGCCACGCCGGTGGCGGTGAAGGCCAGGCGGTGCGGGATCACCTGATGGGCGACCCGGTTTTCCTTGAGAAAGTCCCGCAGTTTCGTCGTGGGCATGGGCAGCCTCCTCGGAACGAATGCAGACCAAGCATGGGTTCCCCCCACGGCGAACGCAATCGGTCGAGCTCAGATTGGCGGTGAGGCCCATGCAGGCAATACCTTGGCCTCCAGAAAGCCCTGCAGTACCCGCATGGCCTCCTCGGGTCGGGTCTGCAGCAACCAATGGGGCCCCCGGATTGTATGGATGTCCAGGCTGGGAAGATGCGCCTGCATCCAGTTAGCAGCCGCAGCAGGAACCAGCCGATCGTGGCTGGCGCAGAGGGCCAGGGCGGGCACCTGGATCTGGGCCAGCAGGGCCGTGTGATCCACGTCCACCACCGCCAGCAGGCGCTGCTTCAGGGTGGCCGTGGGCACCTGCGGCAGCATGGTGTCCACCAGCCGGATGAGCGACTCCGGGGCGCGTGCCCCCAGTAGCAATCGACGCAAAAGGGGCCGTGGCAGGCGCAGGGGTGGCAGGGCCCGCACCAGCGGGGCTGCCCACCGGGCAAGTCGGGGCCGGGGACACCGTGCGAAGGTCACGCAGAGCACCAGGCCCAGGAGCTGGTTCGGGTGCTCTGCGGCCAAGGCGATGGCCACCGGGCCTGAAAAGGATTCCCCCAACAGCAGGAAGGGCCGGTCTCTGGGCAGCTGCGTGCGCGCGTAGGCGATGCAGTCGGCGTACGAGGTCAGCTCCGCCGGGTAACGCAGCACCTGAGGCTCGAGACAGCGAAGGACTTGGAGGAACGGCTCGAACATGAGCCCGGTGCCATCCATGCCGGGCAGCAGGAGGAGAAGGGGGCAGTCACGGCGGGGCATGGCTTGAGTATCCCAGGAACCACCATCGAGCGATGTCCAGGCCACTCGAGGGGGTGCAGCTATCCCAGCCTGCGGTGGGCCCTGGGTCGGTGGTGCGGGCCTACTTGACCATGTTTCCGAAGGCGTCGTTCAGGTCCTTGTCGCCTTTGAATTCCAGGTATTGGGCCAGGTTCAGGGAGAGGAGCACCTGGCTGGTGGCGCGGCCATCCGGCAACTTGCTCCACTTCACGCCAACCTTGAATTGGCGATAGGTGCCCATCAGCCCATAGCCGTTGCCGCCATCCCCGGGGCCCCTCAGCGTCAAGAGCGCTGACAGGCCCCAAGTGGCCTTGAAATCCCCCAGCTCGCCCGCGTTCCATTGCAGGCCCAGGGCTTCCACCCCAAGGATCGCGGTGCTGGAGGTGCCGGTACTGCTGCGTCCCTGGTAGGCCACCAGGCCGCTGACGGGATGCAGGATCCGCCATTGGCTGGCAGGTGGTGCGTCCAAAGCCGAACGGCGCCGGTCCAGTCCGGCGTTGATGAAGCTTTCCCAAGGGTATTCCTGCAGGACTACGTCCTTGTAAAAGCGCCCCCATTGGTTGCCGGTCCGGCTCAATCGGGCCTTGAATGTTTCCAGGGCGACGGGTCCCGTGATCTGGCTGGCGATGGAATCCCGGATGCTCCGGATGGCCACCAGGGTAGGGCTTCCCATCGGGACGAGTACCACGGCATCGGGTTCGAAAACCGTTTGGCTGCCATCCATGGGCGAGGTATTGAGCTGCCAGGTGCGGTTCGCCCCCGTGAGCCACTCCTGGGCTGGGCCCGTTTGGTAGCCCCTGATCTGCAGGTGCTCGCGCAATTCTTGGAGGTGATGAAGCGCTTTTTGGTAAGCCCCGCGTGCCTGGTCGGCCTTTGGGTCCGTGGCAAAGGCCTGATCCAGCGCCTTGATGTGGGCGTCCACCAGGCCGGACCAGGCCTTTGGATCGGTGACAGGTGTTCCTTCCGCCCCGACGGGAGCGGCCATCAGAAGCAGGCAGGCGGGAATGGCCCTGTTCGGGTGGCGCATGGGAGCCTCAGATGAGTTTGGCGATGACGAGGGCCTGCAGCAGCTTGATGAAGGCCGCCGGACTGCCCTTCTCGCCGTACTGCGTGATCAGGGCACCGAGGAGCTCCCGCAACCGGGCCTCTTCGGGCGTCGGCAGGGCGGGTGCCTGGGTGGTTTCCTGAATCTCCAGGATCTCCTTCTCCTTGGAAAAGGCGGTGAAATCCAGGGTCATGCTGCGAAGCAGCTTCATGTACACCTCGGGCGCCTGGACATAGGTGGCCAGGTCGTGGGGGTTCAGCACCCCCTTCCGGCCCCAGGAGCGGATGGCCGTGTCATGGAAGACTGATTCCGGCCAATCCGGCTTGAAGCGGTCCACCAGCGGCACGGGATCGTAGAGGTTCCGGTAGGTGAAGTAGTGCAGCAGCGCCGCGCCCGTATCGTTGCTCGAGACCGGTGGCCGACAGCGGCTGTGGTCAGGCGGCCGGTAGGCGGGGGTCAGCGGCCCCTCGAGCACCTTCGCCACATTGGCCACCATGTGGACTGCGGGCAACCAGCAGCCAGCCAGTCGTTTGTCGGAAGCCATCAGGTGAATGCTTTCCGTAAGCACCGCCGTGCCCAGGCTGTGGGCCACCAGTACCAGGTTGGTGCTGCCCTGGATCACGCCCGGAAGGAAGGGCTCGATGGCCTTGGCCACCCGCTCGATCACGGCATTCCGGGCATAGGTGTGGAAGCGCCAGAGGATCACATCGAGGATGTGCGTGTAGGCGAAGCTCTGGGAATCCTGGAGATCCTGCAGGGCATCCACCACGGAGGCGTCGTGGATGTAGGGCACGACTTCCTTCAGGGCGTCCTTGGGAGCTTTGCGGAAATCCTCGAAAAGATCGTTGTAGCAAGCCACTGCCTTGGCCGAGGCGGGCAGCTCTTCGCCCGTCAGCGCCTTGTGCTTATCTGTGAGGATCTGCCAGGCGGCATCGGCGAAATCGGCCTTCCCATCGCCGATGCCATGGATGAAGAGAACCTTGCATTCCTTGGCCACGGAGGCTCCCCGGATGTGTGTGAATGGGCCAGACACTACCAGGATGTCTGAACCCGCCCCGCGTATCCCACCGAACGGTGGAAAAGGATCCGCCGAACGGGAGAGCCTCCCCCTTTCACCCGGCAGTCCTGGCCAGGGATGAACCTAGCGCGGACCAGCACCCGAGGGCTGCAGATACTCGCGGATGAGCTTGCGGGCCCGGTGCAGCCGGGCCTTGACCGCTTCGCGACTGAGGGCGAGGGTCAAGGCGATCTCATCGATGGTCAGCTCCTCGATGTCGCGCAGCAGAACGATGTCCCGGTAATGCTGCGGCAGCGATTGGATGGCGCTGCTGAGATCGAGGCGAAGCTCCTCCTGGGGGCGATGGGCGAAGGCCAGATCATCCGCCAAGGCGTCTGGGCTCACGTCCTGTCTCAGCGCCATGCGGGCCAGGCGGCCTGCATTCGCGGTTCCATTTTTTCGCGAAACGGTGGCTGAAGCAGGCCGAGAACCAGGAAAAAATATTTAAAGGCCATCCTGGGCCCTTTCAGGGTGGCCCTCTTTCCAGGTAGCCTCGTAATACGATAGCCATCCTGCCCGGAGCCTCCATGCCCAAGCCCCTTTCCTCCCTGGCCCTCGCCCTCGTCCTGGGCGCCCCCCTGTTCGCGGGGAACGGCTACGTCCGCTTCCCCGCCACCAAGGGCGACCAAGTCTTCTTCACCGCCGAGGGTGATCTCTGGCGGGCGCCGCTGGTCGGGGGCAAGGCCGTGCGGCTAACCACGCACGCGGGGCAAGAGACGCGGCCCGCCATCTCGCCCGATGGCCAGTGGCTGGCCTTCTCCGGCTCCTACGAAGGCCCCCAGGAGGTCTACCTCATGCCCGTGGAAGGTGGCCAACCCAAGCGCCTCACCTTCGAAGGCCTGGGTTGCACGGTGCTGGGCTGGACGCCCACGGGCCAGGTCATTTTCTCCACGCAGGCGGAGGTGGGACCCAGTCGTGCCACGGTGGTGGCCACGGTGGATCCGCAGACCCTGAAGCGTACCACGCTGCCCCTAGCGGACGCCAACGAGGCCTGCATGGATGAGTCGGGCAAGACGCTCTTCTTCACCCGCCTGGGCATCCATATGACCGGCGACAACGTGCGCAATTACCGTGGTGGCGCGGCGGCCGAGATCTGGCGCTACGACCTGGCGGGCGGGAAGGAAGCCGTAAAACTGCCCTTCGGCGCGCCCATGAAGCGGCCCATGGTCTGGAAGGATCGCCTCATCGTCGTGAGCGATCTGGATGGCTGCGACAACCTGTGGTCGCTGAAATTCGACGGCAGTGACGCCAGGCAGCTCACCCACCACACAGGTTGGGATGTACGCGGCGCGTCGTTGGGTGATGGCCGCGTGGCCTACCAGCAGGGCGCGGATCTGCGCGTCTTCGACTTGGCCACGGGGAAGGATCGCCTCGTGGAGGTGACGCTCACCTCCGACTTCGATCAGCAGCGAGAACGCCTCATCAAGAAGCCCCTCGATTTCCTGGACAACACGGACTTCGCGCTGAACGGGGAGCGCGTGATCCTCACGGCCCGCGGCCAAGTGGCCGTGGCGGGGCTCAATGGCCTGCGCCGGGTGGACGTGTCCCTGCCCGTGGGCAGCCGCGCGCGGGAGGCCTGCTTGAGCCTCGATGGCAAGGCCGTCTTTGCTTTCTGTGATGCCACAGGCGAGCAGCAGGTCTGGCGCTTCCCCGCCGATGGCACGCCCGGCGGCAAGGCCCTCACCACGGACAAGGGTGCGGATCGCATGGGCCTCTATCCTTCGCCTGATGGCACGACCCTGGCCCACACGGATCACGCCGGAAACCTCTACTTGCTGAACCTGGCCTCGGGCGAGAACAAGCGCATCGACACCAATCCCTACGGCGGCGGCCAGAACGTGGTCTGGGCGCCGGATGGAAAGACGCTCGCCATCATCCGCCCCGATAGCACCCACCACCTGAACCAGATCCTGCTGCACAGCGTGGCCGATGGCAAACAGGCCACGGTCACCAGTGACAAATACGAATCCTACGCGCCTGCCTTCAGCCCCGATGGCAAGTGGCTCACCTTCCTCTCGAATCGCAGCTTCCAGGTGGTGAATGGCTCGCCTTGGGGCGACCGCAACATGGGCCCCTACTTCGATCGCCGGACCAAGGTTTACGCGTTGGCACTGCAGGAGGGCCTGCGCTTCCCCTTCGAGCCCAAGAACGAACTGGACATCGACACCAAGGACACCAAGCCCGCCAAGGAAGGGAAGGAGGCGAAGGATTCCAAGGAAGCCAAACCCGAGCGGCCCGCCATCCAGTGGAATGGTCTGGCCGAGCGACTTTATGAGGTGCCCCTGGCCGCGGGCAACTACGGCGTGCTGCGCACCGATGGCAAGCGGCTCTACGTCACTGAGCGTGATGGTCGCATCACTTCGGTGAAGACGCTGGAGATCGGAAACAGCGGCGCCCCGGCGGAGGTTTTCGCCGCCGATGTGGCGAGCTTCGACCTCTCCGCCGATGGCAAGAAGGTGTTGCTCCACAAGCGCGGCCCAGGCGGCCCGGCGGGTCCCGGTGCCGAATCCTTCTACATCGTGGAGGCCGGTACCAAGGCCCCCGCCGACCTGACCAAGAGCGAAGTGAAGCTGGGCGACTGGGCCTTCCCCGTGCTGCCCAAGGCGGAGTGGCAGCAGATGTTCCAGGATGCCTGGCGCATGCACCGCGACCGCTTTTACGACCACAAGCTGCGCGGCCAGAATTGGGAATCCATCCGCCGGAAGTACGAACCCCTGGTGGCCCGCGTGACGGATCGTGCCGAGTTGAACGACCTGCTGGGCCAGATGGTGGGCGAACTGGGGGCCCTGCATTCCCAGACCCGCCCCGGTGATCAGCGCACGGCGCAGGATGGATCGACCCAGGCTTTCCTGGGCGCGGTGTTCAGCCGCAGCGCAGAGGGTTACCGGCTGGATCACATCTACCGCACCGAGGCTGAGCTGCCCTCCGAAGCCGCGCCCCTGGCGCAGCCCGGCCTGGGCCTGAAGGAAGGGGATGTCCTCGTGGCGGTGAATGGTCGCCCCGTGCTCGAAGCCCGCGACCTCTCCGACCTGCTGCGCAACAAGGCCGGTCAGCAGGTGCTGCTGGCCTTCAAGCGCGGCGCGGAAGCCCTCAAGCCCGTGGTGGTGCAGGCCGTGGATGCCATGCGCCAGGCCAACCTGCGCTACTCGGATTGGGAGGAGGGCCTGCGTCGCCAGGTGGACCAGGCCAGCCACGGCAAGATCGGCTACCTGCACCTGCGCGCCATGGGCCCCGGCGATATCAACACCTTCGCCCGGGAGTTCTACGGACAGGTGGATCGCGAAGGCCTCATCCTCGATGTGCGCCGCAACAATGGCGGTAACATCGACAGCTGGGTCATCGAGAAGCTGCTGCGCCGGGCTTGGGCCTTCTGGACCGACGCCAAGGGCGCCTACAACGGCACCAACATGCAACAGACCTTCCGTGGCCACCTGGTGGTGCTGGTGGACGAGTTCACCTACAGCGATGGCGAAACCTTCGCCGCCGGCATCAAGGCCCTGGGCCTCGGGCCCCTGGTGGGCCGCCGCACTGCGGGCGCCGGCGCCTGGCTCACAGATTCCAACACCCTGGTGGATCGCGGCCAGGTGCGGGCCGCCGAGTGGCCCCAGTACCACACCAAGGACGGTGCCTGGATCATCGAAGGCGTGGGCGTGGTACCCGATGTGGAAGTGGTGAACCCGCCCAAGGAAACTTTTGAGGGCCGCGACCGCCAGCTGGAAACGGCGATCAAGCTGCTGCAGGACAAACTGGCCAAGGAGCCCGTGGCGCCACTGAAGCCCAAGGGCGTTCCGGCCCTGACCAGACATTAACTGTTAGCTAGTGAAACCCTCGGCGCCGTTGAATCCTCTCCTCTAAAAAAAATCGATATAAGCGGAGGAAAGAAGAGGTGCCACCTTCACGATCGAGTAGGGAGGATTTCATTCACGATCTATTAGTCATTAACTATCAAAACCCGTTAAAATAGGTTTTGTCGCCCCGGTTCTGGGGCCCCGGAACCGGGGCCTCGTCTTTCCGAACCGCAGAGTGCGCACATACCTCCACCACCCATGCAGGTGATTGCCATGTCTACTTCTTTTCCCGTCATGACCGCTGCTGAAGCGGCGGAACTCATCGGCCACGGCCAGACCATCGGCTTCAGCGGATTCACGGCCGCGGGCGCGGCCAAGGACGTGCCGGCCGCGCTAGCCGAGAAGGCCAAACGAGAGCATGCCGCAGGTCGCCCCTTCAAGGTGGGGGTGCTCACCGGAGCCTCTACGGGCAAGAGCCTGGATGGGGCCCTGGCTGAGGCTGAGGCCATCAGCTTTCGAGCCCCCTACCAATCCGATGCCACCCTGCGCAAGCAGATCAACGCGGGGCAGGTGCGTTTCGTGGACATGCACCTGTCCGGCGTGCCCCAGAACGCGCGTTACGGCTTCCTTGGCCCCATCCACTTCGCCGTGGTGGAGGCCAGCGACATCACCGCCGGCGGTGGCATCGTGCTCAGCACGTCGGTGGGCGCCTCCAACACCTACCTGCGCCTGGCCGAGAAGGTCATCATCGAGCTGAACGAAAGCCTGTCGCCCGACATGCTGGGCATGCACGACCTCTTCGAGCCGCAGGATCCCCCGACCCGCGCCGAGATCCCCGTTTTCGGGGTATCCGATCGCATTGGATCCCCCATCTGCACCGTGGATCCCCGGAAGATCGTGGCCGTGGTGCGCACGAATCGCCCCGATGAAACCGGCGGCTTTGACAAACCCACCGCTGCCACCGATCAGATCGGCGACAACGTGGCCAGGTTTCTCGTGGCGGAAATGAAGGCGGGCCGCATCCCCTCCACCTTCCTGCCCCTCCAATCCGGCGTGGGCAATATCGCCAACGCCGTGCTGGCGGCCCTGGGCGCAAGCAGGGACATTCCCCCCTTCGAGATGTACACGGAAGTGCTGCAGGATTCCGTGGTGCCCCTGCTGGAAAATGGCCGCTGCACCTTCGCCTCCACCTGCGCCCTCACGCTGTCCATCGAAGCCCACGACAACGTCTTCAAGAACCTCGAGTTCTTCAAACAGCGCGTGCTGCTGCGCCCCCAAGAGATCAGCAACCATCCCGAAATCGTGCGGCGCCTGGGCATCGTGTCCATGAACACGGCCATCGAAGTGGATCTGGGCGGCAATGTCAACAGCACCCACGTCATGGGCAGCACCATGATGA
Organism: Acidobacteriota bacterium; assembly: GCA_043775845.1. Taxonomy (GTDB): domain Bacteria; phylum Acidobacteriota; class Holophagae; order Holophagales; family Holophagaceae; genus Geothrix. The sequence continues at coordinate 48,733 of JAYVRY010000260.1, forward strand.
ACGGCATCGGTGGCTCGGGCGATTTTACCCGCAACGCCTACCTCTCCATTTTCTCCTGCCCCTCCACGGCCAAGGGCGGCATGATCTCGGCCATCGTGCCCATGGTGAGCCACATGGATCACAGCGAACACTCCGTGCAGATCATCGTCACTGAGCAGGGCGTGGCCGACCTGCGCGGCAAGGATCCCCATGAGCGCGCCCAGCTCATCATCAACAACTGCGCCCACCCCGCCTACCGCGAGCAGCTGCGCGACTACCTCAAGCTCACCGAGGCCGGCCACGCGCCGCTGTCCCTGGCCCTCAGCCTCGCCATGCACCGCGAGTTCTTGGCCACCGGGGATATGCGCAAGATCGACTGGGCGAAGTACCAGTAGGGGTTTTCGTAGGGCTTTTTTTTGCCACAGATGAACGCGGATTCACACAGATGAAAGCACGGAAAAGCGGGAACCGGCGATGGACGGTGATGAAAAGCAGGGTCGCTTCCATCCCCGTTTATCCCCGTGCATCCCCGGCTAAAAAAACACCGATGAACACCGCGAACTGAATGATGAACACCGATCAAGCCTGTGAGCGCACTGCTCTTGTCTTGATCGGTGTTCATCAGCTTTTATCGGTGTTTATCGGTGTTTATCGGTGGTCTGCTTTCTCAGCCCATCGGCTCTTCATGTTTGCAGTTGGGGCAGATGAGCACTTGAATAGGATCCTTCCCGCGGGGCTTTTTGGTCTTTTCACCCATGGTGGGGTTCTTGCACGCGGGGCAGGTGACGGGGACGGGTTTGTCCCAGGCGGTGTAGTCGCACTTGGGGTAGTTGGTGCAGCCGTAGAAGA
>JAYVRY010000261.1:0-3727 GCA_043775845.1 Acidobacteriota bacterium
CTCCCTCAGCGGCGGCTGCCTGGAAGGCGAAATTCTCGGCCGGGCCAAGGAGGTCCTCGCCGATGGCGTGCCGCGCCTGCTGCGCTACGACCTGCGGGGTGAAATTGACCTGGTCTGGGGCAGCGGCAGTGGCTGCGAAGGGGTGCTGGATGTCCTGGTGGAGCGGATGGATCCGGCCGCGTCACCCCGCTGGCTGCAATGGGTGGAGCAGATACTGCAGGATCGACAAACCCTCCGCCTCGCCACCTCCTTCGAAGGTGACTTTCAGCGTCGCCGCCTCGAGGATGGGGGAAGCACAAGGGCCGATGAAGCCCTGGAGATCATCCCGCCGCCTGTATCCCTCTGGATCCTGGGGGCCAGCGATGACAGCAGGCCCATGGTGCGCCTCGCCAAGGAGCTGGGCTGGACCGTGGGCCTGCTGGATCACCGCCCCGCCTTCGCCCGGCCGGAGCGGTTTCCAGAGGCAGACCGAGTCATCTCCGGCCATCCCGCTCTGAGGATTCCCGAACTGGACCTGGATGAACGGAGCGCCGTGGTGCTCATGACCCACAACTACCTGAAGGATCTGGAAGCTCTGCGGTGTCTGGCCGCCTCCCGGGCCGGGTACCTGGGCCTCATGGGCAGCCGAGCCCGCTCGGCGAAAATGCTGGCGGAACTCGCCGCGGAGGGCCTCCACTGTGGAGATCGGCTCCACGCTCCGGTGGGACTCGATCTGGGCGCCGAGGATCCGGAAACCATCGCCCTGGCTGTCCTCGGGGAGATCCAGGCCAGCTTCCAGGGTCGTGCGGCCGGCTCCCTCCGGGCGGCCAAGACCTCCGTGTCGGCCCGATGACCGCCGCCGTCATCCTGGCGGCTGGCGCCGGACGGCGCATGGGCGGCCCCAAGGCCCTGATGATGCTGGACGATGAAACCCTCCTGCGGCGGGCTGTGAAGAGCGCACTCGACGCAGGCTGTTCGCCCGTGGTGGCCGTGGTGGGCACCTGGGAACCAGGACTCGAAGGGCTCGAAGTGCAGACCGTGGTCAATGCCCAAGCTGCGGAGGGAATGGCCAGTTCCATACGTGCCGGAATCGCGGCCTTGCCCGCCATAGCCAGGGCCGTGCTGCTCCTCGCCGTGGACCAGCCGAAGGTCGGAACCCCTCTCCTGCGCACCCTCCTGGCCATGGCAGGAATGGAGCCCCAGCGCCCCGTGGCCTGCGCCTACGGCGGGTCACGGGGCGTCCCGGCGGTCCTCCCCAGGCGGCTGTTCCCTGAGCTACTGGCGCTGCGTGGGGACCATGGCGCCAAAGCCATCCTGCTGCGGGAAGACGCCACCGCCCTGCCCTTCCCCGAAGGTGGAGTCGATCTGGACACCCCCGAGGACTGGGAGCGACTCAGACGTTGAGGCCGGGCTTTGCCCGGTCGAGGCGTGGGGGCTCCGGGGGGACATCGCGAGCATAGCGAGCAGGCGGTCCCCCCCGGACAGCATCAAGCGCTGAGGGTGGCCTTCTTCTGAAGATGGTCATAGCGCTTGCGGGCCTGCTCGAGTTCGGAGAGGTGGGTGCCCGCCCATTCGCAGAGGGCGCCCAGGGGCCCGATGAGCGTATGACCGAGCTTGGTCAGCTCGTATTCCGTGCGGGGCGGCACTTCGGGATAGACATGGCGGGTGACCAGGCCATCCCGCTCCAGTTTGCGAAGGGTCTGTGTGAGCATCTTCTGGCTGATGCCGCCCACCTGCCGGTGCAGGTCGCCGTAGCGCTGCTTCCCGCGGGACAGCAGGTAGATCAGCAGAGCGGTCCACTTGTCGGCGATCAGATCCAGGGCCTGGCGCGTCGGGCACTGTGCGCTTAGAACGTTGGGAGCAAGGTTGCATGCTTTACTAACCATTGGGTGCCTACCTTCCTAAATAGTGCCTACTTTCTTTTCGATTGTAAGCATTCATATTCTGGGTTACGGGCCAACGGATTGCAAGCGCCCGAACGGGAGGAAGCATGAGTCAGATCGCCATCGTGTACCACAGCGGCTTTGGCCACACCAAGGTGGTGGCAGAGCGGGTGAAGGCCGGCGCCGAAGCGGTGCCGGGCACCCAGGTGCTGCTGATCCCAGTGGAGGAGATTGACGCCCACTGGGCGGACCTGGAAGCCGCGGACGCCATCGTCTTCGGCAGCCCCACCTACATGGGCAATGTCAGCGGCCCCTTCAAGACCTTCATGGACGCCAGTTCCAAGCCCTGGCTGGACCAGAAGTGGAAGGACAAGCTGGCCGCCGGCTTCACCATCAGTGGCAGCCCCAGCGGCGACAAATTGAACACCCTACAGTCCCTGATGATCTTCGCCATGCAGCACGGCATGGTCTGGGTGGGCAACGCCGAGATGCCTTACAACGAGGAGGGCATCAACCGCCTCGGCAGCTTCACTGGCCTCATGGCCCAGGCCGGTCAGGTGGCTCCGGAGGTCGAGCCGAATCTTGCCGACCGCAAGAGCGCCGAACGGCTTGGCCAGCGCATCGCTAGTGCCACCGCACGCTGGGCCAAGGCCTCCTGATGGCGCCGAGGCTGGCATTGTCATGACGGATAATCTGTTCAGTTCCGTTAATGTGGAAGCCTGAACCAGGAGACCCGGCATGTCCGATCTTAACCAGCATCTGACCGACAAGACCTTTTCCGCAGGCATCGCCAAGGGCATCACCGTGGTGGACTTCTGGGCACCTTGGTGCGCCCCCTGCCGCGAAATCGCCCCCGTCACCGAAGCTCTCGCAGCCGAATTCAAGGGGAAGGTCGCCTTTGCCAAGCTGAACGTGGACGACTTCACGCCCCTTTCCGAGCAGTACGAAGTCGTGAGCATGCCCACCCTGGTGATCTTCAAGGATGGGCTGCCCATCGATCGCATCGTGGGCTCCCTGCCCATCGAGCAGATCCGCGCCCGGATCCAGGAAAATCTCTAGTTCGAAACCACCAACCACGAGGAACCCATGAGCACCATGTCTGGCGAAGGCCTGCTCCAGCAGCTGAACTGGCGTTATGCCACCAAGAAATTCGATCCCATCAAGAGGATTTCCGCGGCGGACTGGTCCGTGCTCGAACAGGCCCTGGTTCTGACGGCCTCCAGCTATGGCCTCCAGCCCTGGAAGTTCATCGTCGTCACCGATCCGGCCCTCAAGACCAAGCTCCGCTCCGCTTCCTGGAACCAGGCCCAGGTGGAGGACTGCAGCCACCATGTGGTGTTCACCGCCAAACAGGACATCAGCGAAGCCGACGTGGAGCGCTTCATCGCCCGCATCGCCGAAGTCCGTGGCGTCACGCCTGAAAGCCTCGCGGGCTACAAGGGCTTCATGGCCGGTGACTTGGTGAACGGCCCCCGCCACGCCATCATCAAGGAGTGGGCCGCACGGCAGACCTACATCGCCATGGGGAACCTGCTCACCTCGGCAGCCCTGCTGGGCATCGACACCTGTCCCTTCGAAGGCATCGAGCCCGCCAAGTACGACGAGATCCTGGGCCTCAAGGGCACGGGCTACGCCACCGTCGCCGCCTGCCCCGTGGGCTACCGCGCCAGCGATGACAAGTACGCCAGCGCTCCCAAGGTGCGCTTCGAGGCCAAGGACGTCGTCGAGCATCGCTGAATCGCTTGCCGGTTCGGCCCGGGAGACGGCATCCGCTGTCCCCGGGCCTCATACTTGACGGATGAAGGAGAACCTCATGCTGACTCGCGTTCTAGGAACCCAGGGACTCACCGTATCGGCCCTCGGCC
>JAYVRY010000262.1:0-13060 GCA_043775845.1 Acidobacteriota bacterium
CGTTCCGGCCGCCTCTTTTGTAGGTGGGAACGGCATTCAAGTGGAACCACGGGAGTCCCCATGAAATATAAACGCATCCTCCTCAAACTCTCCGGCGAAGCCCTCATGGGCGAGCAGAAGGGCGGTATCGACCCCGCCGTGGTGTCCATGATCGCGGACCAGGTGAAACTCATCCGGGAGATGGGCGTGGAAGTGGGCCTGGTCATCGGCGGCGGCAACATCTTCCGCGGCGTGGCCGGCGCCACCAAGGGCATGGACCGCACCACCGCCGATCACATGGGCATGCTGGCCACCATGATCAACGCCCTGGCCCTGCAGGACGCCCTGGAACACAAGGGCGTGCATACCCGAACGTTGTCCGGCCTGGAGATGCCCAAGGTCACCGAGACCTACATCCGTCGCCGCGCCACCCGCCACCTGGAGAAGGGGCGCGTGGTCATCTTCGGTGCGGGCACCGGCAATCCCTACTTCAGCACCGACACTGCCGCCGCCCTGCGGGCCAACGAGGTCAATGCCGAAGTGGTCATGAAGGCCACCAACGTGGATGGCATCTACAGCGCCGACCCCAAGAAGGACCCCACCGCCACCCGCTTTGACCACATCAGCTTCCAGGATGTGCTGGAGAAGGGCCTGAAGGTCATGGATGCGCCGGCGATTGCGCTCTGCATGGAGAACAAGTTGCCCATCCTCGTCTTCGATATGAACAAGCCCGGCAACCTCGTGGCTGCCGTCATGGGCGAAGCGGTGGGAACGCTGGTCAACTGACCAAGCTCCGCTTTAGGGCCTTTCGAACCAGCGCCATCAGTTCCTCTGCACTGAAGGGCTTGCGCAGGAAGCTGGCGCGGGCATCCGGAGTCGTGTCAGTCCGCGCGAAGCCGCTCCAGCGGATGACAGGTCCATGGAAGCCCAGCGCCCGCATCTCGGCCAAGGCCTCGTCGCCCCCCAGCTTGGGCATCGTCAGGTCCAGCATCACGAGCCTGAGCTCCTGCTGGTGGGCCCGGACGTGCTCCACCGCCTCGAGGCCATCCGCCGCGACAATCACCTCGAAGCCGGCCTTGACCAACACCCGCCGGACCAGTTCGCGAATGCCGGGTTCGTCGTCGGCCACCAGCACCAGTCCGGTTCCCGCCACCAGGACAGATGGGTCCGTGACAAGGTCTTCCTCGGGTTGGACGGTGCCGCTCTGGGCGGGCAGGTAGATCCGGAAGAGCGTGCCGGTTCCCGGACTGCTCTGGATTTGCACGCCGCCGCCGTGACCCCGCACAATGCCCTGCATGGCCGCGAGGCCCAACCCCCGGCCCGTGAACTTGGTCGAGAAGAACGGGTCGAAGATGCGCGCCTGGGTGGCCCCATCCATGCCCGAACCCGTATCCCCCACTTCGAAGTAGACGAAGGTGCCGGGGTTCAGCGCCTCGGCCACCCTTAGCCCCGTCACATCGGTCTCGCCCAGCTCGCAGCGCCCCGAACGCAGCGTGACCGATCCCTCTGCGTCGCCGATGGCCTCCGCCGCGTTGGTGACCAGGTTCATGATCACCTGCTGCAGCTGGGCCGCATCCCCTGAGACGGGAGGCAGTGATTCCTCCAACTCATAGCGGATGGCGATGGTCTTGGGAATGGAGACACTCAGCAGCTGGGCGATCTCCTGGATGAGGCGGTTCAGGTCCAGCAGGTGAACCTGCACGCGACCCCGCCCCGAATAGGCCAGCATCTGCCGCACGAGATCCGAGGCCCGGCGGCAGGTCTCCTCGATGTTGCGGAGACAGCCCTGGGTCACGTCGGGCTCGTCCAGGGCATCCCGCATCATGCCCGCGTTGCCCTGGATCACCGTCAGGAGGTTGTTGAAGTCGTGGGCCACGCCGCCCGCCAGCAGCCCCAGGCTCTCGAGCTTCTGGGCCTCGAGCAGCTTGCGCTCCAGCTTCAAGCGCCCTTCATTGGCCTTCACCCGCTCGGTCACATCGAAGGCCGTGCCCAGACCAAATCTGCGGTTGCCCAGGGTCACCGTTCCGGCCGCGAAATCGATCCAGCGGGTCTCGCCCTGTTTGGTCTTCAGGCGGAATTCGTAGCGCAGAGGCACCGAATCGCCGCGCAGCCGGGCCTCGGACCGGGCCTGGACCAGCTCGCGATCATAGGGATGGACCAGTTTCAGCAGGGACTGGCCGACCACCTCATCGATGTCATAGCCGGTGATCCGGGCTCCGGCCTCGTTCATGTATTCCACCTGCTCCGAGTAGATGAAGATCGCGCAGGAGGCCGTTTCCGCCACCGACCGGAACCGGGCCTCGCTTTCCATCAGCAGGTCCGTCAGATCCTCCAGCTTGGAACGGCTGTAGAAGAGGTAGAGGGCCAAGCCGAAAGCCAGAAGGCTCGCAATGACCCCGCCGATGCCCACCATCTGGAGCCGTCCCTCCCGGGCACCACTCCCCTGGGACATGAAGCCCACCACCAGCGTCCAGTACCGTCCACCCACCTGCAGGGGCATGCTCCGCGCCCCGGGCCGCATCGCCATGGAAAGGATGTTCTTCGACAGACAGAGATCCCGGTCGTAGATGAGCGTTTCCTCACTGCCTGCGGGGCCGTCGAAAACCTCCACATCCAAATCCGCGATGGGACTGGAGCCGAACATGGGCTTGAACAGCTCTTGGCCATCCACCACACAGATCACCAGTCCCTGAATTCGGGTGGGGCGGCTCGACGCCTGGTCCGGCGCGGCCAGGTTCCGGAACACCGGCAGCGCCAGGGCGATACAAGGTGCCTCGGAGCCGGGCAGGATCAGGCGTCCACTCACCGCCAGGGAGCCCTCCTCCTGAGCCCTTGAGGCCGCCTCCAGGAAACCGGGATGCTTGAGCAGTTGCGAGCCATGGGGGCCGAACAAGGCGGCCTCGGATTCCGGCTCCAACAACGGCTGGGCGGTTTTCGAGCCGGTCAACACCTCCAGAGGAACATAGCCCATGAGCCGGGTGCCCGGCGACAGGCGCCGGGGTTCAAGACTGGCCACGAAATGGCGCCATTCCTCAGGGCTGATCCGGGGCCGCCCCGCCACGAGACCCTGGGCCACCAGGAGCAGCCTGGACTGTTCCTCGATGCGGTGCTCCACCGCCTCCCGCGTTTGGGCGATGGCCCCTTCCAGGCGGCCCGCCTGAAAGGTCCGCTCCTGCTGCATCGCCACCCGCCAGGCCCAACCCGTCCCGCCCAATCCGAGCAGGAGAATCAGCCAGGGCGCCATCTGGCCCAGCATCTGAAACAGCCGCCCCCGGCGGGGCCGGGAGGGCTGGAGGGAGAACGAATGCATCTAAGCGTTCCTAGTCCGGAGTGGCCAGCTTACTCTGGGAAGGATTCTTCCGTCAGACTGAAGCATGGACGTTTTCAAGGGCCTGCCCGAAGCCACCGTCATCACAGACCTGAGCGACCTGGAGCCCTTTCTCCGGGATGAATCCCACCTGCGCGGCAGCCTGCCCCTGGGCGTGGTGAAGCCCCATGGCCCCGCCGCCTTAAAGGAACTGGTCCGCCGCGCCAAAGCAGAAGGCTTCGGCCTCGTGCCCCGAGGCGCGGGCACGGGCAAGGCGGGGGGATGCCTGCCCACGGCGCGCACGGTGGTGGTGGACTTCTCCCAGTGGCCCGGCGACATCTGCGTCTCCCCGCAGGACCTCTGCCTCAGGGCACCCGTCAGCGCGCTCCTGCGCGACGTGAAGGCGGCGGCGCAAGCCCAGGGCCTCTTCTATCCGCCCGATCCCAATTCCTGGGAGAGCTGCGCCCTGGGCGGCACCCTGGCCACCAACGCCGGCGGCCCCAACGCCTGCAAGTACGGCATGACGCGCCACTGGGTGCTCGCCGTGGATGCCCTGCTGGAGGATGGCGACATCCACACCTTCGGCATCAGCAGCGTAAAGGCCAATGCGGGCCCCGCCCTGGGCCAGCTGTTCATCGGCAGCGAAGGCATCTTCGGCTTCCTGGTGGGCGCCACGCTGCGCCTCACGCCCTTGCCCCGCGAGCGCACGACGTTGCTGCTGCCCGTGAAGCGCTGGGAGGATCTGCTAGACCTGCCGGGCCAGCTCTGCGGCGCGGGCTTTCTCCCCAGCGCCTTCGAGTTCTTCGACCCGGCCGTGCTGGCGGAACTCCGCGCCCACGGACCGGAAGCCGCCCGGCGCCTGCCCGGTGAGGCCTTGGCCATCCTGGAATTCGACGAGCGGGGCTGTACCTCCGATGGCTTCCTGGAAGCCCTGGCCGACCTGCTGGGCCCCGTGGCCGATGGCCTGGAGATCGCCTCGGACGAGCGCCAGCGCGAGGGCATCTGGGCCGTGCGCCGCATGACCAGCGCCTTCCTCAAGGAGCGCCACCCCAACAAGGTGAGCGAAGACATCGTGGTGCCCCGCAGCCGCCTGCGGGAATTCTTCGCGGGCCTCGACCGCATGGGCGTTCCCGCCGTGACCTACGGCCACCTGGGCGATGGCAACCTGCATGTGAACCTGCTGGCCGCCGGTGACACCGAACCGGCCTTGCTGGACCGCCAACTCATGGACCTCTTCCGCCTTGCGCTCAGCCTGGGCGGCACCCTTAGCGGTGAGCACGGCATCGGCCTCGCCAAACGGGACGCCTTCCTCGCCCTCAGCGAGCCCGGCCACATCCAGGCCCTGCGCGCCCTCAAACGGGCCATGGACCCGCACGGAATCTTCAACCCGGGCAAAGTCATCTGAAAAGAATTCAACCGCGAATGACACGAATCGCCCTTCGGGCGCGCGATTGAAAAAAGTCATCCGAATTCCATCTTTTATTCGCGTCCATTCGCGCCCATTCGCGCCATTGGCGTCATTGGCGGTTTCAGGTTTATTCCTGAATTACACGTCCGCGCTCCATTTGCTGCCATCCGTGGCCAGACACGCCTTCCAGCGGGCGAAGCGTTCCGGGTTGGCCAGCACGTGCGGATGCAGGCCCCAGCGGCCGTCAGCGAACATGCCTGCATCAACGCCACCCCCATGCCGGGCATCGGCCAGGTGCAGGGCCATGGAGAGCGGGAAGCTCTCACAGGTTGCGGGCGGGGCATGGTGTTCCCGCACGGGGCGGCAGAAGGAGGGCGGCAGGCCCCAGAGGTTGAGCAGATGGGCGCCCACCTGCGCGTGGTCCACCCCGTAGACATCGTGCTCCAGGACCGCCAGGGGCACCCGGCTCGTCTGCGCCTGCACCAGCAGGGCCCGGTACCGGCCCGCAGGCTCAGTGGTCAGCACCACCATGCCGATGTCGTGGAGCAGCCCTGCAGAGAAAGCGATGTCGGATAGCCGCGTCTCACCTTCGAGGGCCGCCAGTTTGCGGGCCCCGGTGGCCACCTCGAAGGAGTGGAACCACAGCTTCTCCAGATCAAGGCCTTGGGGCTTGGGGGTGTCGAAACTGGAAATAAGGCCCCGGAACAGCACCAGGGAGCGCAAGGAATCGACTCCCAGCATGGCCACCGCCTGGCCGATCTCCGTCACGGGACGATCCGACCGGCCAAAGGCCGAATTGGCCAGCTTCAAGACCTGGCTCGCCGCCCCCAGATCCTTGCGGATGACGCGGGCGACTTCGCCCATGCCCGCGTCATCCCGCTGCAAGAGGGCCACCAGCTCCTGATAAAGGCTCGGCAGGCTGGGGATCTTCCCAAGGCCGCCCACGAAGGCGCGAACAGCCCGGACATTGGTTTCGTCATCCTCGATGTCCAGGCTCTCCACGACGCCGATGAGGAATTCTGGTTCCACGGGCTTCACGAAGAGGCGGTGGAGGTTCCCTTCGACCTCCTCGATGCGTTCCGCCATGGAGGGATTCACCAAGGCGATCCGGACGGTTCCCAGCATGTGCTCCCGGACGTAGCGGATCAGGTCCACGCCCGCCATGTCCGGCAAACCCATGTCGGAAATGAGAATATCCACCGGATCGCGGTCCAGCGCCTGGATCGCCTCCGCCCCTGTGGCCGCGAGCACCACTTCCCAATTCCGGTGGCGCTTCCAGAAGGCGCGCCGTTGCTCCTGTAGCAGGGCCGCGTCCCCGTCCACCAGCAGGATCCGCATGTTCTGTGTCCTCCCTTGGGCATACCGCGACGCGGATCTTCTTCATCGGATGAACCTGGCCGGAGGCCAAGTCCTGTCGACTGGCCCCCTGAAAGGTCCATTTCCAGGCAGAATCAAGCCACCCCCGGGAGTTACCATGTCCTCCGTAAACCCCCTCATTCTCGGCCACCGTGGCCTGTCCTCGAAGCACCTCGAGAATTCCATGGAAGCTTTCCGGGCGGCCCTGGCAGCCGGCATGGACGGCTTCGAACTGGATGCCCAGCCCACCCGGGATGGCGTCTGCCTGGTGCTGCACGACGAGGATCTGGCCCGTACCGCCAATGGATCAGGCCACCTGCGCCAAATGAAGGCCGCCGAACTCCCCCCCCTGAAGAACGGCGAGCCTCTGCCCCGCCTGGCGGATGTGCTGGACCTGCCCGCGAAACTCATCAACGTGAAACTGAAGGGCGAGCCCGGCTGGCAGCAGGCCCTGGCCACGGTGGAGGGCGCCGAGGCCCTGGATCGTGTGCTGTTCAGCAGCTTCGAGCACAGCGAGGTGCTCCAGCTCTGGGCCGCCTGTGAAACCGCCCGCTGCGGCTTCCTGTGGGAGACCGACGAGGCCATGGATCTCACGGCGGAAGAGCTGGCCGACCTGCCTGAGGCCCTCTGGTTCCACCCGCCCCTCCAGGCGGTCAAGGCCCGGCCCGAGCTGTGGGCCCCCTACGCCAAGCGCCTGGCCCTCTGGGGCATGAAGACGCCGGCCGAGGCTGCCGGGCTGCCTTTCACACCTGCGGTGCTCATCGCCGACGGCATCTAGGAACCGGCCCAACCGGTTGCCGGTGGACTGGCCGAAGGTCCCCTGCCACTATCCGTTCAGCCCAAGCCATCCCATGCCCACGCCTTGCCACGGAGACGCCTGTGTCCAAGTTCGCGCTTATCCTCCTCGTCGCCGCCGCCCTGGCCCTTCCCGCCCTGACTCTTCCCGTATCGGCCCAGTCCCCCGAGATCAAGAAGGTCCCGGCGCGTTACACCTCGCCTGCATCGGGGGCCGAGATGTACCAGTCCTACTGCGCCAGCTGCCACGGCCCCAAGGGCCTGGGTGACGGCCCCGTGGCCTCGCAGTTGAAGACCGCGGTGCCCGACCTGACCACTCTCTCCAAGCAAAACAAGGGCGTCTTCCCCAAGGAGCAGGTCTCCAAGGTCATCCGTGGCGAAGCCGGTGCCAAGGCCCACGGCCTGCGCGACATGCCTGTGTGGGGCCCCTTCTTCCTCACCATGGACAACAGCCAGGCCCCCGTAGTCCGTATCCGCGTGTCCAACCTCGCCAACCACATCGAGAGCCTGCAGGCGAAGTAGCAGGGAACGAGTTGCGCTGGTTGCATGATCAGCCCAGATCACCGCAAGAACCGGGTCGCCACAGTCCGGTGGTGAGCCCACCTTGAAGGCATCACAGCTGTGACCTTCCTGAGGCGACCATGAGCTTTCGCGTGACCCCCATCCCGCAAGACATCGCAGAAGAGGCCCGCCGCACCCTCCGCTCTCCCGGCTTCGGCCCCATTCCAGTCAGCGTGGCCTCGGCGACGGGCTACGGCCCCTGCCGCTCCTGTCTGCGCCGCACGAAGGAAGGGGAACGGCGCCTGCTGCTGAACCACAATCCCTATCCCGAGCCCGAACAGGTGCCCGTGGTGGGGCCCATCTTCATCCATCAGGACCGCTGTGAGTCCTTCCACGGAGCAGGGTTCCCCGAAGAGCTCTTGGGCTTGCCCATGGCCCTGCGCGGCCACTTCCAGGATGGCTCGACCATTCTCAACCAGCGGCTTGGCGGCCAGGATCCGACCTCCGCCATCGAGGCCATGTTCCAGGATCCACGCGTCGCCTTCATCGCCATCCAGAACACGGAAGCCTCCTGCTTCATCGCCCGCGTCGAACGCGCTTGACCGGAGTCGGGTGATGGCGTTCAGCGATTACACCAAGGTGGAAAAGGCCCTCCATTTCCTGGAACGCCATGCGGCGCGGCAGCCCTCTCTCGCCGACGTCGCGGCCGAGGTGGGACTGAGCGAATTCCATTTCCAGCGGCTCTTCCAGCGCTGGGCGGGCGTGAGCCCCAAGCGCTTCCTGCAGTACCTCACCCTGCAGGAGGCCAAACGCCTGCTGCAGGGGTCGCGCAGCGTGTTGGAAGCCAGCATCGATCTGGGGTTATCGAGCCCGAGCCGATTGCATGACCTCTTTCTGAGCCTGGAACACATGACGCCCGGCGAATACAAGGCCCAGGCTGCGGGGCTGCGCCTGCGCTGGGGGGTGGCGGAAACCCCCTTCGGGCAGGCCCTCTTCGCGGCCCTCGACCGGGGGCTTTGCGGCATGGATTTCCTGCTGGAGGATGGCGCCGAAGGAGCCTTGCAACGGCTCAGGGCCCGGTGGCCCGGGGCTCAGTTCGAGCATGCGCCACCCATCGCCACCCATTTTGCCGATGCGTTGACCGCCCGCCTGGAAGGCCACCCTTCCCCCTTGGGCCTGGTCTTGAAGGGCACGCCCTTCCAACTTCACACCTGGGAAGCCCTGCTTCGCATTCCCGAAGGCCGGGCCGTGTCCTATGGGGACCTGGCGAGCCTGACGGGCCAGCCCAAGGCCAGCCGCGCCATTGGCACCGCCGTGGGCCGGAATCCCATCGCGGTGCTCATTCCCTGCCATCGGGTCATCCAGGCCAGCGGAGCCTTCGGCGACTATCACTGGGGCAGTGCCCGGAAGCAGGCTCTGCTGGGCTTCGAGCGCGCCCGGATGGAGGCGCACTCTGCCTGATACGTCGTTGCATTCCAAGAAAAGGAACACCACCAATCTTGGTGTCTTGATTCCTTGGTGGTGAGCCGTTCATGTCCTACGAGATGGAACGCAGTCGGGATCAGAGCAAGCGCCGTCGCAGCGCCCCCTGGTCCGCGGCCAGCGGCTCGCAAAGCAGGGGCAGCTCCAGGAGATCGCTCAGCGACTTGGGCAGCGGAATCTCGCGGCCCAATGCGGGCGCCATAGCCTCGCGGAACTTGGCGGGATGGGCGGTGGCCAGGAAGATGCCCTGCTCGCCGTCGCGCAAATTGGACTGGAGCACCTGGTAGGCCACGGCGCCATGGGGATCGGCCAAGTAGCCCGCGCGGTCGAGGGCGACCACCACCTGCTCGGTTTCGGCATCGGTGCAGCTGCCCCAGCGCAGGGCCGCGGCCATGGCGTGGTGGTCGCCACCGAAGAGCGTGAAGATGCGCTCCCAGTTGCTGGGCGCGCCCACGTCCATGGCGTTGGACAGCGTGGCCACAGACACCCTGGGCAGGTAGGCGCCGGTGTCGAGGTAGTCGGGCACCACGCGGTTGGCATTGGTGGCGGCCACAAAGGCGTGGATGGGAAGCCCCATGCGCTGCGCCATCAAGCCCGCGTAAAGGTTGCCGAAGTTGCCACTGGGCACGGAGACCACCAGGGGCGCATCGCTCTTCTGTTGCGCCACCGCCTCAAAGTAGTAGAGCGTCTGCGCCAGAAGCCGCGCGATGTTGATGCTGTTGGCCGAGGTGAGGCCCAGGCGGGCCACCAGCTCCGCATCCTCGAAGGCGCCCTTCACCAGCCGCTGGCAGTCGTCGAAGGTGCCCTCCACCGCGAGCGCCAGCACGTTGCCGCCGCAGGTGGCGAACTGGCGCTCCTGCAGGGGCGACACGCGACCCGCCGGGTAGAGCACCACCACGTTCACGCCCGGCAGGCCGTGGAAGGCGCTGGCCACGGCGGCGCCGGTGTCGCCCGAGGTGGCCGTCAACACCGTGCGGGGCTGGGTCCCAGCGCTGAGCGCCAGCACGCGGGCCAGGAAGCGGGCGCCGAAATCCTTGAAGGCAAGGGTGGGCCCATGAAAGAGCTCCAGGGCCGAGCTGCGGGCATCGACCTGCACCAGGGGCGCGGGGAAGGTGAAGGCGGAACTGGCCATGCCTTCCACCATGGTGCGGGGACATTCTCCATCCAGAAGCCGATGGAGAATTTCCGTGGAACGAGATGGAAAGTCCAGGGTTAATAAATCTGATACGTCATCGAATCGGGGGGGGGCCACGGGCACATAGAGGCCACCATCGGGGGCGAGGCCTGCTTCCACGGCCTGCTGGAAGGTGACGAAGCGTTCGGGGGTGCGGGTGCTGACGAGCTTCATGGGTGGGCCTCGCGCCAGGGGTGTCGGTGACCGGGAGTGATGACGCGGGCGCCTTCTGGATCCAGGGCGCAGATCCAGCCCTGGCTCTCCAAGCCCACTTCCGTGAACGCAGAACGCATGGCTGCGCAGATGTCCGTGGCCTGGCTTTCATCCAGCGCCACGGCGAACACGGAGGGGCCGGAACCCGAGAGGCTGCAACCCAAGGCGCCCAGTTCCAGGGCCGCCGCCTTGGCCGCCTGAAAGCCCGGCACGAGGGGCGCGCGGTGCACCTCCACGATGGGATCGCGCAGGCAGCGGGCCAGCAGGGCCCGGTCGTCGCTGTGCAAGGCCTGCACCAGGCTCGCGAGGTTGCCCGCGAAGTCCACGGCAGCGTGCCAGGTGGGCCGCTCGGGCAGCACGCGGCGGCTCTCGGCGGTGGATAGCCAGAATTCCGGATGCACCACCACCATGAGCAGATCCGAGAGCCAGGGCAGGCGCCGTGTGGCAGGCGCGCCACCACGTCCCGGCACCACCAACTGAAGCCCGCCGAGCAGGGATGGCGCCACGTTGTCCAGATGCCGGTCACCGCTGGTCATGCCTTCCGCCTGTCCGGCCAGATCCAGTAGATCCGAGCCGCTGAGAGGATCGCCGCAGAGGGCCTGCAGGCCCACCAGGGTGGCCACGATGGAACTGGCGCTGGAGCCCAGGCCGCTGGCCACGGGCAGGCGCTTTTCCAGTGTGATGGCGAAGGGTCCGGCCTCGCCACCGTTGGCCCGGACAGCCTCTACGAAAAGATCGCGGGTCCCCAGCGCGAGGTTGGGCCGGGTCTCGTCGGACAGGGCCGAGGCGAAGGGACCTGTCAGCGTGAACGAATCCGCCTCAGCGTGGGCCACATGCACCAGGTCGCCCAGGAGCCTGCCATCCAGTGGCGCGAGCGCCGCGCCCAGCAAATCGAAGCCCGCTGCCACGTTGGCGATGCTGGCGGGAGCGTAGGCCACCAGGCCTTGCGAACGGCGATCCAACAGGCCCGCCATCACAGCCTCCGCGCCGGGCGGGCGCCGGGGGGCACCAGCCGCAGGATGTCTGCCAGCACGCCGGCGGCGGTGACTTCCGCCCCGGCCCCGTAGCCCCGGATGACCATGGGGTGGGGCTGGTAGCGCTCCGTGAGCAGGGTCAGGGCGTTCTCACCGCCCTTGATGACGATGAGGGGATGCTCCGCATCCACGGCCAGCAGCCCCACACGACAGCCACTGTCGGAAAGAGAGCCCACGTAGCGCAGTGTTTTCCCTTCAGTCTTCAGCCCCTCCAACCGGGCCTGGAAGGCGGCATCCAGTTGCGGCAGGCGGGCCATGAAGGAGGGGATGTCACCGCTGTCATCGAAGTCGGTTGGCAACAGGCCTTCGACCACGACATCCTCCAACTCCAGTTCCATGCCCAGTTCGCGGGCCAGGATGAGCAGCTTGCGGGCCACGTCCATGCCGCTGAGGTCATCGCGGGGATCAGGTTCCGTAAAGCCACTTTCCTTCGCGAGGTGCACGGCCTCGGAGAGGGCCACACCTTCACCCAGCAGGCCCAAGATGTAGGACATGGAACCCGAGAGGATGCCCTCGGCCCGCAGCACCTGGTCGCCGGTCATCACCAGGTTCTTCACGGTGTCGATGATGGGCAGGCCCGCACCCACGTTGGCTTCATAGAGGAAGCGCAGGCCCTTGCGGGTGGAGTGTTCGCGCAGCGCATGGTGGAAGGCCTGGGTGCTGCTGTTGGCCTTCTTGTTGGCGGCCACCACGTGGAACCCCGCATCGAACATGTCGAGGTAGCGGGCCGCGAGCTCACCGCTGGTGCTGCAATCCACCAGCACGGACATGGAGGGCGGGCCGCTGCGCACCGTGTCCAGCAGGTGGTCCAAATCCGTCGCCCCGCCCTGGGCCAAGGCCTCGCGCCAATGATCGAGGTCAATGCCGTGCGTGTCGATGGTCATGCGCTTGCTGGTGGCCACGGTGGCCACGCGCAGGTCCAACCCCTGAGCCAGCAGCTTGGCGTGCTGACGCTGGATCTGGCCCAGCAGGCTGCCGCCCACGTTGCCCGCACCGAGTAGGTGCACATCCAGCAGCACGCGCGCCTGAAAGAAACGGCGGTGGATGTGGGCCATGGCGCGGGCACCGTCGGCTTCATCGACCACCGCAGAGATGATGCGCTCGCTGGCGCCCTGGGCGATGGCCACCACGTTGCAGCCCACCTCGGACAGTGCGTCGAAAAACGTGCCGGCGATGCCAGGCCGCGTGCGCATGCCGTCGCCCACGATGCTGAGCACGGCCAGCCCTGTGCGCAGATCCACGGGATCGATGAAGCCCGCAGACAACTCCGCCGGGAAGGCTTCCTGGATGGCTTCCACGGCGGCGGGGCCATCCATGCGCCGCACGGCGAAACAGATGGAGAGTTCTGACGAGCTCTGCGTGATGAGCACCACGGAGATGCTCTTGCGGGCCAGGGCGCCGAACACGCGGCCCGCGATACCCGGCACGCCTGGCATGCCCGGGCCCGTGAGGTTCACGACCGAGAGATCGCGCAGGAAGGAGATGCCGCGCACGCCGCTGGGCGGTGGCGGCACGGCCTCGCGGATCACGGTGCCGGGATGCTGGGGATCGAAGCTGCTGCACACGCGCACGGGAATGCCGCGTTCGCGCACCGGTGGAATCGTTTTCGGATGGAGCACCTTCGCGCCGAAGTAGGACAGTTCCATGGCCTCTTCGAAGCTGGCCTCGGGCAGCGGGAAGGCATCGGGCACCAGCGAGGGATCGGCACTATAAAGCCCCGCCACATCGGTCCAGATTTCCAGCAGGTCCGCACCCAGCGCTGCGGCGGCCAGGGCCGCGCTGTGGTCCGAGCCACCCCGGCCCAGCGAGAG
>JAYVRY010000263.1:0-13057 GCA_043775845.1 Acidobacteriota bacterium
GTGGCCAGCCACGCGCCAGTTCGAGTCCTGCTCCAGCCACCACCGATCGCGAAGCCTCGTGGATGCTGAGTCCCGGGGCTTTTTTGCTGTCGTCGCTCGTTCAACACTTACAAACGATTCGTGACCCAAAAAATACCCATCGTAGCCATCCCGTATCCTTTCGAACAAAAAAATAGCGTGTGCCGACCTCCCATCGCCCCGGGTGGTGCTCACCCTCGCCATCACCTCCTGGTCTCTTCGAGTCGCCGTGGCCAGTCCAGCACGTGCGTTGGCCCCTTCGCGGCCATGGGTGGGGCCCAAGAGGGTACAAGAGCAGATCGGAGCTTCGGCCCGATCTGCTCTTGTCCGCCCCTGAGGGAACCACTCTCGGATTCAATGCCCGAGAGGAGCCGTTGGCCGGTGGAAAGGAGCGGTTGTCGGCCTGGGCGGACTTGTCGCCGATTCGGCCCACGATGCCCCGGGCCTAAGGGTAGGTTTTGGGCATCCCTGCGTCCCTTTGGGTCGTCCCATGCCTTGTTTGCTGAACCCGAATGTCTCCCCCACCACCCTCGATGAAGGACGTTCCATGCACCTCGCCCACGCGCACTTCCGGTTCATCCCGGCCCTGGCGTTTCAGACTACGCACTCCGCGTGCTTTGGGATCCACCTCATCCATGCCCAGGTGGAGGTCGCGAAATGAAGGTGCCTACGCTCCTGACCTGGGGTTTCCCTCGCCTCAAAGGGGTTGCATGGGCTGTGCTCGCCAGTTGCAGCCTGCTCCTGGCTCAAACCGGGCCGGTCAGCCTGGGCCAGATGCCTGGGGAGCGAAAGGCTTCATCGTTTCAATTGGAGCGCTGGGATTTGTCCGTTCCGGAGAATCGGCATCGTCCAGGAGCTCGGCTGCTCCGGCTCCCCCTAAAGAGGGTCACCGGGGCAGGCAATCCTCAAGGGGTGCCGGTCTTCTTCCTCGGTGGAGGTCCAGGGTCCTCAAACGACGTGGAAGAGATCCCCCTTTGGGCCGAGGGAATCCTGGCCGGCCATCCCGTTATTTCGTTGGGTTACCGGGGCGCGGATGGTTCAGTGATCCTGCGCTGTCCGGAGATCGCCCAGGCCGAACTTGAACCCACCGGTGACTTGTTGGGGGCGACGATGCGGGCCCGGATTCATCAGGCCATGGAGCGCAGTGTGGCCCGGTTGCGATCCGAGGGCGTTGATCTGGAGGGCTACTCTGTGGCGGAAGTGCTCGAGGACATCGAGGCCGCCCGCAAAGCGCTGGGCTACGAACGCATCCATCTTCTGGGCTTCAGCTACGGCACGCGCCTGGCCCTCCTCTATGCCCAGCGTTATCCCCAACGGGTCAGCCGTTCCCTGCTGGTGGGTGCCAACCCGCCCGGACGGTTCTTCTTCGACCCGGTGCTCACCGATCAGGTCGTCCAGGACTATGCCCGACTCTGGGCCCAGGATGAGCGTCGCGCCGCCACATGCCCCGATCTGGTGGGTGCCCTGCGCAGGGTCAACCAGGCCATGCCGAAGCATTGGCTGGGGATTCCCATCGACCCCGGCAAGGTCAGAACCTTGGCTTTCATGCTGCTCTACTCCCGCAAATCCGCCGCCATGGCCCTGGATGCCTACGCGGCAGCGGACCGGGGCGACGCCAGTGGCCTCGCCGCCCTCTCGATGGCCATGACCATGATGGGGCGGCGTCAGGGTGACAGGCCCATGGGAGACCTTTACTGCAAGGGCGTTCTCGACCATCAGCCGGGGCGGGACTACACCAGGGAGGCCCGACCTCAAGGTGCCATCTTGGGCGCGCCGCTTTCCGAGTTGATTTGGGGGCCTCTGACGGAAGGATGTCCCTGGCCTGAGGCGCAGGCCAGCGAAGACCTGCACCACCTCCAGCCCAGCGATGTGGACACGCTGCTGGTGAGCGGCACCCTGGACGTGTCGACGCCTGCACAGCTCGCGACCCATGAATTGATGCCGATCCTGCGACACGGCAGGCAGATTATCCTCCAGGGCAAGTCGCATCTGGATCTGTTCGCTGAACAGCCAGAGGCATTTCAAACCATGGCGGTGAGTTTCTTCGATACTGGCCATGCTGACCACTCCGGATTTGTGAACGCCCCCCAAGGCCTGGGGAACGGATGGCGACTGCCGACCCTGATCAAACTGGTGTTGGCAGGTATGGTTCTGGTCGTTGCGGTCCTCGGGGCATTGACCTGGTGGATCGTCAGACGCGTACGCCGCACCCTGATCCGGCGTCGATCCGCGAGAGGACTCGTGGGAGTCTGACGGTGCTGAATGGTTCGTTGGAGAGGCCGATCTTCCGCTCTGGAGAAGAGCGACAACAAGACCTCTTGCCGTGGAACGCGCCTTCTTCCAGGATGAATCAAAATCAAAGGAAGAAGTTATGCGGACATTCGTCAACCTTCGCCGCGCACTGTGTCTCGGGACCCTGTTGGGTGTCCTCTGCTGCAGCCATGGAACGAAGGGGAAGGACGACCCTGCCCCCAACCCACTCGATGCCATTCCAACCGTGAATTACACCCCGGCTTTGAAAGCCGACACAGCGACCTACCGCGCCCAGCAGATGGCCCTCGCCAAGGCCATGGCGGTTGTCCGCTATTACCATCCGAGCGAGGAAGCCGCCCTAACCAACTGGGACACCTTCGCCACAGCAGCGATGATGGCCATCGAAGGGGCGCGGAACAGCTCGGAATTCGCCACGGTTTTGCGCGGGCTGTTTCATCCCATCGCCCCGACGATGTCCATCAATGGCACCCGGGTACTGGCCCCGGTGGATGGGACTCAGATCGTCGCCTGGCAACATATTGGTGCCAGCATCGACCAGGCCCTGGAGGATTGGTACAGCCCAGGAACGGCACCCTTTTCCAGCGGGCGGGTCTTTGCCAAGACAAGCGCGGTCCCGCCGGAATTCCCCACGCAAAAGGCATTTCATGTCGAGATTGGAGCCGGCATCACCTTGGACATCCCGATGATCCTGGGCGCCGAAAACGGCAAAGCCATTCCGCCAGGGCGTGGCCCCTTCCGCCCTGATGTGACCTTCCCTCTCCAGGCGGACAACGTTTATGCCCGCTATGGGGCCGTGGCTTTGCTGTACGGTGCGATCACCAACTTCCATCCCTATTATTTGGCCGATGTGCCTACCGACATGGATGCGTTCCTGAAAGATGGTCTGGATTGGTCAGCCCCGGCCCAGGATGTCAGCGCCTTTGCCTGGACCCTCCGCAAAGTCGTGGCGAAATTGCGCGATGGCCACACGTGGGTGGATTGGGCCACCGAGCCCACGGACAACCACTTACCGGTGGCGCTGGAATATTACGAGAACAAGGTGGTCGTCACGTGGGTCAGCCCGAGTGTGGATGCCGCAGGGTTCCAGGTGGGTGATGTCCTCCTATCCCGTGATGGCCAACCCATGGAGGCCGTGCTCGGGAATTTGACGCCCTATGTGCCGCTGGAAGAGAGCAAGCGCCTGATCTACGCCACCAGGGTGTTCCTCAGTTACGGTCCCCCCAATCCCTCGCACACCTACACCGTGGAAAAGGCGGATGGGAGCCACCGAGACCTCAGCCTGGGCTTCACGGAAACCGTTTCGAAGTACGGCGCAGAGCGACTGGCCGACAGCGGCCCGGCCTTGGCCGAGCTTGAACCCGGAATCTTCTATGTGAATGTGGCGCGCCCCACGGATGTGGCAAGTCTGGTTCCCCAGCTTCAGGGCGCCAAGGCGATCATTTTTGACGCACGCATGGAATTCAGCGAAGCCGCCACCGGAGGCACCAAGTCCTTGGTCAGTTATTTCAGCACGCAGGATGTGTTGTCCCCGCGAATGCGCACCGGCCATTACCGCGAGCCCTTCCAGCAGCACATGACCGACCAGGACGATTCCTGGGCGTTGCATTCCATGACGCCGACCCTCACCGCCCGCAAATATGTGTTGATGAACCGCCACACGCAGAGCGCGGGGGAGACCCAGCTCGGGAAGATCCAGTACACCCATAGCGCGACCCTCATTGGCGAGCCAAGCCACGGGGCCAATGGCAACATCAATGAGATCCGCCTCCTCTGGGGTTCGGGGAACCCGCAGTTCATGGTTACTTTCACGGGCATGAACACCCGCAACCGCGATGGGAGTCAGCTCCAGGCGGTGGGGATCGTCCCAGAGGTGTTGCAATCCCATACGATCGGGGGCATTCGCGCGAGCAAGGACGAGGTTCTGGACAGGGCCATGGCATTGGCGCGGTTGCCCTGAATGCCAGTGGAAGGAAGCGCAAGCGCCCTCCCCCGTCGCATCGCCCACCTGGACATGGATGCGTTTTTCGCCTCGGTGGAGCTGCTGGAGCATCCGGAGCTGAAGGGCCTTCCTGTCGTCGTTGGAGGCCGACGGGCCAGGGCCACAACACCCGGCCAGGACCACCCACGACTGAAGGATTACAAGGGCCGGGGCGTGGCCACCACGGCCACCTATGAGGCCCGCGCCTTCGGCGTGCACAGTGGCATGGGGCTTATGAAGGCGGCAGCGTTGGCGCCTGAAGCCATCCTGCTGGCCGCGCATTTCGAGGCCTACAGCAAGGCCTCGCGGGCTTTCAAGGCGGCCGTGGCGGAGATCGCGCCGCTCATGGAGGATCGGGGGATTGATGAGATCTATCTGGATCTGACCGAGATTCCTGGCGAGTCGCTGGCGCTGGCGCATCAACTCAAGGCTGCGGTCAAGGAGGCCACGGGCCTCACCTGTTCCATTGGCATCACGCCCAACAAGCTGCTCTCCAAGCTGGCCTCCGAGCTGCAGAAACCAGATGGGGTGACGATCCTCGGCTACGAGGACATCCCGACCCGCATCTGGCCCCTGCCCTGCCGCGCCATCAACGGGATCGGGCCCAAGGCTAGCGTCAGGCTGGAAGCCCTTCACATCCATACCATCGGGGACCTTGCCAAGGCTGAGCCCGCCTGGCTGGTGGAACACTTCGGGCGGAGCTACGGTGCCTGGTTGCATGAGGCTTCCCACGGCCGGGACGACCGTCCTTTAACGGTTTCGCGGGAACCCAAATCCATCAGCCGTGAGACCACCTTCGAACGGGACCTGCATCCGCGCCTGGACCGGGAGGCACTCTCCCGCATCCTGCTGGATCTCTGTGAAAAGCTGGCCGCCGATCTGGATCGCAAGGGCTACCTCACCCACACCATCGGCATCAAGCTCCGCTACGAGGACTTCACCACGGTCACCCGCGATCACACGCTGCCAGTGCCCATCGCGGATGCCATGTCCCTGCGGGATGCCGCCCGGGCTTCCCTGAAACGCGTGACACTGGACCGGCGGCTGCGCCTGATGGGCATCCGGGCCGGTGCCCTGGTGAAGGCAGTGGATTACCTGGCTCATCCCCAGCCCATTTCCCAGGTGGCGGAGCCGAGCCTCTTCGATGCATGGACATCCTAAAGGTCTTTGTTCCACGCCAGGTTGCCCTGCCAACCTGGCGCCGGACATGATCCACTGATGGTTTGGAGGAAGCACCGATGAGGGTGATGGGCATCGTGGGCTGGAGCGGCAGCGGGAAGACCAGCCTGTTGGTGCAGGTGCTTCCCCTTATCACGGCCCAGGGCTTTCGTGTGTCCACCATGAAACACGCTCATCACCGCTTTGACGTGGACAAGCCGGGGAAGGATTCCTTCCGGCATCGCGAGGCCGGGGCTTCGGAAGTGCTGGTGGTGACTTCCTCGCGCTGGGTGCTCATGCATGAACTGCGGGAAGAACCCGAGCCCAGCATCGAGTGCCTCATCGAGCGCATGACCCCCGTGGACCTGCTCCTGATCGAGGGCTTCAAGACCCACCATCACCCCAAACTGGAAATTCATCGCGAGTCCGAGGGCAAGCCCCTGCTCTGCCCTGACGATCCCGAAATCGTGGCCGTGGCCAGCGATGGCCATCTTCCAGACCTGAAGATCCCCAGGCTGGATCTGAATGATCCGGGCGCCATCGCCGGGTTCATCCTGGCCTACTCGGGATTGAAGGGCTGATTCCCCCGGCACGGTTGGCCCCGTGAATGGCACCCTTTGTCCCTTGGCCATTGAGGTGCGAGTAGAACCGGTGGAACAATCAAAGCCCAGGTTTCATTGACACTCCCAGGCAGCGTTATGCTGACCCTCCCCTTCCAGGAGCCCCCTTGCCCTTCACGCGAATGAGCCTGGTCCCCCTCCTTCTGGGCTTCCTGGTCCTACCCTGGCTTCAGGCCCAGGTCCCCGTGCGCGATGCGGCGGAACTGCAAAAGCAGCTCGATCGCCTGCAGACCCTGGGCAGCGTGCTCTACATCGCCGCCCACCCCGATGACGAAAACACCGCCGTGTTGGCCACCTTTTCGAAGGGGCGCAACCTGCGGGCGGCCTACCTCTCCATGACCCGGGGCGGTGGCGGGCAGAACCTCATTGGCCCCGAACTGGGCGATGGCCTCGCGGCCATCCGCACGCAGGAGCTTTGCGCAGCGCGGCGCATCGATGGCGCCGAGCAGTTCTTTACCTCCGCCGTGGACTTTGGTTTCTCGAAGACCGCCGAGGAATCCCTGCGGATCTGGAACCACGACCAGGTGCTGGGCGATGTAGTGCGCACCATCCGCGCCTTCCGGCCCGACGTGATCCTCACCCGCTTCCCGCCCGACGAAAGGGCGGGCCACGGCCACCATACGGCCTCGGCCATGCTGGCCATCGAGGCCTTCAAGGCCGCTGCGGATCCGGCTCGTTTCCCTGAACAACTCAACACAGGCTTGCGGCCTTGGCAGGCCACACGGCTGCTCTGGAACCACTTCCGTTTCAGCGACGACGCCCCCAAGCCTTCCCCCGGCAGTCCCACCCTGGATGTGGGCGCCTTCGATTCCCTGCAGGGCAAGTCCTATGGCGAGCTGGCCGCCGAAAGCCGCAGTCAGCACCGCAGCCAGGGCTTTGGCGTCCTGGCCCAGCGGGGCGCCCGGGAAGAAACCTTCGAGCTGCTGGCCGGCACGCCTACCAAGAAGGATCTGTTCGAAGGCGTGGACCTCACCTGGTCCCGCTTCCCCGGCACTCGCGATCTGGCAGTCCTGCTATCCCAGGCCCGAAAGGAGTTCAAATCAGAGCATCCGGCCTCGGTCCTGCCCAGCCTGCAGCGCGCCCTCCAGGCCCTGCGAGCCTTGCCAGCGAACCTTCAGGCCGAACCCCTCGTGCAGGCCAAGGCCCGGGAACTGGAAGAAACCCTTCGGGCCGCAGCCGGTCTTTGGGTGGAAGCCATCGCCGATCGCCAAAGCGCCGCCATCGGCGACAAGCTCACGGTGAACACCGCCGTGCTGGCGCGCGGAGGCAGCGTCCTCGCGCTGGAATCCCTCACGCTGGAAACCGTGGCGCCCGAAGGGGTCCGCAGCGTGGAGCTTCGCAAGGATGGCAAGGCCCTCACCGACAACCTGCCGAAGAAGGACACCTTTGCGTTCACCGTGCCCAGCGGCACGCCCCTGAGCCAGCCGCACTGGCTGGGTGGCCCTGGCGCTGAGGCCTGGGCGGGCCTGCCTGAATCGCCCGCGCCCTTCCGCCTTCGGGCCCGCTTGGCCACCGCCGAGGGTGCCTTCGAGGTGGTGGTGCCCGTGCAGTTCCGGTTTCGCGATCCGGTCCTGGGCGAACGCTACCAGCCCCTGGCCGTGGTGCCTGCCGTGCTGGTGAATTTTGTCGAAAGTGTGCAGGTCTTCGATGGTCCCGCCCCGAAGGAACTCCACCTGAAGGCCATCGGCGGGGCCGCTTCAGCCTCCGGCCGGGTTCGTCTGCGGGTTCCGGAGGGCTGGAAGGTCGAGCCGCAGGAACGCTCCGTCACGCTCACCCGCGCCGGTGAGGAGTTGGATCTCAGCTTCCGCATCACCCCGCCCGCCACGACTTGTTCCGGTGAGCTGCGGGCCGAGGTAGACACGGGCGCGGGCTTCGCGTCGGCCCATGGCCGCGTGAAGCTGGATCACCCCCACATCCCCCTGCAGACCCACCTGCCCGAGGCCAAGGTGCGCCTGGAGCGCTTCGATCTGAAACACAACGGCCACCGCATCGGCTACGTGATGGGCGCCGGCGACGAGATTCCCCAGGCCCTCCGCCGCATCGGTTATGAAGTAGAGCTACTGACGGACGAAGCCCTGGCCCGCGAAGATCTAGCCCGCTTCGACGCCATTGTGCTGGGCATCCGCGCCTACAACACCCGCCAGGCCCTGCTGACGCTCAAGGATCGGTTGCATGCTTACGTGGCGGCGGGCGGCACCGAGGTGGTGCTTTACACCGTGAACACGGGCTTTCCCGGCATCAACGCCGCCATGGTCACCGACGCCATCGGGCCCTATCCCTTCAAGGTGGGCCGCAAGCGCGTCACCGTGGAGACAACGCCGGTCCACCTGCTGAAGCCCGAGCATCAGCTCTTCCACTGGCCCAATGAACTGAGCGCCAAGGATTTCGAAGGCTGGGTACAGGAGCGCAGCCTCTATCATGCCGAAGGGTGGGATGCCCGCTACACGGCGCTCATGGGCATGAGTGATCCCGGCGAGCCCGAGGATGGCGGCGCCCTCATCGTGACCCAGCACGGGAAGGGACACTACGCCTACACCGGCATTTCCTTCTTCCGCCAGCTGCCCGATGGCGTGCCTGGCGCCACGCGCCTTTTCGCCAATCTATTGGCCCTGGGACACGCCCATGACTGAACCGGTTCCTCCTGTCCTCGGTTCCTGGCATCGAATCTACGCGGTGGTGCTGGGCGCGCTCCTGCTTTGCATCCTGGGCTTCGCCTTCTTCTCCTGGTTTTACTCATGAGCCGCCTCGACTGGTTCGTTCTCGGCTTCGCCCTGCTCTTCGTGGTGCTGTGGGGCCTCTACAAGGGCCGTGGCGCCAAGACGGGCGAGGGCTACATCGGCGGGGGCCGCGATCACCGCTGGTGGCTCATCGGCCTCTCCATCATCGCCACGCAAACCAGCGCCATCACCTTCCTGTCCACACCGGGCCAGGCCTACGTGGATGGCATGCGCTTCGTGCAGTTCTACTTCGGCCTGCCCATTGCGGCCGTCATTCTCTCGGTCACGATCATCCCCCTCTACCACCGGCTCAAGGTATCCACGGCCTACGAGATTCTCGAAGACCGCTTCGACCTGAAGACCCGCCTCCTGGCGGCGATCCTCTTCCTCATTCAGCGGGGCCTGGCCGTGGGCCTCACCATCTTTGCCCCGGCCCTGGTGCTATCGGTGCTGCTGGGCTGGAGCCTTCACGCCAACATCCTGCTGGTGGGCACCCTGGTGATGATCTACACCGTGGTGGGCGGCACCAAAGCCGTGGCCTGGGCTCACAGTTCCCAGATGGTCATCATCGCCTTCGGGATGATCCTGGCGGGGGTGATGACGGCCCACCGATTGCCTGCCCACGTGAGCTTCAGCGATGCTCTGCATGTGGCAGGTGGTCTGGGTCGCCTCAATGCCATCGACACGCATTTCGATCCCAACAGCCGCTACAACCTTTGGTCGGGCCTCATCGGCGGCACCTTCCTCATGCTGTCCTACTTCGGCACGGACCAGTCCCAGGTGCAGCGCTACCTGGCGGGCAGCTCCGTCACGCAAAGCCGCCTGGGCTTGCTGATGAACGGCGTGATCAAGGTGCCCATGCAGTTCCTCATCCTGCTGCTGGGCGCGCTGGTGTTCGTCTTCTACCAGTTCCACACGCCGCCCTTGTTCTTCAATCCGGGCCCCGTGAAGCAGGTGATGGCTGGCCCCGACGCCGTAGCCTACCGTGCACTCGAAGGAAGGTTCGCCCAGGCCCGGACCGCCCAGACCCAGCGGGCTGAGGCCTACGTGAGCGCCCGGCATGCCGGGGACGCCGCCACGATCGCGGCAACCAAGCACCAGCTCTTGCAAGCTCACGCCGAGAGCGAAGCGATCCGGCATGAGGGCGTGGCCCTCATCAAGAAGGCCAATCCTGGCACCAACCCCAGCGACACGAACTACATCTTCCTGGCCTATGTGCTGGGTGTCCTGCCTGCCGGTTTGGTGGGCCTCGTCATCGCGGCCGTATTTTCAGGTTCCATGTCCTCCATGTCGGGCGAGATCAGTGCCCTGGGCGCCACCACCGTCGTCGATCTTTGGCGGCGGCTCATCGGCGGCAGCCAGGGCCAACACGAGGGCCAACATGAGGGTCGGCGCGAAGTCTGGGTGGGTCGTGCCGCCACCTTTGCCTGGGGCTGCTTCGCCATGGCCTTCGCGGAGTACGCCGCCCGGCTGGGTTCGCTCATCGAGGCCGTGAACATCCTCGGATCGCTCTTCTACGGCACCATCCTCGGCATCTTCATCACGGCCTTCTACGTCAAGCGGGTGCGCGGCGGCACGGCCTTCTACGCGGCCCTGGTGGCGGAAGTCGGCGTGCTCCTTTGCTTCAAGTTCACCAGCATCTCCTTCCTTTGGTACAACCTCATCGGCTGCGTGGCCGTGGTGGGACTGGCCTGGGGCCTCAGCTTCCTGCAACCACCGGCTCCAACACCGGCCCTGGCGGAATGAGGCACAAGTGGGGTGGGACGGCCAGTGCTCCCGTGAGCCTGGTCACATCCATATGAATTTTCGTTAAGTTTTTTTCATAGAGTTGCAATAAGGGGGTTTACGACTCTCCGTTGAGGCTGAGGCTGTGACGGCGGACATGGTGGCCGGGCCTCGCGGGGGAGCAGACTGGCAGTGCCTCCATTCCCAGGGATCCCAGTGCACAACCCAGCCAATGACATTGATGTAAGCCGGATCGCTCCCATGGACTCGACAGCGGAATCCATGGACCTGCTGCTCCGCGAAAACCGGCGGCTCGTGGCCAAGGAGGGCTTCCTCAACCGGCTGCTCTTGGCCATGACCTTGCTCACGCGCCACAAGTCCCTGGTGTCCGGGGATCTGACGGCTGCCCTCTGCGACATCACCCGCATGGCGGCCCTGTCCATCGAGGTCCAGAGGGTCAGCATCTGGATGCTGGATGAGCTTCGGACCAACATGATCTGTGCCTGCATCTTCGACAGCATCGAAAGCCTGCATGGTGAGGGCGCCAAACTCATGGCTTCGCATTACCCCGCCTACTTCGCCGAGATCGAACGGGGCCGGGTGGTGGCTGCCGATGATGCCGTTCATGACCCCCGCACCCGGGAATTCGCGCAGGGCTACCTCATCCCCCTGCGCATCACCTCCATGCTGGATGTGCCCATCAAGTGCGGAGATCGATTGGTCGGCGTGGTCTGCCTGGAACACACGGGCCCCCGGCGCACCTGGCAGCCGGAGGAACTGCAATTCGCCGCCTTCCTCTCCAGCCTGGTGAGCCTGGCCATGGAGGCTTCAGAACGGTTACTGGGGATGGACGCCAGCTCCTAAGGCCGACAAGACTCTGCCTCAACCTTGTCCGAGCACCCGTCGGTACAGCGCCTCGTATTGATCCACGATGGGCCCCTCGGCGAAGGTGCCTAGGGCGCGTTCTCGGGCGGCCTCGCCCATGGAGATGCGCAGTTCCTCGTTCTGGAGCAGCTTCACGGCATCGGCGGCCATGGCCTCCACATCGCCCAAGGCCTCGAGGTAGCCATCCACGCCGTGGCGGATCACTTCGGGCAGCCCGCCCACACGGCTGGCGATGACCGGCACCCGGTGGCCCATGGCCTCCAGGGCGGCCAGGCCGAAACTCTCTGTGGCGCTGGGAAGGATGAAGAGGTCCGAACAGGCCAGCACGGTGCCGATGTCCAGCTGTTTGCCCGTGAAGCGGACTTCCGCACTGAAGCCCCGGTCCCGGCAGAAGGCTTCGGCTTCCACGCGATCAGGGCCATCCCCCACCATCACCAGGCGGACCGGAACCTTCTTGCGGACCAATTCAAAAACCTTGAGCACATCCATGACCCGCTTCACCGGGCGGAAATTGGAAATGTGAGTCAACACGAAGGCGGCCTTGGGAGCCAACCAGGCGCGGCAGTCGGGCCGCTCCTGGCCCGGAGGTTCCACGAAGTTGCCGATGACATCGATGAGGGAGTCCACCTGAAAGGTGCGAATGGTCTCCTGGCGCAGGTATTCGGACACGGCCGTGACGCCATCGCTTTCCCGAATGGCCATTTTCACCATGGGCAGATAGCTGGGATCGCTGCCCACCACCGTGATATCCGTGCCATGGAGGGTGGTGACCACCTTCAGGCGCGGCACGGCCATCCGCGCCAGCAGGGCCGCCATGGCGTGCGGAATGGCGTAGTGGGCATGGATGATGTCCAGGTTGTAGTGCTCGGCTACGTCGGCCATCTTCGAACCCAGGGCGATGGAATAGGGGGCATCCTCGAACAAGGGATAGGGGCTGGCCCGCACTTCGTGGAAATTGATGCGATCCTCGAAGCCCACCAGGCGTGGGGGCAGGCTGGGGCTGAGGATGTGGACTTCGTGGCCCCGGGCAGCCAGAGCCTTGCCCACTTCGGTGGCCACGACGCCTGATCCGCCGAAGGTGCTGTAGCAGGAGATGCCAATGCGCATGGATGAGCCTCACTCCCAGCTATGATGAACAGGTTCCCAGGATCCTGCCCATGCCTCTTCTCTTCAGACTTGCCGAGCACCTCATCACCGCCGTCATATGGCTGCTGATTGCCACGGCCTTGCTTTCATGGTTTCCCATCGATCCAAGAAATAAATGGGTCCAATGGCTGCATAAGGTCACAGATCCCATTCTTCACCCCATTCGAGCCATCATCCCGCCCATTGGCGGCTTCAGCTTTGACATCCTCATCGCGGTGTTACTCCTCCAACTCATCAAAACCGTTTTTGAGACGGCAGCACGGTCCTAAACGGAGGCGTCATGAAGTACACCCCGCTTGATATCCAGCGCCGGGAATTCGAGAAGGTCTTCCGGGGCCTTGATGAATCCGAGGTCCGCACCTTCCTGCACGAAATCGCCGGGGAGTGGGAAGAGGTCCTGGCCGAGAACCAGAAGCTGAAAGAGGAAATCCTCGACAGCCGCGAACGCCTGCGCCAGTACCAGGATCAGGACCGCATCTTCCGCGAGACCCTGCTCAGGCCCAGCGCACCAGGGAGGATGTGCTGGACGGCGCCAA
>JAYVRY010000264.1:0-12929 GCA_043775845.1 Acidobacteriota bacterium
CGCTTTCGCGGCCCGGGAAGTGGAGCGGGTGATGGGATTTGAACCCACGACTTCAACCTTGGCAAGGTTGCACTCTACCACTGAGTTACACCCGCGTGAAACCTAAGATTAGCAATGGGACGAAGTCTGGTCAACGGTCTTTTTCGGCGGCACAGGTCGAACAGAGTCCAAACAGCATGAGCTGATGGCGGGTGATCTTGAACCCGGATAGAGACTCGAGGTTTCGCAGCGACTCTTCCAGGCCGCAGGCATCCACTTCCACCGTGCGGCTGCAACGCTCGCACTGGAGGTGGTGATGGTGGTGGCGGGAGTCGCAACGGACAAAACGCATCATCTGGTCGACGCCCAGAATGCTTTCGGCCCAGCCCTCACGCACGAAACGTTCAAGGTTCCGGTAGACCGTTGGTAGACCTGAACGCCGCTCCGGCATGCGCTCCCAGATCTCTTCGACAGTCAGCGGACGGTCGGATTCCTTCAGAACATGGAGGATCCCCTCCCGTTGAGGGGTCTGCCGCATGCCGGCGGCC
The DNA here is from genome assembly GCA_043775845.1 of Acidobacteriota bacterium. Lineage (GTDB taxonomy): Bacteria > Acidobacteriota > Holophagae > Holophagales > Holophagaceae > Geothrix. The sequence continues at coordinate 528 of JAYVRY010000264.1, forward strand.
CGAAGGGAGGGAGTGGATGAGGCGGCGTTAGACACGCCCATAGGATGGCAGATTCGGGCACCATGGTGGCCATGCTCCAGCGCACCCTGGGCAGGTTGGGCGTATCCGATCTCAGCGCCCCCTTCCTTCCCCTCTCCTTCCGCCTTTTCGCCACCTTCGGCCTGCTGGTGGTCCATATGGCGCTGCCTGCTGAAGGCCAGGCCGATGGTCCGGGCGAGGCGGCCTACCTGATCCTCCTGGGGATGATGCTGGTGGAGGCCTCCTGGGAAGCCGCTCGCGGACTGCGCAGCTCCGGGCAGCTGTTCCCCTTGCCGCGCCTGCCGTGGATCCGCTGGAATCTGGCCCTGGATCTCGTACTGGTCACCCTGGTCATCGCCTTCCACGGCGTGGCCCAAGAGCGCTTCGCCACCCTGTACATCTTCCCGGTGCTGGCCTCGGCTTTCTACTTGAGGACCACGGAAATCGTGTGGGTTGGGGTCGCGTCTTCGGTCTCCCATCTGGCGCTGGTGCTCGGGTTCGCTTTCAACCTCCTTCCACCCTTCGGCCTCTCGGGACTCATCACGGATGCCGACCAGGGGCGACTCTCCTTCCTGTTGGGCATCGCTTCGCTGCAGGTGTTTGCCGCCACGCTGCTGGTGGTGCTCATTCGCCGGAACCTCGAAAGCTTGCGGACTGACCTTAGCGTCAGCGAAGCCACCGTGGGTGAACTGTCTGCGCTCCACCAGCGGGTGGTGGAATCCATGAACTCGGGATTGATCACGCTGGACCTGATGGGGCGCGTCACCTCTGCAAATCCTGCTGCGGAGTCCATCCTGGGAGGCCCAGTGGCACAGGGCTGTCTCATCCAGGAGGTCCTGCCCCTAGACGATCAACTGCCCGGGCGCCAGGGTCGGGAGCATCGCTTTGAAGTGGTACGGACAGGCCCCGGTAAGGAGCGCAGGATTCTCGGCGGACACCTGGCACCCCTCAGGGATCCAACGGGCCACGAATCCGGTCAGCTCCTGCTCTTCCAGGACCTCACAGACCTCAAGGCCCTCGAGGAGCGTACCCGCATCAGTGAACGCCTCGCCGCCATCGGTCAGCTGACGGCCGGTCTGGCCCACGAACTCCGCAACCCTCTCGCCTCCATCAGCGGCTGTGTGCAGTTGCTGCAACGCAAGAGCGCCCCCGAGGAGGTTCAGGCCCGAGTGCTGAGTATCCTGGAGCGGGAGACCCAGCGCGTCGGCGCCATCGTCTCGGATTTCCTCGATTTCGCCCGGGTCGATCCTCCCAGTGGCACGAACCTGTTCCTTCCCAAGGTGCTCGAGGAAGTTCGCTCCAGCTGGGAAATGGATCCGCGCACCCATGGCCTGGCCCTCGAGATGGAACCAGTCCCGGATCTGTGGCTTCAATCCGATTCCACGGGCCTGCACCGGGCCCTCATGAACCTCCTCAGCAATGCCCGCAAGGCAGTCAAAGGTGTGGAAAGCCCCTCTGTAAAACTGGCTTGCACCTCAACCGGAACGGTCATCCGCCTGTCCGTGACGGACAACGGCTGCGGGATGACGCTGGACCAGCTGGATCGACTCTTCGTGCCCTTTGCCGGGAGTTTCGAGGAAGGTTCAGGCCTAGGCATGAGCCTCGTCTACAAGTTCATCGAGGCCATGGGCTGGCGCATCGAGGTGGAGAGCCATCCTGGCAGGGGCACCAAGGTTCAGATCCTGATCCCTCGAAACCCCGAGCAAGAGTTCGTGGCGCCTGAACCCGATCAGTCGTAAACTCACCCCAGTTTTCAAGCATCACAATTTGGGCATCCACCCTTGCAGGGGCCGCTTGGCACCTGCCACAGTGGTTCATCCCCTTTCAGCGCGTTTAGTACGCCCTCTTTCCCTGGGATTTACTGTGCGGGTATGAAAGGAGGTTCGGCCATCGGCCGATGCCTTTGACATTCCCGTACCGCCCTTTGGGCCAGGATCCACCATGAACCGGAAGCTCATCCGACCTAACCTCAGTGAACTCAAGGACAAACTCGGACTCCCCCCCAAAGGCGGCGGAGGGGAGGCCTTGACACCATTACCCTCGGCGACCACCGCCAATGGTGAGCCCAATCCGGCGGTCAACCCCTCGGCAGCGACAGCCCCACAGGGACTTGGCAGTCCACGGCGCAAGATCGCCCCACCCGAACAGACCAACGCCGAGAGCTTCTACTACCTCAAGCAGATGCAGTCCAAGACCCCGATGGTGATCGTGCTTCAGGATGACGAGAAAGTCCGCGGGGTCATCGAGTGGTATGACAAGCACTGCCTGAAGATCAATCGGATCAAGGAACCCAACGTCCTGGTGCCCAAACACAACATCAAATACATCTACAAGCAGGAAGAGGAACCCCGGATCCGCCGCAGCCGCACCTCCAAGAAGGAAGAACACCCCACCACCGAGGTTGAGATCCCGGTCTACGATTGAACCCTGGCCTGATCCTGCAGGGGGTTCCATGAGTCACCGTCCTCACATCGTGATCAGCCTGGGCGACCCCTGCGGCATCGGCCCGGAAATTCTCCTCTTGAGCCTGCAGACCCTGCTGGCCTCGATGGATGTGACGGTGGTGGGCGCCAAGGCGGGTGTGGATCTGCTCGAGGACCAAGCCGGGGCAAAAGTCGGCTGGCGCTGGATCGAGCCCGTGGGCCCTGTCCCCACCTCGTTCCGTGGTCAGGCTCACCGGCTGCATGTGTTCCCCAATGGTGACCAGACCCATCAGGCGCTAGCCGAGATCCTGTGGTTGGATCCCACCCCGGAGATCGACACCACCCAGTTGGAGCTGGGAGTGGATTCCGCTGCCTCAGGCAGGGCCGCCGTGGAGGCCATCCGTGTGGCGGCCATGATGGCCATCCATGGCGAAGTGGACGCCCTCGTGACGTTGCCCATGGCCAAGTCCGCCGCCCACCTCGCGGGCTATGACATCCCCGGGCACACGGAATTCCTGCGCGATCTCTCGGGCGCGCCCATCACCCGGATGGCCTTTGTCAGCCCCCGTCTCAACGTGGTTCTGCACACGGTGCATCAAAGCCTGCGTTCGGTGGTGGAAACCCTGGATGCCGACGGCGTGGCCGAGACCCTGGCCTTCTCCGCGGAACAGTTCATTCAACTCACCGGCAAGGCAGACTTGCGAGTGGCCCTGTGCGCCCTGAACCCCCATGCCGGAGAACACGGTGCCTTCGGCGAGGAAGAACGTCTGCTCGACGAGGCCATCATCCAGGCTGAGGCGGCCTTCCTGGATTTCTCTCCGGTCGATGAGCCCCTCGTCAGGGCCACGCCCCCGCGAGTCCAGAACGACGCCAATGCAGAGGTCGGGCTGAGCCTGGCCCGCGATGGGGGCCCGCAGCATCGCGCGGTGGGCCAGCGCGGCCTGGAGGTGCTCTCCACGAACGCCAGTGCGAACACTCGCCCCGCTCCCGTGTTCTTCGGCCCCCTGCCCGCAGACAGCGTCTTCCACCGGGCCTCCCAAGGGGAGTTCGACCTCGTGGTGGCGCTCTATCATGACCAGGGCCTCATCCCCATCAAGCTGCTGGAACCAACCCGGGCCGTGAACCTCACCCTGGGGCTGCCCTTCGTCCGCACCAGTCCCGATCACGGGACCGCCTTCGACAAGGCCGGGAAGTGGGTGGCGGATCCCCTGAATTTCATCGAGGCGGCCACCCTGGCCATCCGCCTGGCGGGGCGACGGGGCACCCACCCGCACCCCTCGTCGCAGGCATGAACCAGGTTCGGCTGTTCGGCCCTGGAGCATCCGTTCAGGCTGACGTATCGTCGCCGACCCCCAGTCATCAACCCCGGACGGCCCTGCCGGTGCACCACGGGAACCCTCGGCACCTCGTAGCCCATTTACATCGTCTGGAAGCCGCAGCTTTGGCCATGGACCAGCCGGTGGACTGGCTGATGGAGCTGCGGGAACCGATCGAGGCATGGCTCCGGGATACGGGTTCAACCATGGATGTGGCCATGGATGTGGCCCTGGACACGGCCCTGCGCCTGGTTCTGCATCCCACCGAGAAACGACTCACGGCACGCCTGGAACCCCTTCCGGTGGCGGCCCAGCCCTACCGTTTGGTGTGGCGGCCGCACCCCCTTCAGGTTCACCAGAGCAATCCACTGGTGATGCACAAGGGGCTGTCCGGGCCCTGGGGCACAGACATCCTTGAAGAAGCCCGCCAGTGCGGCGCGGAAGACGCGCTGCTGTTCTGGTCCGACAACGCCCTGGCGGAAACGGCCATTGCCGCCGTGGGTGTAGAGCTCGGTGGGATCCTTTGCCTTCCCTTGGTACCAGGTCGGGTGGCCAGCCTGGCGGAACGGCTGGATCTTCCCGGCTGGGCTGCGGAGCGTGGCTGGCAGGTCGAGCGCCGCAGCATCACCCAGGCCCAGGCCAGGGAGGGTCGCCTCTGGTGCATGAATGCCCTGCGAGGTATCTGGCCCGCCACCCTTCTGTGAGACCCTGCTGCTAATGCCCTAGAGGAAGACCCATGGCTTTTGCGGACCTGATCGCCGCCTTGCTGCTGCCCCTGCCGCCCTGGTTGGGGTTCTGGATTTTTCGCCGGAAGGGACGCATCGGCCTCAGCTACGGCTACTTCCTGGGCGGCATTCTCACCATGCTCGCCCTGCCCTGGGCGCGCCTGGCTGGCGTACCCGTGCCCACCTCCCAGCTGGGTGGAGCGCTCTTTGGGTTCACGCTGTTCCTCCAGGCCCAGCGCGAGGGTGTGCAGGGCGTCCGGCGGTTGGCGCTGGGGGTTGGCGGAGCCACGATCTTCCTGGTGCTCCTGCTGCTGAGACTGCACCTGCCCTGGCACGACGTGGCCCGTTTCTGGGTGGGTGCCGCCCTGGAAGGCCTGCTGTGGCTGCTCTTTTCGGACCTGGCCTACCGCTGGACGAAGGGCAGTCAGCTGGAAATCCGCATGCCGGTGGTGGGTGCCGCGGCCCTCGGCTTGGGTGCTTTGGCCCAGTATCTGCTGCCCGTAACTGAGCCCAGGCTCTCCTGGGCGGCGGCCTTGCTGGCGGGCATTCTGCTGGGTCTGGTGGCCCTGCAACAGCTTCGCTGGTTGCGCAGCCAGGGCGCCTGGGTGGAAGGACGGGGCGAAGGGCTTCGGTTGGCCCTGGCGCTGCTTGAAAAGAAGGCCGTGGAAGGCTCACCCACGTTGGTGCTGGGCCTGGCGGCTCGGCAACCCATGTGGCTGGTGGACGCCCAGGGCAGAATCCTGGAATCCAACGGCCCCTTCAGTCAGTTGGCCGGACTGCCCCGGCACCGGCTACGGGGCTTTTCCCTGGATGCCATTTTCCAGGGCGCTGAGGCGCCGGTCTGGGAGGACCTGCACAGTCAGCTGCTGCAGTACGGATGGGCCCGTGTGCAGGCCACCCAGGTCAGCGAGGATGGAACCTTCCGCCAGGTCGGCCTCGAAGCCTGTACCTTCGATCGCGGCATGGCCCTGATCTGGATGAAAGAGACCGCTGCGGGTTCCCTCACCCTCGGGGGCGGTGGCCCCATGGATCAGGGCGGCACCGAGGATGACCGGCGCCGACGGGCCAATGCCGTGCTGGCCCTCTCGGCCGCCGTGGGCTGGTTCCGGAACAAGGTCGTGAATGGCCCGCTTCTGGTGGCCGCCAACCAAGCCCGAGCCGCCGCCACCCGCCTGGATCCCTCCCTGGCCCAGGCGGTCATGCCGCCCCCCCTGGAGGGTCGGGAGGCCCTGGCTCAAGTCGTGCCGACGGTATCAGCGATACTCCCGGCCGGTGGATCCCTCCGTCTGCAGGCGGCCGAGCTGTCCCTGGCCACGGACCTCGACAGCTTGAAACGCATCGCGACGCATCTGGTGCTTCATGCGCTCGAACGCTCGAAAGAAGGCCAGCTCGCGCTGATCCTCGAACCCGTGGATCTCGGCAGTCGCATCTTCGGACTCCTGCATGTCCGGCCGGAGGGAGGCAAGATCCGTCCCATCCAGACCATCTTCGGGCTGGCTTGGCTGCGGCAGGCCGTCCAGGCCGCCGGGGGCCTGCTGGAACTGGACCAGGATCTAAAGGGTGGCATCCGGCCCAGGGTCTACCTGCCCACCACCTGTCCCACGGGCATACCGGACCTGGAGCACGCCCTGGAGGGTCGGCACATCTGGGTGGTGGACCAGGATCCGCTGGCACGGGAAGCCCTGGTGTCCCTGATTCAGCAGAGCGGCGGGCAGGCCCTGGCCTATGAGGATCTGCGCGGTCTGCTGCGCGAGAGTCGCAGCCAGCGCCAGCCGGATGTGTTGGTGTTGGAGCGCACACCGCGTCTGGAACGGTTCCACCGCTCCCTCCGGGCTTTCCAGAAGGATCCCATTCCGACCGTGGTCATGGGGATGGGCCACCCCCTTCCCATCAATCCCAGCGCCCTGGGATTGGGCCGCCTGGGCTTCATCGACAAACCCTTCCATGCCGCGACGTTCCTGGAAGCGCTCCTGGCGCTTTTACACCAGCCCGATGGGACGGACGGGGGGCTGTTGTAGGCTGGTGGCTGGAGGAAGCATGTCAACGGTGGCAGTCATCATGGCGGCGGGGCTCGGCACCCGCATGAAATCACGGCTTCCGAAGGTCCTGCATCCGATCCTCGGCGATGCCACCCTGCTTTGGGTCCTGCGGACGCTGCCGACAGGGCTGGGAGGAGCCGTGGTGGTGGTTCATCACGGCAAGGATCAGGTCATCGCCGCCCTGGAAGCCTGGCAGAAGGCCGGGCTGCTGCCCTGCCCCGTGAGCACCGTGGATCAGGGCGAGCCCCTGGGCACCGGCCACGCGCTCCAGACCTGTATCCCGGAGTTGGATCGCCTGGGCGCGAGCCGAGTGGTCATCCTCTCCGGGGATGTGCCCCTCACCTCATCCGCCACGGTCGCTCGGCTCTGCACCGCCCATGGCCTGCTGATGGCCATGGATCTGGACGCCCCTGGTTCCTATGGCCGCGTCATCCAGCATCCGGACGGACGGCTGGCCGATATTGTGGAAGCCAAGGATGCCACCCCGGCCCAACTGGCCATCGGCCGTGTGAACGGAGGCGCCTACGCCCTGCCCTGGCCCGCCCTGCGCAAGGCCCTCCTGGGGCTGACCAACCACAACGCCCAGAAGGAGTACTACCTCACGGATGCCGTGGCCGCCGCTGCCAAGGAAGTTCCCGTGGCTGTGGAAATCTGCGCGCCGGAAGAACTGGCGGGCATGAACTCCCGCTTCGATCAGGCCGCCCTGCAGGCCTCGGCCCGGGAGCTGATCCAGCGACACTGGATGGCCGAGGGCGTGACCTTCCTCCATCCGGAAAGCACCCTGGTGGGCCCCCGCGTCAGGCTCGATCGGGATGTGCTGCTGGAGGCGGGCGTGACGCTGGAAGGCGCGGTTCGTGTGGGCGAAGGCACCCGCATCGGTCAGGGCACGGTCATCACGGATTCGGTGCTGGGAACCGATGTGGAAGTCCGCCCCTACTGCGTCATCGAAAAGGCCTCGGTGGGCGCTGGCGCCAAGATCGGACCTTTCGCCCGCCTGCGGGAGGGGACTGAGCTGGCCGAAGACGTGCACGTGGGCAACTTCGTGGAAACCAAGAAAGCCAAGCTCCACCGCGGGGCCAAGGCCAACCACCTGGCCTACCTGGGCGACACGGAGATTGGCGAAAAGACCAACATTGGAGCCGGCGTCATCACCTGCAACTACGACGGTGTCCACAAGCACAAGACCACCATCGGGCGGAACGTCTTCGTGGGTTCGGACACCCAACTGGTGGCCCCCGTTGTCATCGGCGACGGTGCCCTCATCGGGGCCGGCAGCACCATTACCCAGGATGTTCCGGCGGATGCACTGGCCCTCAGCCGGGTGCCACAGACCTCCAGTGAAGGCGGGGCCGTGAGGCTTCGCGAGAGGCAGAAAAAGGGGACTCGGGTAAGCTAATTCTTTAGGCTCGGAGACCCATGGTCCTGACGATATTCGACAAGGTTGGCTCGACTGTTTTGAAAGCCACGGACACGTTTGGTGATTTCGCCGTTCTGGCTGGGCGTGCCTTCGCTGCCATCTTCAAACGCCCCTTCGATTACAAGAATCTGCTGAACCAGTTCCAATCCGTGGGCGTGAATTCCATTCCCGTGGTCGTGCTCACCAGCCTCGCCGTGAGCATGGTGTTCGCCGTGCAGTTGGCCTTCGGTTTCCGGCAATTCCAGGCTGAAGGACTGGCCTCGCAGGTCGAAGGGCTGGCCGTCATGCGCGAACTGGCCCCGGTGATCACGGGCCTCATGCTCTCGGGGCGCATTGGTTCCGCCATGGCCGCCGAACTGGGCACCATGCAAGTCACCGAGCAGATCGATGCCCTGGAATGCCTGGCCACAGATCCCATTCACTACCTCTTCGTGCCGCGCCTGCTGGCTTCCATGTTGGTAGTCCCCTTGTTGACCGTGGTCTCCGTCTACATCGGTTTCTGGGGCGGCTACCTGATCCTGGTCGGCGTGGAGGGCCAGAGCGCTTACGTCTACGGCAACGAGTTCTACAAGCTGCTGGCTTTCCGGGATCTCCGCATCGCCATCTACAAGGCCTTCGTGTTCGGCATGATCATCGCCCTCGTGGGCTGCTGGAAGGGCTACCGCACGCAGGGAGGCGCCGAGGGTGTGGGCAACGCGCCCACCAGCAGCGTGGTGACCAGTTCTCTGTGGATTTTGATCTCCGACTTCTTCCTTACCAAATTGCTGTTGGTGTGACGACATGGCCGTGATCGATGTCGTCAACCTCTCCAAGGCCTTCGGGCCAAAGGTCGTGCTGTCCAACGTGAACCTGCAGGTCCAGGAGGGCGAAAGCCTGGTGGTCCTGGGTGGTTCCGGCACCGGCAAGACCGTGCTGCTCCGCAACATCATGGGCTTGCTCACCCCTGATTCCGGGCATGTGGCCGTCGAGGGGAAGATCATTTCCCAGCTCTCGCGGCAGGAGCTGTTCGAAGTCCGCCAGAGCATCGGCATGTGTTTCCAGATGGCGGCCCTGTTCGATTCCATGACGGTCTTCGAAAACGTAGCCTTTGGTCTGCGTCGCCACCACAAAATGGCTGAAGACCAAGTCCGGGCGCGGGTAGAAGAATGCCTCTCGATGGTGGGAATGAAAGGCACCGACAAACTGAAGCCCTCCGAACTCTCCGGGGGCATGAAGCGGCGCGTGGGATTCGCCCGCGCCATTGCCCTGAAGCCGAAGATCCTCCTCTTCGACGAGCCCACGACGGGGCTGGATCCGGTGATGACCGACGTGATTGGCCGCATCATCCTCGACCTCAAGCATGAACTGGGCGTCACCAGCATCACCATCACCCATGACCTGAAATCCGCCTTCGAAATCGCCGATCGCATCGCGCTCATCTTCCGCGGCGAGTGCCTCGCCTGCGAGACGCCAGCCCAGTTCAAGGTCAATCCACACCCTGTCATCCAGCAGTTCCTGAGGGGAGATGCCGATGGCCCCTTCCTCCAGGATCCGCCCCCGCCTAAAAGAAAAGTTCAGGAGGCCCATGCATGAAGCTTGAGACCAAGGTTGGCCTCTTTTTCACCGGCGCCATCGTCCTGACTGCCGTGCTCATCTTCCGTACGGAAAAGCTCGAACTCAATGGCAAGCGCAATCAATCCGAACGATTCACCTACTTCGATCAGGTCGCGGGACTCAGCCTTCAGAGCAAGGTCATGGTGGCCGGCGTGAAGGTGGGCGAAGTGCGAACCATCGCCCTGGTGAATGGCAAGGCCCGCCTGACCATGGGCGTGGGCAACGAGGTTCCCATTTACGGAGACGCCACCGTGTCGCTGGGCTCCATCGGCATCCTGGGTGAGAAGTTCATCGACCTGGATCCCGGCCACAGCGCCAAGGGCCTCTTCCCAGAAGACAAGCCTCTGCCCAGCAAGGTCGGCGTGAGCCTCGACAACCTCATGGAAACCCTGTCTGACATCGGCAAGAACGTGAAGGGCGTCACCCAGGCCCTCAACGATTCCATCGGTGGCGAGAAGGGCCGTCAGAAGCTCGATGAGATCGTGGACAACATCCGCGTTCTCACAGCGGAAGTGCGCTCCATGGCCCAGGAGAACCACGGTGCCATCAACCACACCATGGCCAACGTGGAAGCCATCACCCTCGACCTGCGCGAGAAGCTGCCGGCAATGGCCAAGCAGTTCGAGAACGTAGGCAAGAACCTCAACGCCATCCTCGAGGAGAACCGCCCCGAGCTGAAGGGCGTCATGGGCGATGTGCGCAAGCTGGCCGCGAGCTTCCAGGGCACGGCCGACAACATCAAGGTGCTCACCGACCGCCTCAACCGCGGCGAAGGCACCATCGGCAAGTTGCTGAACGACGAGACCACGGTCAAGAAGATCAACGAGGCCGTGGACAACGTGAACGGCCTGCTGGGCGGCTTCAACAAGATGGACTTCCGGCTCGACATGAACGGGGCTCAGTGGAGCAAGCGTGGCGACAGCCGCGTCGGCCTCGACCTCGAAATCGCCCCCCGTCCGGACTACTGGTACGCCCTGGGCTTCGCCTCGACCCCGGATGGCAAGATTGCCGAAAGTACCCGCACCACCACGCAGCTGGATCCCATCACTGGCAAGCCCGTGACGGTCACGGAGAAGACCCAGTTCGTCACCATGGACCGGGCGCTCACGGCCTCGGCGCAGTTCGCCAAGCGCATCGGACCCGCTGTCTTCTCCGCAGGCATCGTCGAAGGCAAGGGCGGCGGCGGGGTGGAACTCCGCACCCTGGACGGTGACAAGCTGAGGCTCGGCCTGCTGGCCTATGACTTCTCCAAGCGCGATGACAAACCCAATCCGCGCTACCGCTTCACCAGCAGCTACCAGTTCTGGAAGGGGGCCTACATCCAGGCGGGTGTCCAGGACATCGGCAACAAGGACCTCCGCACGGTCTTCTTCGGTGGCGGTCTGCGCTGGAAGGACGATGATCTTAAAAAGATCATTGGCCTTGCTGGAGCTTCCAAGTGAAGGAACCGCGCGCCCTGCCCACTCCCGGCCCCCTGCCGGAAGAAGGCGGGCTGCTGTTCCTGGCGGTGCGAAGGGGCGTGCCCTTAGCCCTGGCGGCCCTGGCCTTCCTGGCGGCGGCCATGCATGACATGGGACGGGGTTGGTGGATCCTGACTGGCGTGGGTGCCCTGGCGGCCACATGGCCCAGTTTCCTTCGTGGCGAAGCCTTCCTGAGGAACCGCACGGCCATCGTCCGCCAGGATAGTCTCTGGGCCAATGCCTTCCGCCCCTTGGCCAAGTGGTTGGGACAGGAAGATGCCTGGATCCTGTCCTACTGCGGGCATAACAACTGGCGGGTGCGTGACTCCTTCGGCACCCGGCGGGCCCGCCGGACCTTGATTCTGCTGCCCCACTGCATCCAGATGGCTCGCTGCAAGGCGGGCATCCTGGATGACCTGCAGGCCTGCTACGACTGTGGCCTCTGCCCCGTGGGCGACTACATGAACGCGGCCTTGCTGAACCGCTGGGAGGGCCGCATCTCCAACCGAAGCCACAAGGCCTACCGCGATGCCCGCGAATACCGCCCGGATCTCATCGTGGCCGTGAGTTGCACGGACCGCCTGCTCAAGGGCCTCACCAAGCTGCCGGAGATCCCCTCCTACGTCATCCCCCTGACTCTGCCCCACGGCATGTGTGTGGATACGGATTTCAGCGTGCCACACCTCCTGGCTGCCATGGAAACGTTGGCGGAACCCCGTCGCCCGGGCGGCGAGGTCCAGCCTCTGCGGCGGGAAGGCATCGCTTGAGCACGGGCCGCTTCCCCGCTCGCCGGTTCTTCGAGCGCCTCATCGGCCCCCGGGTTCTGCCATATCTCCTGCACCTGAGACCGCTGGAATGGCCCATCATGACGGCCCATTTCCTCCTGGGCACGCTGCTGGCCAGCGGCTGGAACCTGTCCGGCCGATCGGCTTTCCTGGGCTGGTTTGTGTTCGTGGCGCTCATGAATGGCGGCACGCTGGCCATCAACAGTGCCTTCGACAAGGATGAAGGCGACATCGGCTACCTGAAGGAGCCTCCCAAACCCCCGGAACACCTGCTGGGTTTCTCGGTGATCCTGCTGGGGGCCGCCACCCTGCTTGGCTTCCTGCTGCCCCTGCCCTACGCCCTCATCAACCTTGGCTGCGTCCTCATGAGCGTGTTGTATTCGGTGCCACCGCCGCGCCTCAAGGCCCGGGCCGGCTGGGATCTCATCATTAACTGTGTGGGCTTTGGCCTGCTTACCCCATTGGCGGGGTGGGCCCTCACGGGACGCCCTTTCAGCCAGGCCATTCTGCTGGCCTCGTACGGCTTCGCCCTTCTCTTCGCCACCCTCTACCCCATGACTCAGATCTACCAGGTGGCCGAAGATTCTCGCCGGGGCGACCGCACTCTGGTGATCCAGGTGGGGGTC
>JAYVRY010000265.1:0-3683 GCA_043775845.1 Acidobacteriota bacterium
CGTCCATGCGCAAATCGCCAGGGTCAAAGCCCTCGCCCCGGCCCCGTTCGATGGCCACGCCGCTCTCACTGAAGCTTTCCTCGAGCACTTCGGCTTCGGGTTCGGGAGTGAAGTCGTCCTCGATCACGTGGACGCTCTTTTCTTTCTTCACAACCTTGGGCTTGGCTGGAGCGGTTTTCTGGTTGGCGCCGCATTTTGGGCAGATGGCCTCAGGCTTGCCGAAGTCGTAGAACTTCGCAGCGCATTGGAAACATGTGAATTTCTTACCGAGATCTGCCATTACCCATCCTGGTTCAAACCCAAAGAAACAAGGTTCTACCAGAACTGGGCCGGATTGTCACCCCCGGGGTAGAAAGGCATCTCAGGCCCAGGGGGCCGCCCCCAGCTTGGAGACCTGGCCGTCACACAGTTGCTGAAGGACTGTATTAGTAAAAATGCGATATTGTTGCTCCACGTCTTCGCCAAACCTTTCCACGAAAGTAGCCCGGCTCCGTTCCAGTTCATCCCGGAGCTGCCCATAGAGGTTCCCCTGGGTGCGGGCCTGGGAGACCTTTGCTGGGAAGTAGAGTTCGACGTCACCCACCAGCACCCTGGCCAGGCGCTCGGCGGCGGCCCGGGTGCGGGGATCCAGCGCCACCGGGGCAGCCGGCTCGATGGGTTCTGGTACCACCTGAGTGGGGGCGCTGGGGTGAGACTCGCGTTCCGGAAGGGGCCTGGGTTCCTCTTCCTTGCCTGCGGCCAGGGAAGCCAACATGGCCGAGGCAGCGTGGACCAGGGCCCGGGCTTGCTCGGGGCGGTCCAGGGCCTGCCTCAGACCGCTGTCGACCAGGACCAGGGCCACGGATTTCTTCTTGTGGCGAAGGGGAAAGATCGCCATATCGGCGGCTTCGAAGCCGCTGAGCGGGGCCAGCAGGGCTACGTAGGCAGGCCCTTTCAGACGGATGGCACGGGTGGAGCCCTGGATCAGCGACTCCAGGTCCTGCGGGGGCACCACGGCGCCCGCCTTCAGGGGCGCTGCCGATTCGAAACCCCGGTGGGTGTACAGCGAAGCCAGTCCCTGTTTGAGAATGAACAGGGCGCTGCGTTCCGCCAGGGGGGCAAGGGCATCCAGCAGCCGCTTGAGCAGATCGCTTTGGCTGGTGGCGCCCTCGAGCAGATCCAAAGCCGTGGCCAGTTCCTGATCCGGATGGCCCGCTGGCGTGAAGGCCGCGGCGGCGGGAACGGATTCCTGCAGCTGCGCCAGCAGCTCCTCCGTGGGATGGAAGTGGCCCAGGGCATTCTGCCAAGTGGCCATGACCTCTTCCAGAAGGGTCTGGTTCTGCTGATTGAGCCACGCCTCCAACCGGGTCCTGAGGGCATCGCTCTGGGGCTGGTCCACGTTAGGGGAGGCGCTCATCAGGGGCTCGGTAAAGGTTGGCCTCAAGGGTATCCCATTCCCGGCCGTTTCCCACCGAGTCGAACGGATTTGGCCTCTGGCCAGAATTCGCGCAGGGTATTCCAATTGCTTGGACAGGCTCCCTGGGAACCGCTAGGATGGCCGAGGTTCTTTGGAGTCGTCGGATGGCGGATCTTTCCATAGCGGTCAGGCTGGCGGGTGACGTGGCGGTGCTGCTTCCCTCCGGGTTCATCAACGCCCATACCGTGCGGGAGTTCGAGGACGCCATGGAAAAACTGGTCCAGGACGGGCGCTACACCATTCTGCTGAACTGCAAGGATCTCAACTACATCAGTTCGGCCGGTCTGGGCGCGATCATGGGCCTCATTGAAACCGTGCGGGAGCACGGGGGCGACATCCTGCTGTCCAACCTTCAGGTCAACGTTTTTGCCATCTTCGATACCCTCGGGTTCACCCAGCTCTACCGGGTCTTCGCCGACGAAGAGCAGGCCCTGGTGGCTGCCGCACCGGAGCGGAAGGGCTAGGGTGGCGGCGAAGATGGACCACGCCCAGTTCCGGCTCATCATCCCGAGCCAGACCCGCTATTTGAACCTGGTGACGGGGCTGGCCAAGCGGGCCGCCCTGGTGGCGGGGCTCGATGATGCCGCTGCCGCCAAGGTGAGCATTGCCGTAGACGAGGCTGTGACCAACGTGATCCTCCATGCCTACGGCGGGGAGGGTGAACACAGTGTGGAGCTGGAATTGCGCTTCACCGAGGTGGCGCTGGAAATCCATATCTGGCATTCGGGACTGGGGATCCGTGGCGATCAGATGGTGCTGCCGGATCCCAAGGAGTACATCAAGCATCCGCGCAAGGGCGGCCTGGGACTGCTGTTGATGAGCCGTTTCATGGACGAAGTCCAGTTCAAGGCGGATGAAGCCTCTGGCCGCAACGAGTGCTGCCTGATCAAAAAGATCAGCTGAACGGGCCGGTTCCCACCCCATGGCGACCAATCCCTTCGACCGCCTCCGCCAGCTGGCCATGCGGACCCCGGAAGGGGCCCAGGAGCTGCTCCCGCTCATCGACTTCCTGGAGACCTTTCCGGAGCAGGGCAGCGAAGAGGATCTGATCCACCTGGTGGGCATCACGACCATGGGCATCGCCAAGGCCCGCCAGGGTGGGTTGTGGGATGGCGGGAAGTGGCTGTTCCTCCGGGGTGCCGCGCCGGCCTTTCCCACCCATCCTGGCGAAGGCTGGCTGGTACTCCCCTGGCAGCACGGAGGGGACCTCTATGGACACCTCGTCCTGCACTCAACCGTCGTTCCCGATGCCATTCCGCTGCTGCTCTCCATCAGCGCCCCACTCCTGGCCTGGCGCCGGGCCGAGGCCGTGCGGAGCACCCAGAACCAGGCTCTGGCCCTGCAGTTGTCCCGCCTCAACACCGTGTTCGAACTCACGCGCAACCTGGGGGATGTGGAAACCCGGCGGGATTTGGTGCGGCTCATGGCCAATACCCTGATGGGCGAGTTCCGCATCATGCGGCTGCTGGTGGTGGACGCCCAGGGCCAGGTGCTCCATGCCAAAGGGCTCGGGAATCTGCCGGAAGCCCTGATTGGGGAGCAGCTGCACGAGGTGGTCGAGGCCCGGGGCCTGGTCCACGCCATTGAACTGGAGAGCCAGACCCACAGCCACGGGTTCGCCTATGCGGCGGAACCGGCCGTGGGCCGCCTGACCGAGGATGACCTGGTCTTCCTGCGAACCCTGCTGAACCTCACCTCCTCCCAGCTGTCCAGCCTGGAGCTGCGCGAAGCCCGCATCCAGGCCGAGCGCATGGAGAAGGACCTGGACCTTGCGCGCAACATTCAGCGCAGCCTGTTGCCCAAGAACCTGCCGGAACCCGCCGGCTGGGAGTGCGCGGCGGCCAACCTGCCCTACCAGGCCGTGGGGGGCGATCTCTATGACCTCTGGATGGCCCGGGACGAAGGGCAGGGCGAGCGGCTGCACATCGCCGTGGGAGACATCTCCGGCAAGGGGCTGCCGGCCTCGCTCATGATGACCCAGCTCTCGGCCTTCCTCCGGGCTATGGCGGATCGCCGCGTGGCGGACTGGGGCAAGCTGGCCGAGCGGGTGAATGTCCGGATGAACGAAGTCCGGGACCGGAACCGCTACACCACCCTGGTGGCAGGCAGCCTCAATCCAGCCAATGGCGACTTCCGGTACGTCAATGGGGGCCACAATCCGCCTCTGGTCGTCCGGGCCACGGGGGAGGTGGTCCGGCTGGCGCCCACGGGTCCCATGGTGGGCCTC
>JAYVRY010000266.1:0-3682 GCA_043775845.1 Acidobacteriota bacterium
TCCACGAACAACCCGAAATCCTCCGCACCATGACGGCCTTCCCCTGGATTCTTGCAGCGGTGGCTTGATTACTCTATCAATGATGGCAAATTGGTATTACATGAGCTTTTGTCCCTCAAACGACCCTTCGCCACAGACCCTTGGGGACTACAGAACCAAAGCCTCTTCATGGTTTGGCGGGAAGCAGCCGGTCATAGGCCCACAGCAGCGCGGCCGTGAGCACGCCCACGCCGATGATCGTCCAGAGCATGCCTGTCGGCTGATGCCTCACCTCGCCGAAGTGGTGCATCAGCTTGCCCCCGAACCAGCCCCCGATGAGGGAACCCAGGCCGATGGGGAGGAACGCGAACCCCATGTAGGTGCCCTGCTGACCGGCCGGGGCCAGCCGCGAGATGTACTCGTAGTAGCGGGGGGACTGCACGATCTCGCCCAGCGCCACACAGACGAGGGTGATGATCACGCCCGTCACAGTGGGCTTGAAAACCAGGACAATCCAGGCGAGGGATGAGATCAGCGTGCCGAGCGTGACCGCCTTCACGGAGGCGATCTTCTGTGTGGCGAGGTTGAGCAGCACGGTCAGCGAGATCACGATGAGGGGCCCCGTCATCAGCAGAAGTTCCGTGTCCGCCTTCGGATCGACGTACTTCACCACGTACAAGGGAAGCGTGATGAATTCCTGCCAGTACACCACCCAATAGCCGGTAAAAATGATGAGGAACAGCATGAACTTGGGGTTGGAGAGCACCGTGAGGAAGTTCCGACCGGTCTGAGCGAACGAGGGAGGGGGTGCGTCTCCCACCTTGCTGGGCTCCTTGAACCACAGCAGCACCGCGAAGAACATGAGGAACACGCTGACTGCGGCCACCCTAAACACGTTCTCCACGCTCATGTGGCGGTGGACGTAGGAGGCTACAAAGGGCCCGGCGGCCCCACCGATATTCACCAGGGTGTAGTAGATGGAATACCCGATAGTCCGCACGTTCTCTTTGGAGGCCCGGGCCGTGGTCCCCACCACCGCGGGCTTGACCAGGGCGACGCCCAGGGCCGGCAGCATCAACAGGAACACCACCAGCGCTCCCAGCGGCACCGCGCCGCGAATGGGGGCCATCCAGGAAGCCCCCAGCGAGCCGAGCAGGAAGTAGGAGCTGCTGAGAATCAGGTAGGCCAGGGAGAGGGCCCGGCGGAAACCCATGCGATCCGCGACCGCGCCCCCGAAGGCCGCCATGAACCACACCAGGCCGCCAAAGACGCCGGTGAGACTGCTGGCATCTTGGGCGGGGAACCCAAGGGATTCATTCAGGTACCGCGCCAGGGAAGCGAAGGCCGCGTAATACGAGAGGCGCTCGAACAATTCGCTGACGTTGGCCACCCAGAAGGGGCGCTCGAAGCCGTGGCGGATGTCGTGCAAGCGTTGAGCGATGCTCAAGGTGCCTCCAGGAAAGGGACTCCTTGATCTTCCCGGGCTTATCGCAAATCGGTCAACCAGGAATGGTGTTCTTTTCGAGCGTCGCCTACTTGGCGGCTTTGCTGAACTCCACCACGGCTCGCAGCATGTCGCCCACGGACATGATGCCCACCAGCTCGCCCTTGCCGTCGACAACACAAAGGCCGTAGAGCTTGTGATCCAGGATGGTCTGGGCCGCGGTCGCCAGATCCACATCCGGCGTGATGGTCACGGGAGCGCGGTTCATGACGTCTTTCACCAGCGTCTTGGAAAGCAGGTAGTGGACCTCCCAGGTATCCAGTGAGGTGGCCTTGCCCGGTGTGTAGTCCTTGATCATCCGCTCGGTGATCAGGCCGATGAAGCCCCCCTTGCCCATCACGGGCAGGCGGCGGATGCCCTTTTCCTTCATGAGGTGGATGGCCTCGATGATGGAAGCGTCCTGATCGATGGTGATGGGGTTCTTGGTCATCCACTTGTCGACGGCGGTCATCGCGCGCTCCTCACATGGCCAGGCTTACATTCCCAGGAAGGCTTTCTTGATGTGATCGTTGTTGAGCAGTTCATCACCCTTGCCCGTGAGCACGACCCGTCCGGTTTCCATTACGTAGGCCCGGTGGGAGATGCGGAGGGATTGGTAGACGTTCTGCTCCACCAGGAGAATGGTAACGCCCTGCTTGTTGATGCCGGTGATGATGTCAAAGATGTTTTTCACCAGCAGCGGCGAGAGCCCCAGAGAAGGCTCATCCAGCAGCAACACCTTGGGGTTGGCCATGAGCCCCCGGGCGATGGCCAGCATCTGCTGTTCGCCCCCGGACATGGTGCCACCCAGCTGTTTCTCGCGCTCTTTGAGCCGGGGAAACAATTCGAATACCCAGTCGATGTTCTTCTGGCGATCCGCCCGGGTGGCCTTGACGTAGGAGCCCATGAGAAGGTTCTCCATCACGGTCATCTCCGGGAAGATGCGACGGCCCTCGGGCACCTGTACGAGACCGGCTTCCACCACATGGTGGGGCTGCATCTTGACGAGATCCTTGCCCATGAAGGTGATGGATCCTGAGGTCGGTTTCACCAATCGGGAGATGTTCTTCAGGGTCGTGGATTTCCCAGCGCCGTTGGAACCGACGACGGTGACGATCTCGCCTTCATGGACTTCCAGATCGACATCCCAGAGCACTTTCAGATCGTCGTAGGAGAAATTCAGCTTCTCGATCTTAAGCATGGCTTTCACCCAGATAGGCGTTGATCACATCCTGATTGCTCACCACTTCTTCAGGGGTGCCCTCCGTAAGTTTCTCGCCCGAGGTGAGGACGACGATGCGATCCGAGATGCGCATGATGGCCTTCATGTCGTGTTCGATGACCATCTGGGTCAGGCCGTGGCCCTTGATGTCCAGAATGAGCTGGATGATTTCTTCGCTCTCGGCCGGATTCAGACCGCCCATCACCTCATCCAGCAGGAGAAGTTTGGGCTGGGTGGCCAGGGCCCGGGCCACTTCCAGCTTCTTCCGCTCACCGATGGGCAGCCCGCCCGCCAGGAAGTCGGCCCGGTGTTCCATGCGGACCACCTTGAGTTGCTCCATGGCCAGCTTGCGGGCTTTTTTCAAGGAGGAGGTTCGCGCCAAGGCGCCCACCATGACGTTGTCCACGACCGAGAGCTTGGCCAGGGGCCGCACCTTCTGCCAGGTGCGCACCATGCCCAGCATGCAGACCTTGTCGGGATCCAGGCCGTTCATGCGGCGGCCGTCGAAAATGATGTCGCCCTTGGAGGGCGGATAGTAGCCGGTGATGCAGTTGAAGAGGGTGGTCTTCCCCGCCCCGTTGGGGCCGATGAGGCCCATGATGGTGCCTTCTTCCACCGAGAAAGACACGTTGGAGTTGGCCGCCAGGCCGCCGAAAAACTTGCTGACCTTGCTGATTTCCAGGATGGACATCAGGCCCCCTGCTTCCGGCGCGTGGCCAGCTTCTTCACGAAGCCCATGAGGCCATCGGGCATGAACAGAATCACCAGCACCACGAGGATGCCGTAGAGCAGCACGTGGGCGTGCGAGAGGTGCTCCTTCAGGAAGAGCCCCACCTTCGACTCGGCGCTGACCAGCCCCACCTTCACCAGCCCCTCGGTGATCATGTTGCTACGCAGGGCCTCCGACAGCGGCACCAGCACCAGCGAACCGAGCACCGGGCCCCAAAGGGTGCCCATGCCACCGATGATGCAGATGAGCATGATCTGGACGGAGACAT
>JAYVRY010000267.1:0-12891 GCA_043775845.1 Acidobacteriota bacterium
GCGTTCCTTCTAACCCTTCCGGGCCACCGGGCAGCCTCCCGAACTGCACGTGCCACAGGAAGCAGCTACCTCGGCGTTCCCACCCAGGTCCTGAAATGCGCTCCACAGGAAATACAGGGCCGAGAGTCCGGCGGCAGAAAGGGCGAGCACTCCTTGCAGGGTCATGATCGCCTCACACAAACCCCATGGCCCGGCCCACGGCCACGGTCACCCAGGCCAGGCCCCAGCCCAGCACCAAACCGTAGCCCACGGTGAAGGCCGCCCAGCCCCAGCTGCCGGCTTCGCGACGGATCATGGCGATGGTGCCGATGCAGGGCGTGTAGATGAGGGTGAAGACCATGAAGGCCAGGGCCGTGAGCGGCGTGAGGCCAGAGCCATCCCGCAGCGCCACCTGCAGCGGGCTCAGCTTCTCGCCTTCCTTGGGTTCTTCGCTGGCCTGATGGATGACGGCCATGGTTGAAACCACGATTTCCTTGGCCACGAATCCGGCCGTGAGCGCGATGACATCCTTCCAGGCCTCGGCCCGCTTGTGGTCCGGGTCCAGGATGGGCCGCAGCACCGGCTCTACCTTCTGTCCCAATTTGGCGGCCAGACTGGTGTTCACGATGCGACTCTCGTGAGCGAGCTGAAGATCCTTCAGGCGATCCTCGCTTTCGGCCTTGGGCAGGTTCAGGGCTGCCACGGCCTGGCGCTGCTGCTGGTATTCCAACGTCCACTGGCGGTTGGCGATGCCGGGATAGCGGGAGAGAAACCACACCAACGTGGCGCCCGCGAAGATGGTGGTGCCGGCCCGGGTGAGGAAGATGGAACCCTTCTCCCACATGTGGATGATGGTGGCCTTCAGCATCGGCAAGCGGTAGGGCGGCAGTTCCATCACGAAAGGAGAACTGGGACCGCTGAACAGCGCGCTGCGCAACAGGCGGCCCATGAGTACCGCCAGGCCCAGGCCCAAGAAGTGCATGGCGATGATGGCGAGAGCCGCCTTGAACGGCGTGAAGAAAGTCCCGGCGATGACGATGTAGACCTGCAGGCGCGCCGAGCAACTCACCAGGGGCGTGACCAGCATGGTGATGAGACGGTCCTGGGGGCTTTCGATGGTGCGGGCCGCCTGAATGGCGGGCACATTGCAGCCACTGCCCATGATGAGGGGGATGAAACTCTTTCCGTGCAGGCCCATGACGTGCATGAGGCGATCCATGATGAAGGCCGCTCGGGCCATGTAGCCCGTGTCCTCCAGGAACGCGATGCAGCCCATGAGGATCATGATCACGGGCACGAAGACGATGACCGCGCTCACGCCGGGGATGACACCATCCACCAGCAGGCTGGTGAGTTCCCCTGCCGGTAGCCGGGAACCGGCGAAAGCTGACAAGGCCTTGAAGCCATCTCCGATCCAGTCCTGGGGGAATTTCCCGATGATGAAGGAGAGCGAATACACCAGGGCCAGGATGGCGATGAAGATGGGGATGCCGATCACGCGGTGGGTGAGGACCGCATCCAGTTTGGCCGTGGGAGTGGTCTTCTCGTCGGCGGCCGTGGCGACTTCCTTCACCAGGCCGTGGGCGAAACCATAGCGGCGCTCGGCCACCAGCGTGGCGCCATCGGCCCCCAGGTGCGGTTCCAGGAAGGCAAAGCTCTTGGCCAGTTGCTGGTTGATGGCCCCGCTGGCATGGCTCTCGGCCACCACGCGTTTGGCCTCGGCATTGTTTTCCAGCAGCTGTAGCGCCAGCCAGCGGGGCGGCATGGCCGCTTCCAGCTTCTCGTCGCGGCAGATCTCGGCCTGCAACTTGGCCAGCTCCCCTTCAATGTCGTGGCCATAGTCCACGGTGATCCGGCGACAGCGGTTGGATTCTCCCCGGGCCATGCTGGCCAGGAGCGACTTCAGTTCCGTGATGCCCTGCTCGCGGTTACCCACCGTGGGGATCACGGGGCCGCCCAACAGCAGTTCCAGGGCCGGCACGTCGATGATCACGCCGCGGTTCTCCGCGTCGTCCACCATGTTCAGCACGAAGGCCACGGGTTTGCCGAGTTCGAGCAGTTGGGTGCTGAGGTAGAGGTTGCGCTCCAGGTTGGAGGCATCCAGCACATTCAGCACCAGGTCCACTTCGGGCGAGGCCAGGAAGGTCGCGGCCACTTTTTCATCTTCGCTGCGGGCCGACAGGGAGTAGGTGCCCGGCAGATCCACCACTTCCATGGTGGTGCCTTCATGTTCGAAGTTGCCGCTGCGCCGTTCCACCGTCACGCCAGGCCAGTTCCCCACGTGGTGGCGGGCGCCAGTGAGGGCGTTGAACAGTGTGGTCTTGCCGCAGTTGGGGTTGCCCGCGAGCGCGATCGTCAGGGTCATGGGGCCACCGGCAGGACAAGGATGCAGGAACTTTCTTCGCGCCTTAGGGACAGGTGATACCCCTTGATGACCAGTTCCATGGGATCACCCAGCGGCGCCAGTTTCTCCACCCGGAGGCGGGCCCCACGGATGAACCCCATTTCCAGCAACCGCTGACGGACCTGG
Source organism: Acidobacteriota bacterium (assembly GCA_043775845.1). Classification (GTDB taxonomy): domain Bacteria; phylum Acidobacteriota; class Holophagae; order Holophagales; family Holophagaceae; genus Geothrix. The sequence goes on from JAYVRY010000267.1 coordinate 2,510, forward strand.
CCCTCCGCCTGCACCAGCACAACTTCCCCCTCGTCTCCTGGATGGAGAAGGCTGAGGGGGATTGGCAGATTTTGAGTCATAGTCTCAACTCCGTAAACCAGTCTAGCTCATCATCAGCATGGAACAAGGGCGGGACATCTGGATGTGATCTCCGTCTAAGTCGCCTTCACAAATGATACGAATCGCTTTGATTGGTGGAGCGACATAAGGGGCCATAACGAAACAACCAGAAAAAGCATTGGTTGCTTCGAAACGGCCCCTAAACTGAAGGCAATGAATGCCTCCAACTCCCTGACTGTGCCCAATGCACTGACCCTGCTGCGGATCCTCGCGATCCCGTTTTTCGCCATCGCCGTTTGGTATGGCCACTACTGGCAGGCCTGCATTTTGTTCGCCGCCGCCGGGTTCACGGACATGCTGGATGGCCTCATCGCCCGCACCTTCAACCAGAAGTCGGACCTGGGCGCCATCCTGGATCCGGCAGCCGACAAGCTCCTGATGACCACTGCCTTCATCCTGCTGGCCTGGCGCACCCAGGGGATGACCGCTCCCATTCCCGTCTGGGTGGCCATCCTGGCCATCATGCGAGACCTGCTCATTTCCTTCTATGCCTTCGCGTCTGTAGATCGCCTCAGCGACAGCAAGTTCCACCCCAGCCTGCTGGGCAAGCTCAGCACGGCCATGCAACTGATCGCCGTCTCGCTGGGCCTGCTCTTCAATGCCATGGGCTACCGGCCCTGGATGGACCCCCTGCTACCCGAGATGTATTACGCCGTGGCCGCCCTGGTGCTGGCCTCGGGCATCCACTATTTCCTGCGGGCCACACGGACGCCCGTGGCCTGATAGACTGGTTGATTCCGCGTCGGGAGACGCCGAAGGAGCCAGCATGAGAAAGTTCACCCCGAAGGGGCCTGGAACTGCGCCCGCCACCAAGAAGACCACCCCGCGACGTCCCGCGACGCGCACTGCGGACCGTGCCGAAGATCGGCCCACCCGTCGGCCTGCGGCCCGCACGACCGAGCGCCCCACGGCGCCCTCTGAGGAGCGCCCGGCGCGCCGCACCACTGCCCGCACTGCCGCCCGCCCCGAAGAGCGTTCCACCCGCCGTCCCGCCGAGCGCAGGCCCGAACGAGCCACAGCGCCCGCTGATGATCGGCCCACCCGTCGCCCATCGACACGCACTGAGGAACGTCCGACACGTCGTCCCGCAGATCGCGCCTTTGCGCCCTCGGCTGAGCGTCCTGCCCGTCGCCCTTCGACGCCTACCGATGAGCGCCCCACGCGGCGCCCCGTGGACCGAAGGACGGAAGGATCAGCGCCCTCCTCCGAGGAGCGTCCGACCCGCCGTCCCTATCTACGAACCGAAGACCGTCCCACCAAGCGCCCCACTGCAGCCCCCGGCACGCGCCCCTTCAGGCGTCCTTCGGATCGACCTGCCACGGCCGCGCCTGCCAAGGCGAAGCCCGCCACCCCGGCCGCCCCTCGCAAGACCGGTCCCCGCCCCGGGGGTCCCGGGCAGGAACGCCTGCAGAAGATTCTCGCGGCCGCCGGCATCGACAGCCGCCGGGCCTGCGAACAGATCATCCTCGACGGCCGCGTCCAGGTGAATGGCGTCACGGTCTCGGAGCTGGGTGCCTGCGCCCATCCGCGCCGCGATGAAATCACCGTGGACCTGATTCCCATCCACAAGGAAGATCCGGTCTACATCCTCATGAACAAGCCCAAGGGCTATGTCACCACCGTGAAGGACGACCGGGGCCGCCCCACGGTCATGGCCCTGATCCGGGATGTGCCGGGGCGTCTGTACCCCGTGGGCCGTCTCGATTTCAATTCCGAGGGGCTGCTGCTCATGACCAATGATGGTGCCTTGGCTCAGGTGCTCATGGGCCCCGAGCACGAGATCCCCAAGGTCTACCTCGTAAAGGTCCATCGGAATCCCCGCACGGAGCTTCTGAAGGAGTTCCAGGAGGGCTTCCTGCTCAGCGGGCGCCGCCTGAAGCCCTGCCACATCGAAGTCGCCGAGAAGGGCGACAATCCCTGGCTGAAGGTGACCCTGACCGAAGGCAAGAATCAGCAGATCCGCCGCATGTTCGCCGCCGTGGGCCATCCCGTCAGCAAGCTGCGGCGCGTGCAGTTCGGCCCCCTGGCCGATCCCATGCTGAAGCCCGGCGAGTGGCGCTTCCTCAGCCCCCAGGAGATCGCGGCCATCAAGAGCCTCTAATGCTCTCCGGGGGTTCCTCGCTCCGCTTCGCTGCGCGAATACCCCCGGGCCCCCGCGCTCAGCCCGGCAAAGCCGTGCTTCTCTACATTCCCAGAACCTAGACCAGGTCCAAGCTCCGGACGGCCACGAAGATTTCCCGCAGGAAAGACACCAGGGCCGCGACAAAGGCGGCCATGGCCAGGATGAACAGGGAGGCCACAGCCATGGCCACATTGGCTTTCAACATGGCACCCATGAACACGGTGGCGATGCTGACGCAGACCAGCAGCGCCGCCGTGGTTCCCGCCGTGATGGCCAGGTTCACCAGATGCCGCCGCATGGCCAGGGTGCGCATCTCCTGATGGATGAGCAGGACCTTGGCCTCAGGCGCATCCTCCAGCCGGTCGTTCAAGGCCCGGGCCCGGTCCACGATGCGGGCCAGCCGGGTCGATAGCACACCCAGGATGGTGCCGATGGAGGTGAGCAGAAACACCGGCGCCACCGACAGCTGGATGACATGGGAAATGTCGTGGATGGTCTGATCAGAAACAGGTGCGGGCATACCTAGAGTTATCGGTCAGCGTCAGGCCTTGGTCAAGCATTGGCCAGCACAGTGTCTGGCTAGGGCGAGGATCGGGCTTGGCCCGGTCCGAGAAGAAGGGGTCCGGGGGAGGCTCCGGGCCCACGCACCAAGAGGCGCGTGGGAGCAACGCATGGCGTTGCGATAGACCGGCACGCAACGGGCCCATGGATCCTCGCAACGCATGCGTTGCGAGGGGAACCCCCCGGAGTGGATTAAAGCGCTTCTTCCTCGAAGTCCAGCATGTGGCCGCTCTTGCGGGCCTTGGTTTTCAGGTATTTGAGATTGTGGGGATTGGAAGCCAGCTGGTGACGTTCCCGTTCCACCTCGATGCCAGCGGATTCCAGGGCCCCGATCTTGCGCGGATTGTTGGTCAGCAGCTTCACCTGGGTGATGCCGAAGAACTTCAGCATCTCCACGGCGCAATCGTAGGTGCGCAGATCATCGGGGAAACCCAGGGAGTGGTTGGCCTCCACCGTGTCGAGCCCCTGTTCCTGCAGAGCATAGGCCTTGAGCTTGTTCAGGAGGCCAATGCCGCGGCCCTCCTGACGAAGGTAGAGCACCATGCCGCCATGCTCGCCGATATGGCGAAGGGCCTCTTCCAGCTGCTGACGGCAGTCACACTTGAGGCTGCCCAAGACATCCCCCGTCCAGCATTCCGAATGGATGCGCACCGCGATGCGACGGCGGGCATCGATCTCCCCGGCCACCACCGCAATGTGCTCCTTCCCCGTGGCGTGCTCCAGAAAACCGTAGACTGTGAACTTCCCAAAGACGGACGGGACGTTGGCCTTGGCGATGAAGGGCACCTTCTCCGCCTGCAGCTTGCAGAAGAGTTCGAGCTTTGGGGCGCTGCTGGGTTCTTTGGGGGACATGGGATTCCGGGGAAGGTGCAGTCATCCGTTTGGATGCCGCTCGGGGTCATTTGAAGTCTGCGCTCAGGGATTCGTCAGGGCAATCCAATTCGTCTAGTTAATAATTTAGACAATATCCAATCCCATCCGCGTGAGGACCGCCGCTTCCACCTGGGCCACGAAAGAATCCAGTGGCTGGGCAATCTTGGCCCCCGAGGCCAGGCGATGCCCGCCTCCCCCGAACTGGCGGCACACCGCATTCACATCCACCCGTTCACGGGACCGCAGGCTGACCTTGGCGCGACCATCCGCCGTCTCCGAAAACAGGGCAGCCACTTCCACGCCTTTCAGTTTGCGGGGTTCTTCCACCAGATCATCCAGGTCCTCGTGGGTGGCGCCACAGGCCGCCAGGTCGGCCAGGGTCACGGTCACATAGGCGAAGCGCCCGCCGCCCTTCAACTGCAGCCCGCCCATGGCCCGGCCGAAGAGTCTTAGCTTGGCGGGCGTGGCGGTCTGGTAGAGGGCGTTGAAGGTCCGGGCTGGATGCACGCCCTGGGCGATGAGGTCAGCAGCGGCGTGATGGATCTTGGGCGTGCTGTTCGAGTGCCGGAAGTTGCCTGTGTCGCTCACCAGTCCCGCATAAAGGGCCTGGGCCATCACCGGCGGCAGGTCCCCGCCGATGCGCGGCCGCACCAGGTCGTAGACCAACTCGGTGCTGGCGCTGGCGGTGGAATCCGTGAACTCTTCGTCGAAGCCCTTGGGCGCATCCTTCAGGTGATGATCCAGGCAGGCCCGGGAGGCCTGGGTGGTTTCAAAGGCCTTGAACAAGGGGCCCATGCGATGGGGCTCGGAAGCATCGATGAGCAGCCAAGCGTCCGGCCAGGCCGCCAATTCCAGATGGGCGCCATCGGGCTCATAAGCTTCAATCCAGCCCTCGGGATCCAGGAACCGGAGGTTCTCGGGAAGGGTCGGCGCCACCACGATCCGCACCTGCTTCCCTGCGGCCTTCAGGTGGGCTGCCAAGGCGATGGCCGCGCCCACACCATCACCATCAGGGCTCTCGTGGGTGGTGAGAAGAACCCGCTCGTGGCGGTCGAGAAAGGTGGCGAATCGATCCAGCATGAAAATTCTGACCTCGGCAGTCAGGATATCAGAGTTGTTCCTTCTTACTTTCCAGGCTGCCGGGCTTGAAGGCCTTCAGCTCATGGACCACTTCTGCCAGCAGGGCGCGTTTCAGCGCGTAAGGCAGGAAGGCGCTCTTGAAGCCCATGATGATGACTTCCTTGATTTCTTCGAGGTTGAAGCCCAATTCATCGTGAATAACCTTGAATTCCTGGCTGACGGTCGTGTTGGTCACCATGCGGTTGTCGGTGTTCACCGTGACCCGCAGGCCCAGGTCGTAGAAGAGGCGGATGGGATGATCGGCCATCTTCTTCACAGCCTTGGTCTGCACGTTGCTCGAAGGGCAGCATTCCAGCGGGATGCGGTGATCGTTCACATAGTTGAGCAGGTCGCCATCCTCGATGAGGCGGACGCCATGCCCGATGCGGTGGGCGCCGCACAGATGCAGGGCCTGATGGATGCTCTCGGGGCCGTAGGCCTCGCCCGCATGCAGGGTGCAGTTGATGTTGTTCTGCAGCACGCGACCGAAGGCATCCTTGTGTCGCTTGGCGGGGAAGTTCTCCTCGGCGCCCGCCAGATCGAAGCCCACCACGCCCTTGTTCTTGAAGGCCACGGTGAGGTCGGCCAGACGCAGGGAGATGTCAGGCGAAATGTGGCGCATGCCGCAGAGAATGACGCCGGTCTTGATGTTGTACTTCCGCTCGGCCTGGGCCAGTCCTTCCAGCACGGCCTGGACAATGGCATGCAGCGTGAGCCCCTTCTGCTGATGGAGGATGGGGCTGTAGCGCACTTCCATGTAGCGGACGTTTTCCTTCGCTGCATCCTCGGCCAGTTCGAACGAAGTGCGGACGAGGCTGTCGTAGGTCTGCATCACCGACAGCGTCACGTCGAAGGCGCGGAGGTACTCCACCAGCGACTTGCAGTCGTCGCCCACTTCCACGAAGGGACGCAGACCTTCGATGGAATCCGCAGGCAGCTTCACCTTCTGCTGCTCGGCGAGCTCAAGGATGGTGGGGATGCGGAGACTCCCATCCAGATGGACATGCAGGTCCGTCTTGGGGAGACGCTGGAGGTCTTGGATCGTCAGTTTGGCCATGGCCAAGCCTAGCGCCTTACCCATGCGTCGGCTATGGGCTGAAAAAAAGGACGCAGACCGGGCCTTGGCGCGGGGGTCCGGGGGTATGCGCGTAGCGCGGAACCCCCGGACAAGGTCAAGTATTTAACTGGCTCAAGCGATGGGCCAGCACGGAATCATCGGTGTCCTTGGCCTGGCAGGCCTTGCACAACCCGAAGATCTGATGGCTGTGGTGCATGGGCTTGAAGGCATACTCGCGGCAGATCTGCTCCTGGAGGGCCTCCAGATCCGGGCGGAAGAACTCGATGATGTCATCGCAGTTGAGGCAGATCAGGTGATCGTGGTGCTCGTCGCTCCGCACAGCCTCGTAATGAGCGTACTGGTCCCCGAAGCTGCTCTTGCGCACCAGACCGCACTGCACCAGCAGGTCCAAGGTCCGATAGACCGTGGCCCGGCTGATGGCCTTGCCCTTCTGCTTCAATGCCATGTGCAACTGATCCGCGTCGAAATGATGGGGCTGGCCGAAGACCTCCTCCACCAGTTCCAGCCGCTCACCGGTCAGCTTGAGCTGGCGGGAGCGAAGGAATGTCTCGAAACGTTGCTGCTCTTCGGGGCGTTCAATCTTGGGCTTGCGCATGGGATCCTCGGCCGGAAGTTTACACGAAATAGAGGAGGAACACCCTTTTACAAATACCAACTCCGTCGTTATTCTAGTTATTCCGTATACATATTGGAGTGCCCATGGCCATCGTCGTAATTGAATCACCCAGTCTCTCCGCAGACCAGAAAGCCAGGGTCGGGGAACGTGTCATCACAGCGCTCCAGCATGAGGGCATGGCCCCCGGCTCGGTGGTCGTTCTCTTCCGGCAGGAGCGCAGTGACATCTACCTGGATGGTCTGCTCATCCAGTCCCAGTCGCCCGTAGCGGTCCCCGTGCAGGCCCCCCCCGCGCCCAAGGTCCCCGCCCCAGCCCCCGCCCAGGAAGCGGCCTCTTCCCTGAAGACCAAAGCCCGCCGTTCCAAGCCGGAACTTGAGGACCTGAAGCAGCAGCTGGTGAAGGCCCTGCAGGACAAGGGTTCGCTGAGCAGCTTTGAAGCCCAGGTGGCCCTGGATCTCAAGGACTGCGACTGGGCGCCTTCCACCCTCCGCCGCCTGTTCACCGAGCTCGAGGAAGCCAAGTTCATCGTCAAGAGTGGGCAGAAGCGGGGCACCCGCTATGTCTGGAAGGGCATCGCGAACACACCTCAAGCCACGCCCGCAGTGAAGCTCGTGAAGGCCGAAAACGAAGAAGGGTGAATACTCTCCGGGGGTTCTCCCCGGAACGCATGCGTTGCAAGGATCTATGGGCGCGCTGTTACTCTCCGGGGCTTCCGCGCTGCGCCTCCATGTAACGCAACTCTCTGCGTTGCTCCCACTCGTCTTCGGGTCGTGGATATGACATTAGATTCCGGGCAACGCATGCGTTGCCCGGGGGAGCCTTCCCCCGGTCCTCTGCTTTTCTATCCCGGGCGACACTCTGCCACACTCGGCCCATGGACTGGTTCATTCGGGATTTCGATCATCCCACCTACTTCACCATCTATGCGGACAAGGTCAAGGAGGCCGCTCATGAGGGGCCCGCACTGGCGGCCCTGCTGGACCTGCCTCCGGGCAGCCGGGTGCTCGATCTGCCCTGTGGATGGGGACGCCTGAACCCCTACCTCAGGGCCAGGGGCTTGGATGTCATCGGAGGGGACCTCAGCCCCCTCAACCTGACCAAGCACCGCGCCTCCCATCCCGATCCCCTTGTCCGGCTGGATTTCCGCGCCCTGCCCTTTCGCGCAGGCTCGGCCGATGGCGTGTTTTGCGCCTTCACGAGCTGGGGCTATTTCGCCACCGAGTCGGAAAACCTCCACCAGCTCACGGAATTTGCGCGGGTGTTGCGTCCCGGAGGCACCCTCCTGCTGGATCTCGTGGGTCGCAGCTTTCTGCAGTCCGCGGTAGCCGAGGTGGAAGGCTGCTGGCTGGACTTCCGCGAGGAGGGTTACCAAGAGCGCGCCTGGTGGAGCCAAGATGGACGCCGCATCCTCACGGAGCGCATTTGCCAGGGAGAGACCTTCTGCCATGACATCTGGATTCCCACTGATGCCGAAGTCAGGGCCTTCATGCACGAGGCGGGCTTCACCATGGCCCAGGCCTATGGCGGGTTGGATGGCCGTCCCTGGGACGAGGCCTCTGACCGGTGGATCTATCGGGCGGTGAAGATGTAATCTCGTTTCGACAGCGACTGTCACATTACAGTTCACGGCACCGTACAAGAAGCGCCCCCTTGGCATGGGCTCCAAGGGGGCGCTTTATCTTGCCTGAAGATCAGTTCATGGTCAGGGTTCCGATGGAGATGGACACAGTGGGAAGGCTTCCATCCGACAGAAGCATTTGAGCCTTGGGCGCTGAAAGAGTGCCGGTTCCGACGGGGGCGCCAACCTGAAGCTCCAAGGCCACCCGGGCAAGGACGCCATTCAAGGCCACGGAAGACCCCGTGCCCTTCTGGCCCAAGCCAGCCGTGAGCACTCCTGCGGCCACCTTGCCCTTGAGGGCCAGGGGCGCAGTTCCCAAAGTCAGGACGGTGCCGTTCTGAATGAACTCCAGGTCCGCGACATCCACCTTGACCCAAAGGGTTTGGGCGGGGTCCGTGGACAAGGTGAACGCGATAGCGGCACCACTGGGGGCTCCCACACCCACCAAGTCAAGAACCAGGTGGCTGGGGGTGCTGAGCGTTGTGTTCTTCATCAGGCGGTAGGTCCCTGTGGTGGGGTCCACGTAGTCCAAGCCTGTGGCCGCGAGGATCACCGTTACGGTGGCGCTGGCGCTCTTGGTGTTGTCCGCCACGCTGGTGGCGATCACATGGTAGGTGCCAGGGGTGGCAGGGGCGGTGTAGACGCCGCCCGAGGTGATGGTGCCGCCCGGGGCGCCTTCCTGCACGGTCCAGGTCACGGCCGTATTGGCATTGCCCGTCACCGTGGCCGTAAAGCTCTTGCTGCTTCCAATACTGACGGTGGCTGATGTGTTAGAGAGGGTCACCACAACAAGCGCGGACACCGTCACGGTGGCGCTGGCTGTCTTGGTGGTATCAGCGGCGCTGGTGGCGATCACATGATAGGTGCCAGGGGTGGCAGGGGCGGTGTAGACGCCGCCGGAGCTGACGGTGCCACCCGGGGCACCTTCCTGCACGGTCCAGGTCACGGCTGTGTTGGCATTGCCTGTCACGTTTGCCACGAAGGTCTGGTTTGCACCTGTCAGAAGGCTGGCAGTGGTGGGTGTGAGCGTCACCGCGACCACGGGGGCCGCCGCCACCGTCACGGTGGCGCTGGCTGTCTTGGTGGTGTCAGCGGCGCTGGTGGCGATCACATGGTAGGTGCCGGGGGTGGCAGGGGCGGTGTAGACGCCGCCGGAGCTGACGGTACCACCCGGGGCGCCTTCCTGCACGGTCCAGGTCGCAGCCGTATTGGTGCTGCCCGTCACCGTGGCCGTGAAGGATTGATTGCCACCGACGACGAGGCTGGAGGTGGTGGGGGCCACGCTGATGGCCACGGGAACGGGAGGGGGCGGTGGGTTGTTGTCACCGCTATGGCAGGCCAAGGTGAAAGCCAGACAGAGCGCGCCGAAGAGTATCGTAAGCGAGGTGCGAAGTTTCATGATTCGTTCCTTCCTCAGAGGGCGGCAAGGAGGGCGGTGAGATCGGCGTCGTTGATCTGGCCGTCGGCGGTGAAGTCCGCCTTGAGCAGATCTGAGGAAGTAGCGCTGCCGTACCGCTTCAGGAGTTCCAGCAGGTCGTAGACATCGACCTTGCCATCCCCGTTGATATCGAAACTCGGAGAAGTGCCGACGATGAGGTTTGCATCATCGACATAGAAGGCTGTCGAATAGGTTCCATCCGTTTGGGTACTGGTGAAATAGATACGAACGGACTGTCCAGCATAGGGCTTCAGGTCGAAGGGACCGGCCTTGGCATAGCTCGCATACCCAGTGGTGGTGTTGTTGAAGGTACCCAGAGTGGCAAGGTCAGCACCCGTGGTGTCCTTCACCTTCACGGTCATGGTGTTGATGACCGAAGCGGAGGGTGTGGGGTTGTTGACGATCTTCAGCCAGAAGGTGAAGTTGGCGAGTGCAGGGGCCGCTGGAATGGCCACGTCCTGGTAGCCCCAGTCGGTGTAGGCTGCCCCCCAGTCACAGAGATACACCGCACGCGTGCCATCGTGAATGTTGGATGCCGTGGCCGTGGACATGTTGGGATCAGACCAAGTCCAGGCGATGCCAAACGGGTTGCCTTCGAAGTCGTAGTTCAGCAGTTTCTGAACGAGATTGGGCGTCAGGGACAACATGGCCGGATTGCTGTTGATCGTCCCCCCCGAGTTGTTGGCCTGAAGACGGAACTGCCAATTGGCATCGGAAGTGGTCGTATAACGCCGGTACGAGGTGCCCGTCGAACCGGTGAGGTTGCTCCAGGTGGAGCCGTCGGGAGAGCTCTGCCACTGCAAGGTGGGGGCAGGAAGGCCGGTTGCGCCGCCTGTA
>JAYVRY010000268.1:0-3673 GCA_043775845.1 Acidobacteriota bacterium
TCCACCGTGACCACGGCGCCGCCCATCTGAGGCAGGGTCGCGACGGTCTTCACCACCTTGCGGGTGAGGGTATCCACCCAGAGGTGGATGCTGCCGGGATCCCCCTCGGCTGAAGTCACTTCCACCTTCCAGGCCTTGAAGGTTCCCGCAGGCACCTTCACGTCTTCCTGACCCGCCACCTTGGCTTGCTTGAGTTGCACCTTCTGCTTCTGCAAATCCACGTTGCGGAAAGTCGCGGTGAAGCCCTCGGCCAGCGGCAAGGAGGCGATGGAATCCTGGGATCCTGCGCCATCGGCGAAAGGCACGCCACCCAAGTCGATGTTGAAAGGCTTCGGTTCGGCGCCCATGGCAACGGTGCCACTGGCCTTGTTGCCTTCGAAAGTCATGTCGATGGTGACGGGCCCCTGCTTCACCTGGCGCTTAGTGGGCACCAGCGTGCCCTTGGTGAGGATGGTGGTGTCCGACATCTCGCCCATGGGCAGCTTGGTGGCATCGCTCACCACCCAGGTGCCGCCTTCTTCCTTGATGGTGCGGACCATGGTGAGGGGCATGTTCTGGGGTCCCACCACGAGGTTGCCCGCATAGTTGTAGGTGCCAGCCACGAGCTGTGCCACGGGCTTGGGCAGGCCCACGGAAGCGGCGTCCGTCTTCTTGGCCAGCACGACCGTCTTGGGATCGATGGTGATCTCAGGGAGGCGCTTCACCACCTCTGTCGTGCCACCTTCCTGGAAGCGGCCCTTCAAGTGCTTGGCGAAGAACTTCTCCGCCGCGGCATACATGGCCATGTTGTTCACGGGACGCTGGAAGCCGTGGCCTTCATCGGGCGCGCAGATGTATTCCACGGGGAAGTGGCGGTCGCGCAGGGCGATGACGATCTGCTCGCTTTCGGCCTTCTTCACGCGGGGATCATTGGCGCCCTGGACCACCATGAGCGGCGTCTTGATCTTGGCCACGGAATTCAGCGGCGACTGGCGTTCCAGCTGCTTCTTGCCCTCGGGCGTGGTGGGGTTGCCCATGCGCTCGTGGAAGATGATGCGGCCCGCTTCCCAGTAGGGGGGAATGGTTTCCAGCAGGGTCAGCAAGTTCGAAGGACCCACCACCGACACGGCCGCGGCGTAGAGATCCGGCGTGAAGGCGACGCCCGCCAGCGTGGCGTAACCGCCGTACGAGCCGCCCATGATGCCCACGCGCTTGGGGTCGGCGATGCCGTTGGCCACCAGGTGCTTCACGCCCCAGGTGATGTCGTCCTGCATGAGGTCGCCCCACTGCTTGTTGCCCGCATTGAGGAACGACTTTCCGTAGCCGGTGGAGCCCCGGAAATTGGGCTGCAGCACAGCGTAGCCGCGATTGGCCAGGAACTGAATGCGGCTGTTGAAGCCCCAACCATCGCGGGCCCAGGGGCCGCCGTGCGGGAACACGATGAGCGGCAGGTTCTTGGCCGCCACGCCCTTGGGCAGCGTGAGGTAGGCGGGGATTTCGAGGCCATCGCTGGACTTGTAGCGGATGGGCTTCATGGCCACCAGCGGCTCGCGGGGCAGGTCCTCGCGGGAAACGTATTCCTTCGTGAGCTTCTTGGTGCGGCGGTCGAAGAGGTAGTTGGTCCCAGGATCACGGTCGCTGTAGCTGGTGAGCATCACGAGCTGTTCATCGGTGGTCATGGAGCCCAGGCCGATCTCGCGGCCGGGCAGCAGCTTCTGCAGCAGCTTGTAGTCTGCCTCCCAGGCCTTGTTCTTCCAGTAGATCCGGGTGTGGTCATCCTCGTAGGTGGTGGCGATCAGCTCATCAGTGAGGTCCGAGAAGATGGCGCTCCCGATGTCCACCCGTTTCATGGGATCGGATTCAATTTTCTCTTCCTTGCCCGTGGCGGGATCGAAGAGCACCAGCTCGGCCAGGTCGCGGTTGCCCTTGTTGGTTTCCAGATAGACCCTCCCATCCTTGTGGAAGTTCACCGGACCGGCGGATTCAAAGATGGTGCACTCGTAGACCTTGGTGAAGCCTTCGGGATCCACTCGCAGGATCTCGGTGTCGCCCTTGTCCGTGGTGCGCAGCGCCAGACGCAGATTCGCCTGCTTGTCGAACATCCAGCCCGCGATGCGCTCGGTGTTCTTGCGAAGGAGGGTGCGCTCGCCCGTGGAGATCTTCACCTTGTAGACGTCGTGCCAGGAGGCATCCCGGTCATTGAGGCCCACATAGATCGTGTCGGGGTCGGCCTTGGGCACCGACAGGATCTGGGCCCGGGCGCCCTTGGCGGCCGTGAGGTTGCGGGCCTCGGGGGCATCCTTGCCGGGAGCCGGTGCCGCGTTGGGGTCCACGGCGTAGACGTTGTAGTTCTCGTCGCCATCCTTGTCCTGCACGAAGAGGATCTGCTTGCCGTCGCGGCTCCAGAAGAAGCCCGGGATGGGCCGCTTGGGATCGGCCGTGATGAGGCGTCCCTTGCTGTAGGGCTCGCCCGCCTTCTTCACCCAGACGTTGCGCGTGTCCTTGTAGGGCTTGAGGAAGGCGATCCATTGGCCATCCGGCGACAGCTGGGCCCCAGCGATCTCGGGGTTGCCGAAGAACTTGTCCCGGTCGATGAGGGGCGGGAGCTGGTTTTTCTTGGGTGCTGCGGCGGCGGGAGCCTTGGCGCTTTCGGCGGCCAGGGGCAGCACCAGGGCCAGGGTGAGGGCCGAGCGCAACAGGCCGGGCAGGGACAAGAGGGGTTTCATGGATGAGGCTCCTTTGGTGGGGGGAAACCCAGGCTACGCCCCTTATAGCCCCAGGTTGAGAGAGTCCTTCACCGGACGCCCAGGGGGGTTGGTTGGTGGCCTGTGGCCGGTCAACGGGGGACCAGGAAGGGGTGAGGGTCAGCTTTCAAAATGGGGTGTGGTCGCGCATCCACTTTGAAAACAGACCCTACCCCTGCAAGGCCTGCGCAAAGGCTTTGCGCAGGATGCCCAGGGTGTAGGGCTTCTGGATGAAACCAGCGAGGCCCTCCTGGAAGAGTTCCTTCACGGATTCCTGCTCGCTGAACCCGCTGCAGAGGATCACGGGCAGGTCCGGCCGGAGCCGCCGGAGGGCCTGGAAGCATTCACGGCCATCCATCCGCGGCATGGTGAGATCCAGCAAGGCCACCCGGTAGGCTTCGGGCCTCACGGAGAACTTCTCCAGCGCCTCCTGGCCATCCGAGGCCGTTTCCACCTCGAAACCCAGCAGCTCCAGGGCCTCCGCCGCCACTTCCAGGATGGCGCTTTCGTCATCCACCAGCAGGGCCAGTCCCGTGTAGGAGGCGTGCACCATGCCCGACATCACCGGCGCTTCCCGCACCGCCGTGATACTGGAGGGGAAATAAAGCAGGAACTGGGTGCCACGCCCAGGTTCGGAGTAGACCCTCAGTCCCGCCTGATGTCCCCTCAGGATGCCCTGGATGGCCGAAAGCCCCAGGCCGTGCCCGGTGGGTTTGGTGGAGAAGAAGGGGTCGAAGATCTTGGCCTGCACGTCAGGGCTCATGCCCATGCCTGTATCGCCCACCTCCAGCACGGTATGCAGCCCCGGGCTCAGGCCCTGCCCCGGCAGCATCCTGGCCAGGAAATGCGCGTCGGCGTTCCGGGAGTAGGTGGCGAGGCGGATCACGCCTTCGCGGTCGCCGATGGCATCACTGGCATTGGTGACCAGGTTGAGGATGATCTGCTGGAGC
>JAYVRY010000269.1:0-3654 GCA_043775845.1 Acidobacteriota bacterium
CCATGCTGCCGCGCCGCGAGGTGATCTCCACGGCATCGCCTTCCTGCAGGCCGTAGTGGTCGGCCAGACGAGGGTGGATTTCGAGGTATGGATGCGGGCACTGCTCCACCAGGAAGCCGATGCGCCGGGTCTGGGTGCCGCTGAGGTAGTGGAACACCACGCGACCGGTCGTGAGCCAGATGGGGTAGTCGGCATCCACCACTTCCATGGGCGGCCGGTAGGGCGTGGGATTGAACTTGGCCTTGCCGTCCGCGTGGAAGAACTTGCCCCCTTCGAAGAGGCGCGGCGTGCCGGGATGATCCTCGGTGGGACAGGGCCAGAAGATGCCCATGTTCTTGTCGATCTTCTCGTAGGTGATGCCCGCGTAGTCGGCCGTTCCGCCTTTCGATGCCACGCGCAGCTCGTTGAAGATGGCTTCGGGGCTGGTGAAGTGGTCGAAGAATTTTTCGCGCCCCAGCCGCTTGGCCAGCTCCACCATGATCTGCCAGTCGGGGCGGGCGTCGCCGGGGCAGTCCACGGCTTTGCGGATGCGGATGACGCGGCCTTCGGCGCTGGTGGAGGTGCCGTCGTCTTCTTCATGCAGGGCCGAGGGGAAGACGATGTCGGCGTGCTGGGCGCTTTCGCTGAGGAAGAAATCCAGGCAGACGAAGAACTCCAACTTGCTGAGGGCCGCGCGGGTGAACTCCGTATCCGGCAGGGATACCAGGGGATTGAAGCAAAGCAGCAGGAGCCCCTTGATCTCGCCCGCATGGATGGCGTTCATGATCTCCTGGGCGCTTTGGCCCATGCCCGGCAGTTCCTCATCCGTGCAGCCCCATACGGAGCAGATGTATTTCCGGTGCTCGGGGTTGCTGATGTCGCGGTTGCCCGGCAGCTGGTCGCACTTGTGGCCGTGCTCGCGGCCGCCCTGGCCATTGCCCTGGCCCGTGATGGTGGCGTAGCCGCAGCCCTTGCGGCCGATGCGCCCCGTGGCCAGCACCATGTTGATGCAGCCGAGAACGTTATCCACGCCCTTGCTCTGGTGCTCGATGCCACGGGCGTGGAGGAGGAAGCTGCTGCGGGCCTCGCCCCAGAGGCGAGCGGCCCTTTCGATGGCTTCCACGGGTAGGCCCGTGATCTGGCTGGTCCATTCGGGGGTGCAGTCCTTCACCGCCGCGAGGGTTTCCTCGAAGCCGTTGGTGTGTTCGTTCACGAAGGCCCAGTCGATGAGCTCCCACTTGTGGAGCAGGTGCAGGATGCCGTTGGTGAGGGCGGAATCCGTGCCGGGCTTCAGGGGCAGCACCAGATCCGCCGTACGGGCCAGGGGCGTGATGCGGGGATCCACCACGATGAGCAGGGCGCCCCGATCCCGGGCCCGCCAGATGTAGTCGGTGGTGATGGGGGAGCACTCGGCCACGTTGGAGCCCGTCACCCAGATCACATCGGCATGCTCGATATCGGCCCAGGAGTTGGCGGCGCGGTCCACGCCGAAAGCCTTCTTGTTGCCCGCGCCGGCGCTCACCATGCAGAGGCGGCCGTTGTAATCGAGGTTTTTGGTCTGCAGGCCCAAACGCGCGAACTTGCCAGCCAGGTAGCTCTTCTCGTTGGTGAGCGAGACGCCGGATAGCACGGCCATGGCGTCTTTGCCGTGGGTCTGCTGGATGCGCTGGATTTCGGCCACGGTGCGCTCCATGGCCTCGCTCCAGTCCATGGGCTCGAAGCCGTTGGCCGTGCGTTTCATGGCCTTGGTGAGGCGGTCCGGGTGGTTGCCCTGCAGGTAGCGCTTCACGCCCTTGGGGCAGAGCTTGCCCTGATTGAAGGGGAATTCCTCCCAGGGCTCGAAGCCGATGACCTGGTTGTCCTTCACCTTGAGCTTGATGCCGCACTGCTGGCCGCAAAAGCAGCAGTGGGTTTCCACGACCTTGTCGGGCGTGGGGTCCGACTGCCAGCCCCCCGGCGGGGCCAGCTTCAGGTGGGGGCCGAACTGGGCCCGGAGTTGGTCCTGGGAGAGGGGAAGGGTGCTCATGAATACCTCAGGACTTCACACTGAAGGAATCGGGGATGGGCTCGGCGTGCACGGGGATGGTGGCGAAGGGATCGAAGGCCCCATGGAGACGCAGCCCCTGGGCCTTGGCCACGAGCCGCCGCTTGCACTTGGGACAGAGATCCAGGTGATGCACCTCCTGGTTGTGCCGGGCGCCGTCGAGCTCCAGTTCCTTGAACAGCTCACCCAGATCGCGGCGCTGGTTGGCCCGGATGAAGGGGGTTTGGCAGACCTTGCAGGCGAGCCGGCCTTCGGTTTCTCCTTCGGCCTTGTAGAGGGTGACGCCCAGCTGGGCAGGCCGCTGGATGACATGGAAGAGCTTGCCAAAGGGGAGCCCCAGCAATAGAAAGATGACGGTCAGTTCATGCATGAAGGTGAGGGTGCCGAAGTTGCGGCCCTGGAGCCACTTCTCGGAGGCGGTGAGCATCAGGCCCGTCATGCTCACCGCGATGAGCAGCACCAGAGGCAGCAGGTCCAGGTCAAAGCGCTGCGTGGCCGTGTCGCCTTCATCCTGCTTGCGGCGGATGAGGCTCAGCACGCAACCAGCGATGACCATGACGGCCGCCAGATCCAGGATGTGGAAGCTGCAGAAGGCCATGAAGCTGTCGAGGGGAAAGGAGCCCGCCGGAAACCCGAAGAGCCAAGCCTGGTAGCGGGCCGCATCCAGGCCCTCGCTGGTGAAACGGATCCAGCCGAACACCAGGGGAATGGTCACGGCAAAACCCAGCATGCAGCCCCAGGCGATGAGAGCGTGGGCGAACCAGCGGCGGGGGGAGCGCTTCTCGATGAAGCGCTGCAGCACCATCTGATCCAGCGCCAGCAGGGCCATGCGGGGCAGGGTCTTGAAGACCTTGGGAGAGAGCAGGGTGCGCAGCGTGTGGCGGAAATACATCCGCGTGGCCGGGCGTTCGATCCACGTGAAGTAGCGGTAGGCCACCCCAAAGCACGCGAAGAGCGTGGCCAGCAGGTAGCCCAACAGCGCCGGATCGAGCCAGCGCCCGCCCCGGCTCCCCAAGGCCACCACCACGATGAGGGCCAAGGTGACGAGGGCTGCCCGGAACAAGGGGCGAAGCTCAAGGTCGAGACTGCTTGACAAGGACATGGCGTGGCTCCCAGGGATACAGGCTTGTGCCGAAGCTGGACCCAAACGGTGGCTGTAATGGCGGGGTCTAGCAAGGAATGAATCGAAGGATTCCGTGATCCTCTTGCAAATACGGCAGGTTCATTAGTTGAGGGTGATTGAAGGGTGCATCAGGCGGGTTCGGGTGGTGCCACCAAGCGTGTCGATGGAGCAACTTCCAGCTTTGTAAACCACTGGGTGCCAAGAGAACACCCTGCGACGCCATGGAATCGTATTTAGGAGTTCTTGCTCCTAATTATAGATTCAGCCCGTGGGATGCGACAGCCCCAGCTCGTGTGATTCAGGTCATAGATGTGGTCGGCTTGGCTCGAGCAGCCTGGCGGGCGGAGGGAGAGGGATTCCCTCCACGTCACGCTGCGCATGACGCTCCGGCCGCACGACATGCTGGCACGCGGCTGATCCATTCCAACAGCCCCCCGGGCTGCCGGACTGGGCCGCTACCTGCCAGCATGTCTGTGATATCGAATCCCGCCTTCTGCTTTCCGCCAAA
>JAYVRY010000270.1:0-3628 GCA_043775845.1 Acidobacteriota bacterium
AACAATGGAAGCTCCTCCGCTGATGTGAACATGAAGCTGTTCTGGTATGAGGAGGACGCCGGATGATCGAGAAGCTCCTGCGCTTGATCGCGACGGTCCCCCAGGACAAGCTCCTGCACTTCATCGGCGGGACTCTGATCGCGTGTGTGATCCATCTGATCACGAAGTCGTTCAGCCTCTCGTTCGTCGCTGTCGCGTTTGTCGCGGCGCTGAAGGAGTACTACGATTACTTTCACCCCAACCACACCGCAGATGTGATGGATTGGGTCGCCACCATGCTCGGCGGCGTTCCTGTCTGGCTCATCCTTTGGAGGTAGCATGAACTGGTCGGACATCAAGCCGTGGGTTGCGAAGGCTGCACCACTGATCGGGACCGCTCTGGGCGGTCCTTTCGGCGCTATGGCGGGGGCTCTCGTCTCGCAGGCGCTGGGGACGAAAGACGCGAGCCCTGAGTCGATCAAGGCCGCGATCCAGGCCGGAAACCTGACGGGTGATCAGATCGTCGCTCTCAAGCAGGCCGAGCAGAGCTTCGCACTGGAGATGGCAAAGCTCGACATCACCTCCGAGCAGCACCTCGTCGAGTGGGAGTTCAAGGACCGCGACTCGGCGAGAGCCCGTGAAATCGCGGTGAAGGACAAGATCCCCGCCGTCCTGTCAATCCTGGTCACGCTCGGGTTCTTCGGGCTCCTGATCTACCTCCTCAAGTGGGCACCGCCGTCCGACAACAAGGATGTGCTGAACATCATGCTGGGCTCACTCGGCTCGGCGTGGCTCGGCATCATCGGGTATTACTTCGGCAGCTCCGCAGGGTCGCAGGCCAAGGATAAGCTCCTTCACCAGTCCAGTCCTGTTGACGGGGTGAAGTGATGCAGGCCAATACGACGCGCACAGATCTGAATCGTGGCGGCAAGGTCGTCGATAGCGGCCCTGGATTCATCGACCGCGTGATGGCGGCAGCGAGCTTCGTCACGACCGGAAGCCTTGAGCAATTCGGCGGGTGGTTCGGCCCATCTCAGCCCCTCGCACCCCTGGCCCCTCCTGAGGTCCAGGGCCGTCAGATGGACTACCCGTTCGGCGTGAACCTTCAGAGCCGACCGAGAGCCAACGAGCCCGTCACCTTCGACACCCTTCGCCAGCTCGCCGATGGCTACGATCTCCTGCGCCTCGCCATCGAGACGCGCAAGGATCAGATGGATAAGCTGAGGTGGACGGTCCGGCAGAGAGATGGTCGAGGGAATGAGAAGCGAGCCCGAGAGCTGGAAGAGTTCTTTTTCTTCCCTGATAGGCTGAACACCTGGAACCAGTGGCAGCGCATGGTGCTAGAGGAGCTGTTCGTCACCGATGCACCTGCGGCCTACAATCGCGCCAGCGTGGGCGGGAAGCCGTATGCCATCGAGCTGATCGACGGAGCCACCATCCAGCGGCTGATCGACGACACGGGCCGCACCCCTCTCGACGGACCCGCATACCAGCAAATCCTGAAGGGCATCAAGGCTGTCGACTACACCCGCGATGAACTGATCTACCTCCCGCGCAATGTGAGGGTGAACAAGCTCTACGGCTATAGCCCCGTGGAGCAGGTGATGATGACGGTCAACATCGCTCTGCGTCGTCAGGTGAACCAGCTCCAGTACTACACCGAGGGCAACACGCCTGATCTGATCATCGGGCTCCCGAAGGAATGGCAACCCGAAGCGGTGCGCCAGTTCTCCGAGTGGTGGAACTCCCTGATCACCTCTCAGGATCAGACCCAGCGACGCAAGACCCGCTTCGTCCCCGAGGGACTCAAGGTCATCGACACGAAGGACCGGGCACTCAAGGACGAGTACGACGAGTGGCTCGCCAGGATCATCTGCTATGCGTTCAGCCTCTCCCCGCAGGCGCTCGTCAACCAGATGAACCGAGCCACCGCAGAGACAGCGCAGGAGACGGCCATCACCGAAGGGCTGGCCCCGATCATGGGCTGGATGAAGACCTTCGTGGATTCGATCCTGATTCGGTTCTTCAAGGAAACCGACTACGAGTTCGCCTTCGTGCAAGAGCAGGAGATGGACCCGCTGATTCAAGCGCAGATCCACCAGATCCAGATCTCGGCGGGGATCCGGTCTATCGAGGAGATCCGAGAGGACGACCTCCACCTCGAACCGCTTGAGGTGCCCGAGATCGCCCCAGAGATGGAGCCCGTTCTCGACGAGATGGGTAAGCCGAAGCTCGGGCCTGACGGGAAGCCGCTGACCCAGCCCAAGGCTCCCACGATGGGGCCTGACGGACAGCCAGTGGCGGCTCACGGCGCTCCGCATGGGGCTCCCGTATCCTCAGACGAGAAGGTCCAGGACACGGCTCTGAACGGCATCCAGATCACCTCACTCCTTGCGGTCTGTGCGGCTGTCGCTGACACCACGCTCCCGCATGAGTCGGCCATCGCGCTCCTGACGGCTTCCTTCCCAGCCATCGCCAAGGAGCTGATCACCTCAATCATCACCCCCATCGAAGCGAAAAAGCCGGAGCCTGCTCCTGCCTTCGGTGGTGGTTTCCCGAAAGCTCTACCGCCCGAAGCGAAGGGGACCAAACCAGAACCGCCTGACGAGAAGCCCGTCAAGCCTCTGGCGGTAGAGCCCAAAGGGAAAGGCAAGCCTCCGTTCGTGAAGAAGGCTGGCTGCGGCCATGTCCACAAGGCGGGGATCGCGGCCAGCTCGTCACTGGATCGCCCCGCCGTGAAGAAGGTCGAGGAGAAGCTCCGGTCGGCCTGGAAGAAGTGGCTACGCTCCCAGGTGAACCCGATTGCCAGCCAGATCACCGAAGCACTGAGCAAGGCGAAGAAGTCGAGCGAGGACGAGGACAAGATCGAAGCCGTCCTGCGCTCGCTCGGGTTCAAGAACGAGACTGTCATCAGGGACACGACGGAGAAGATGCTTGCGGCCGTCGCGCAGGATGCGGGGTATGAGGCTCTCCAGCAGATCGCCAAGGATGCGACTGATCTGGAGGGGATGCTCTCGTTGGTGAATGAGCAGGCCGTCGAGTGGGCCAAGGAGGAGTCGGGGAAGCTGATCAAGGAGATCACCGAGACGACCCTCGATATGGTGCGCGGTCATGTGGAGAAGGCGCTCACCGATGGCCTCAGCACCTCGGACCTCGCTGACCTCCTCACCGACTCCGAAGCCTTCAGCGACTCACGGGCTGACATGATCGCTCGCACCGAGCTGGCCTTCGCCAATGTCGAGGGAACCCGCGAAGCCTACAAGGAGTCGGGAGTCGTATCGGGAATCACTTGGCAGGTGAGCGAGGACGATACCTGCGACGAGTGCATGGAGAAGTCCGACAAGGAAGGGACGCTGGAGGATGGCGTCGATGGAGAGTTCCCACCCCTGCACCCGAATTGCCGCTGCGACATCATGCCGATCCTCGACACCGAGAGCGAGAAGATGGCTAAGGCGATGGTCAAGGTCACGCAAGACCTCATGCAAACGATACGGGCGCTGGCACCTCAGCCCCCTGCTCCGATCAACATCTCGTTCCCCCCCATCAACCTCACAGTCGAAAAGGCAGACGCCTCGAAGACAATCCAATTCACCTACGACGACAAGGGCCGAGTGATCGGCGGAACCACGGAGGCATGAGATGACCCTCG
>JAYVRY010000271.1:0-3605 GCA_043775845.1 Acidobacteriota bacterium
CTGCCATGACGGCACCATGAGCGTCGGCGCGCAGGTAAACGTGCCAAACGATGCCGCCAGCGCGCCTGCCTTCACGGTTCTGGCTGGCCGAGTGACCGCCGCGGGTCTGCTGGATCCCGCGAACCCGGCTCGTCTCACGGGCGACATGACCAAGGATCACCCGGTCACGGTGGCCTATCCCGCCACCAGTACGGGCGCCTTCGCCAGCTATGTTCCCATCGCCACCGTCTCCGCCTCCACGAATGTGAAGCTGTTCGCGGGCAAGGTGGAGTGCGCTTCCTGCCACGACACCCACGATCCCCAGTTCGGTTCCTTCCTGCGCTCGACCAACACCGGTTCCGCGCTCTGCATTACCTGCCACAACCAATAGCTTCAACCTTGCACACTTGACCCGCGGGGGTGGGGTTCACCCCGCCCCCGCGATGTGATTGCGATCCTTTCAAAGGGCCAAGGTGAAGCGAACGATCCCTCTCCTCTTCCTGGTGGGCGCGGCTTCCGTCGCCCAGGCCGAGGACTGTCCGCTGGTCATCAACCAACGCCTGCAACTCCGCTACAACCAGTGGCAGGTCGATCAGTCCCCGGCGACCTCCACCACGCAGGTGTCGTATGAGGTTGAGACGGGCCTGCCGGTGTTCACCTACCGCCTGGGATCGCTGAATCTGAACGGCGGGGTGGCCTACAATCGCCTTTCCATCGGGACCGTGTCGGGGTCCGATACCGGTGTCTCCCACTACGGGGCGAGCCTCGCCCTGTTCCCCTACCGCCCCTTCCACATCACCCTGGATTATCAGCGCAGCCAGTCCCCGGACATCCTGGGTTCTGGCTCGGTGAAGGGCGATACCTGGGGCGCGGGCATCAGGTATTCCAACCGGATCCTTGGAGATACCCTGCTCCAGTATCGCCATGGGGCATCCCGCCTGCAGGATGGCACCCAGGGGTTCGACTATCGCGATGACTGGTCCTTGTGGAAGCTGGAAAACCACCACCGGTTTCCGTCCACCCGGATTGACTTCCAGGCTTCGCGCCATGAATACACCGGCCAGGACCAAACCCCCTGGAAGTTCTTCTCTGCGGACCTGAGCACCGACTCCCGGCTCGGGAGGAATGGGGTGTTCGCCACCAACACCGCCTTCCAGGACACCGGCCTCTTCCGTAGCTTCAATGTGGGCGTGCATCTCTCCAACCCTCTCACCCGCGCCTGGAACCTCTATTCCCAGTGGGCCGTGGGGGGGTACACCTGGGATGCCAACCGCACCAGCACTAGCCTGGTCGCGGAATCCCTGTCGTACCAGGTCGCTCGCTGGAGTGCCCATGCGACGGCCAGCTTCACCCAATCGGACACGCGGCTGTCAGCATCCGCAGGCCCAGTGCCGGAAGATGTCAACCGGATGGGCAGTTTCATGATGGGTGGCAGCTACGCTTTCGCCACCGACTGGCAAGTGCATGGGGACGCCGCCTTGTCCAACCTGCGGCAGTCCACGGTCATGGCCGGGAGCAGCCGGAATAACACCTCCTTCAACCTGGGCGTGGCCCGGGGGGGTGATGTGCCCGGATTGATCCGCCATAGCCTGTTCTTTCTCAGTGACTGGAGCTTCAACCGCCAGGTGCGCGCGGAATATCCTCCTGAATTCGTGCCGAGTGAGCTGGCCCGCGAACTGATGCAGCGGCGGATGCGCCAGTCCGGCAACTTCGGCTTCACGGCGGACCTCTGGCGCATGAACGACAGCTTCACCGAAGGCACCATGGACTGGGCCCGCATCACGGGACAGGTGACCACGCTGGGCGGCCTCCAGGTCAATCTCATGGGCGACTTCCGGAACGACAAGGGGATGTCCCTCCCGGGCGCGGAGATCCGCAGCACTGACCTCACGCTCTTCAGCTCGTATCGGATGGGGGCAAGCTCCCTGACGGCCTCGATCGCCTACAACAATGCCCACCAGGCCATGGGCGCCCAGACAACGTTGTCGGCGCCGGGCCTCTACACCCTCTGGGTGGGACCGGACTCCTCGCGCAGCAGTCGCAGTTACTCCGCGGGCCTGAACACCAAGCTCGGCAAGGTGCCGTTCAGCGTGATGCTCATGCGGTATGTGACCGACCTGACCCCGGCGACCACGCTGCTCTCCACCTGGACGGATATGGCCATAGGAAATGTGGCCTTCCGCATCAGCTACCACGTGTCACGCACAGATGGCGGGTTCCACAGCAAGGCTGTTACGGTGGACCTCGTGCGTTGGTTTGACACCATTTGTGTGCGGAATTGGCGATGATCCGGCGCGCCGCGTTCCTGCCTGTTCGATGCCTCGGTCTGGCCGTGGCACTGAGCCTTGCGGCCCAAGTGCCGGGCCTCCGCCCCCCGGACCCCCGGACCAATGTCCTGGGAACCAGCCAGCGGGGCCTCACCGCCCAGCAGGGGCCCCCTGGGAAAGTCATCGCCCACAAGAACTGCGCCACCTGCCACCGGAGCCACAATGTCCCCAGCGGGGCTGAGAAGAAGCTGATCAAGGCCACCACGGTGGAGGAGCTCTGCCTGCCCTGCCATGAATCAGGCAAGCCCGCGTTCGCCACAGACTTCGCCCCCAGGCTCCCGGCCTTGACCGGCGCTGAGGGCTCCGGGCACATGAATGGCCGGTCCAATTCCCGTCGCGTCGGACCCTATGCCCGGGTCGTGACCTCTGACAAAGGCCAGCGGGTCCGCCTCGTCCAGGATTGTTCCGCCTGCCATGACTCCCATGGCAGAGAGCGGGGCAAGCTCCGCAAGTTCGGCTTTGATAACCGGGGCCAGCTGCTGGATCGGCGCCCGGAGTCCGTGGCTGAGGTCTGCTTCGGTTGCCATGCGGGGCAGGAGGCCGCGCTTCTCCGTTCCGCCAAGCCGGATCTGGGCCAGCTCTTCGCGAAGAATGTCATGTCCTCCCACCGCATCGGCGCCACGGCGGCGGGTCGTCCCGAACTCCCCAGCCTTCGCTCCGGCCTTCTCAGTGGCGGACTCGACTGCACCTCCTGCCACAACAATCCCGATGCCACGGGCGCCCGCGGGCCCCACGCCTCGCCGTATGTCTCGCTGCTGCGAGCTGCCTACGGCAGGGAGAAGGACCTGCCCCGGCTGGGTGATCGGGTCAACGACCTCTGCTTCGTCTGCCATGACAAGGCCTCCATCCTGGCCAACCAGTCCTTTGCCTTCCACGCCCAGCATCTGAATGGATTCACCGCCACGGCGCCCAACGCGCCCCGGAGGAGTGCCCGACTTGAAGCTCAAGCGGCGCTCGGTATCCGCTCGGTGCGCGATTTGCGTCCCGGGCGCGGGGCAGCTTTCGCCGCCGGGCGCGGCGAACCGACGACGTGTGCAACCTGTCATGCCTCGCACGGGTCGCTCCGCAACGCAGCCCTGGTGGAGTTCGATGCCTCGGTCGTGGGCCCCTCGTCCCTGGGCGCGCCCGTGTTCCAGCGCACCACCCTGGGCCATGGCACCTGCACGCTGTCCTGCCATGGCTACGACCATGTGCAGACGCGCTACTGATCCCACCTGAGGCCGCTGCCCCTGCCTTTCGAACCTGGTCTATCCTGCAGAGGGCACCTGTTCGTCTGTTCGTCCAAGGAGTCTCCATGTC
>JAYVRY010000272.1:0-3591 GCA_043775845.1 Acidobacteriota bacterium
AGGCCTCCAGGACCTTGAGAATATGGTCCCGTTCGACCTGAACCAGGGAGGGAAGGAGGCCCGAGCCGGAGGGGCCCGCCTGAACGTCGGCAAGCCGTTCCGGCAGGCGCAACAGGGGGCCGTCCGACACCAGCACGGCCTGTTCGATGAGGTTCTGCAGTTCCCGGACATTGCCAGGCCACGCATAGGCTTGCAGCGCGCTGACCACGGACCTGGGGATGTCCAGATGGGCGCGCCCCAATTTCTGGACGAACCGATCCAGGAAGAACTGGGCCAGCATGGGGATATCGTCCTTTCGCTGGCGCAGGGGAGGCAGGGTGATGGGAAAGACGTTGAGGCGATACCAGAGGTCTTCCCGGAACCGGCCCTTGGCCACCTCCTTGGCCAGGTCTCGGTTGGTGGCCGCCACCACACGCACATCCGCATGCAGGGTCCGGGTGCCGCCCACCCGCTGATACTGACCGTCTTGCAGGACCCTCAGGAGCTTGGCCTGGATATCCGGGGAGAGCTCCCCAATTTCATCCAGAAACAAGGTGGCGCCATCGGCCAGCTCGAAGCGGCCTTTTCGAAGCACCTGGGCACCCGTGAAGGCCCCCTTCTCGTGCCCGAAGAGTTCGCTTTCGGCCAGGCCCTGGGGCAGGGCGGCGCAGTTGACCTTGACGAGGGCGCGGTCTTTTCTCGGACCCAGGGAATGGATGGCCTCGGCCACCAGTTCCTTTCCCGTTCCCGTTTCGCCCTGGATAAGGACCGTGGTTTCCGACGGGGCCACCTGCCGAATCCGGAAGAGCAGGTACTTGATGGGATCGCTTTGGCCGATCAATTCACTGGAGCCTTCCACAGCCTGAATCTTTTCCCGGTAGTAGGTGTTCTCGGCTTCCAGCTGGTCCTTGAGGGCGCCGATCTCTTGGTAGGCCTGCTGCAAATCCAACTCGCTCTGTTTCCGGAGGGTGATATCCCTGATGCTGCCCCGGGTGCCGGCGGATCGACCCTCTTCCAGGCGGACAGGGTTGTTGGTTTGCTCGACCCACCGGACTTCATCGCCAAGGGTTCGGATGCGGTACTCGATGGCGGCCGGTTCTTCAGAGGCCAGGGCCTTGGCCTGGTGGGCTTCCCAGCGGGTACGGTCAGCCTCGTAAACCTGCTCGGCCAGCAGGCCAGGGTTGGTTTGGAAGGCATCGGGTGGATGGCCGCTGACCCGTTCGCAGGCGGGAGACAGGTAGTCGAAGCCGCCATCGGGACGCTGCCAGAATTCCCAGTCATGGGTGAAGTCCGCCACGGTGCGGTACCGCGTTTTCGCCTCGGCCAGTTCCCGCTCGATGCGCTTCCTGCGACGGAGCTGGATGACCAGGCCGGCCACGAGGAAGCTCTCCACGATGATGACGCCCAGGCCGAGGCTGATCTCCTTCCAGTAGGCGTCCCAGATGCTCGCTTTCTTGAATTTCAAGAGGCTGCCCGGCGGCAGGTGGCTTTCGCGGATCCCCCAACGCTTCAACTGGCGCCAGTCGAACATGGGGGCCATGCCGGCGTTGGCCAGCAGGGGAATGGAGGCCGCGGATTCCCCTTTGAGAATGCGCACGCCCAGTTCAGCGGAGGCCTTGCCCGACAGTTCCATACTGACCAGGATGCCGCCGAGAATGCCCTCGCCCAGATCCTCGACCAGCACGCCGAACACGGGACGCCGACTGGCCTTGGAGATCCGGGCCACGGCCTCGTTCGTATCGAAGTCCCGCCCGGACGTGTCCTGAAACATGCTTCCGTACAAGACCAGATCCTCATCGGGAAGGGCTTTGACCTTGGCCTCGATCTGCTCAAGGGTCAGGTCATTCAGGTATTCGATGGTCACTCGCCCCGCAAAGTCAGCGAAAATCTTGCGGCCCATCTCGGCCTGGTTGCGTTCGTATTCGGTGGCCCCCAGGACGACATGGATACGCCTTGTCTGGGGAAACATACTCAGCATCAGTTCGATGGTTTTTGGTGCGTTCCGGGGCGCCAGGGCGCCAGTGAGGTTCGGCCGCTGCTCGCGGGCGGGCTCGACATGGCGGGGGACGATGTAGCTGGTCAGTACGGGTACATCCGGAAGAAAATTCCGGGCGAGGACAAATTGCAGCGCCGTGGGGCCCACCACCATCAACAGGTCGACCTTCCTGGTTTTGTACTTCTCGTTGTAGAGGGCGAGGAGGGTGGTTTCATAGGCAGGCCCGGCGAACCGGTCCAGGCCCGTGTATTCGTTGTAGATATCGAGCGTGCCGGAGCCATCTTTCTGCAGCCCTTCCGTGATGGCGGTGCTGAGTTCCCGCATCCCCGGCTTGTCCAGGGGGAACGAGTACAGAACGACCACGGTCTTTCTGGGAGCCCGGGCCGGTTTCTCCGGCTCTGGAGTGGCCAAGAGAGGGAGCAGGCAGAGCACCACCAGGAGGACGATGCGCATCCACCCTGGCCTGCGGGAAAAGCGGTGACATGAAGACATGCCCCGATGGTAGCCGAGGTGCACCACACGACTTCCCGGAGCTTACTCACAGGGTCGTGTTTTTAGTGCTGGAAGAACCAGGATGGCGCTTGGCCCTGGCCTCCATTCAAGGCTGCACCTGTTAGCATCCACCCATGTTTTTCCGAAGGTGGAAAGGTCGTCACAGGCTTGGGCCAGGATTGGTCCTGTGCCTGCTTTGGGGATGCTCCCGCGCTCCGCGCCCGCTGCCCGAGCGCCCAGGGCCGAAGGCAACGTTGCATCGAGTTCTCCCACGACTCGGTTTCACCCTTCAGGCCGGAGCCTTCGCGAAGGTGGAGAACGCGGCGCGGTTTTCGGATGCGCTCCAAGCACAGGGGCTGGAGGCCGCCTATTACGCCTCGGGTGATGGCCTCTACCGTGTGCGCTTCGGTGATTTCGCCACCAGGGAGAAGGCCCGGGCCAAGGGAGAGTTCTTGAAGGTGGCGGGAGTCATCGAATCCTATTGGGTGGTGGCACCGGATGGATCGGCACAGTCCGGGGCCGGGCCCACGCGCCTCAGGCCGACGGATGAGAAGGGTTTGCGGGCCAGCCTGGTGGAATCGGCCGTGGGCTACGTGGGGGTGCCTTATCTTTTTGGGGGCACCACGGAACGGGGCTTCGATTGCAGCGGCCTCACGGGAGCTGTCTATGGCCTGAATGGATTGCGTCTTCCTCGCAGTTCCCAGGCTCAGTTCGACGCAGGTCGTCCCGTGGATCTGGAGGAAGCCCGGGCCGGGGACCTGCTGTTTTTCGCCACTGGCGGAGGGGGCCGCGTGAGCCATGTGGGCCTCTATCTGGGCGGAGGGACGTTTGTCCACGCACCCCGACCGGGGCAGGGCATCCGGCAGGACGACCTCTCGGATCGCTACTATCACAAGGCCTTCGTGGGAGTCCGGAGTTACCTTTAGGGGGTAGGGAGGATTTTTTTTCGTCCCCCCGTCGTTTTTTTGAAATTTGATTCCAGAAAAGCCCTACACTGGCTTTTGCCCGTCTGTTGCACGGGTATCTAAAAGCGCTGCTGCCTCGCCTGGAAGGGACATCGCATTCATATCCAGGACGAAGAAAGCAGGAAAAATCATGGCTCAAGGCACCGTCAAGTGGTTCAA
>JAYVRY010000273.1:0-47358 GCA_043775845.1 Acidobacteriota bacterium
GTGGTGAACCAAGGCGTCAGGTTCGACGGGTTCCGCATGGGGTGCCTCCCTGGAGAACCAGGGTGACATTACTCTATGTCTGTTGTCAAAATGGTATAAACGGAGATTGGCGGAGGAGCGGAGGAGAGCGGAGAAAAGCCCACACTGAAATCAGTTCTCCGCTTTCCTCAGCATCTCCGCTCTCCTCCGCGTTCGCGAAGCGTTCTTTTCGATCGAACTGAAACACCCTACAGGTACTTCGAGAGGAATTCCCAGCGGGCTCGCATGATGTCCCAGTACTGCCAGGGCTTGCCGAAGGCGCTGACGTGGTCGGCGCCGGGGTAGAGGCGCAGCTCGAAGTCCTTCTGCTCCTTCATCAGCGCTTCGATGAACTGGACTGTGTTCTGGGGATGGACGTTGTCATCGGTGAGGCCATGCATGATGAGCCCCTTGCCTGAGAAATCCTTGGCAGCGGCGGCCAGGCAGGTGCCCTCATAGCCGGCCTTGTTGTCGGCCAGCAGGCCCATGTACCGCTCGGTGTAGATGCTGTCGTAGAGCCTGTAGTCGGTGACCGGCGCCCCGATGATGCCCAGCTTGTAGGCCTTGCTGTGGGTCATGGCGTAGGCGCTCATGTAGCCGCCGTAGCTCCAGCCCTCAATGCAGACGCGGCCCAGGTCCACGAAGCCCTGCCCACCCAGCCACTTCAGGCCGTCCAGTTGATCCTGCAGTTCCTGGGTGCCCAGCTGCTTGTAGATGCCGGCGGCACTGCCTTGGCCCTTGTTGGAGGCGCTGCGGTTATCGCAGACCCACACGACATATCCGTTCTGGGCCAGGAAGTGCCACCACAGCAGCTCACGGCCAAAAGCATCGTTCACCTGGGGTGCCTGGGGGCCTCCGTAGATGTGCTGGTAGACGGGGTATTTCTTGGTGGCATCGAAATCGGGCGGCAGCACCAGCAGGGTTTCCATGGGAACGCCATCGCGGGTCTTCACCTGCTGGAGCTTGACGGTGCCCAGTTTCAGGTTTTGGAGCAGGGGGCTGGCGTTCTCGTCGATCAGGCGGGCCTGCTTGCCACTGCCATCAAAGAGGGCCTGTTTGGCGGGTTGTTCCAGGCTGCTCCAGGTGTCGAGGTAGGCACTGAAGGTCTTGTTCCAACGGATGCGGTGGCTGCCCCGAGCCTGGGTGATCCGGGTGAGGTCCTTGCCGTTCAGGCCGATCTGGTAAGTGTGGCTGGCGATGGGACTGTGCTCGGAAGCGTCGAAGTAGACCTGGCCCTTGGCCTCGTCCACACCATGGACGCGGCGCACATCCCAGTCCCCGCTGGTGAGGGCGCCTATCAGGCCGCCGTCGACATCGTAGCGGTAGACATGGCGGTGGCCCGTACGGCTGGACTGCCAGAGGAAGCCACCGTCCTTCAGGAAGAGGGGCGGGTCTTGGCTCTCGGGCTCGATCCAGGTGCGGCTTTGTTCCCTGAGCAGGGCCATGGAACCCAACCCCTCGAAGCGACGCAACTCCAGCCAGGTCTGGGCCCGGTCCGTGATATTGGCCAGCAGGCGGCCCTTGGGATCCCAGAGCACCCGGGTGATGAGGGTCTCCTGGCCGGGGTGGGCCTCGGGCGTCCAGGTGGTGCGACCCTGGAGGTCCACCACGCCCAGACGGGCGATGGGGTTGGGATCGCCGACCTTGGGATAGTGCTCCTGCAGCAGCTTCTGGGGCTGGCTGCGATCATCGGGCAGGGTGAACAGGGGCACCTTGGTGTCATCGAGGCTGAGGTAGGCGATGCGCTTGGAATCAGGGCTCCACCAGAAGGCGCCGAAGCGGCCCCGGCCATAGATCTCTTCCTGATACACCCAGTCCAGGCGGCCGTTGAAGACGGTCTCGCTGCCGCCGAAGCTGAGGCGGGTTTCCCGGGCCGTGGCCACGTCCACCCGGTAGAGGTCGTTGCCGCGCAGGTAGGCCACCTGGCTGCCATCGGGGCTGAACAGGGGTTCGTCGGCCTTGCCTTCGATGATCCGCTTCGCCGCGGCCTTGGACACATCCACCAGGAACCAGCTGCTGCCGATCTCCAGCAGAAAGGCGCCCCGGCCTTCGTTCCAGGTGAAACGGCCCCTACCCAGGGCGGCCTTGGCGTCGGCCTCCTTGGCTCCGGCAGCCACCAGGGCGGCCTGGAGGGGAGCGGCTTCCAGGAGGGGTTTGGCCTCCCAAGTCTTTGGATCGACCTTCAGCAAGGCGACTTGATCGCCTTCGCGCCGGGTCTGCAGCAGGGCGCCGTCGGGTAGCCAGTCCAGCCGCGTGCTGGGCGATCCGGCATAGGCCTTTTTGAGCGTGGGATGGGCGAGGGCTTCGAGGGTGATGCGTTCGGTGCCCTGACCCAGGAGGCAAGACGCCAGCAGTAGGCAGGTCAGGCTAGAACGGATGAACATGAGGGCTCCCTGGAACAGAGTCTCTATCTATTTCGCAATGCGATGACTACCCTACGCCCATCTGAGAGCCCTCCAATCTGTTGCAAGGGTTTCCAGGGATAGGGTGCTAGAGGGGCAGATGGGGCCGGGTGAGGTTGCGGTGACCGGTGGCGGTCACCTGCAGGTTGTCCTCGATGCGGATGCCGCCGCAGGGCGTCAGTTCGTCGATGAGGGTCCAATTGAATAGGGCCTTGTATTCGTTCTCGCGGAAGGGCCGGAGCAGCATCGGAATGAAATAGAGGCCCGGCTCCACGGTGAACACCTGGTCCACGTCGATTTCCCGGGTGGTGCGCAGGGTGGGGTGCTGGGTCGGCGGCGGCTGCGGGGTACCGTCCGGCAAGCTCTGCTTGCCCGCCACGTCGTGCACCTGAATGCCGAGGTGATGGCCGAGGCCATGCGGGAAGAAGGGGCGGGTCAGCCCCTTCTCGACGGCTTCCTCGGGCTTGGCGCGGAGGATGCCGCTCTCGTTGAGCAGGCCCGCAATGAGCAGGTGCCCCTGGTGGTGCAGGTCACCGTAGGGCAGCTTGGGCTTTACCATGTCACATAGCTGGAGTTCAATGGCCTCCATGCCCTTGATGAGGCCCACGAAGCGGCTGTCGCAGTGGGGCGCCGCCATGGTGCGTGTGATGTCGGAGGCGTACCCATGCACCTGGGCACCGGCGTCGATGAGCAGCACGGCGCCATTCTTGAGGGTGCGCTTGCCTTCGTAGTGGAGGATGGCGCCCTTTTCGTTCAGGGCCACGATGCTGCCGTAGGGCAGCTCGTGATCCACCAGGCCCGCAGCCTGGATATAGGCATGGTGGATCTCCAGCTCACTGGCGCCAGCCATGAAGGCGGTCCTGGCCGCCATGTGGCCCCGGGCGGCGATGACAGTGGCCTCATCGATGCAGCGCACTTCGTAGGCGGATTTCGTCGTGCGGTTCCAGTCCAGGTGGGCGGTGAGAAGGGCCGGGTTCACCTCCAGCCCGGCGGCTTCGGCGCGGTCGGTTTCGTTGCCGATGTAGGCGGCCTTCTTGAGGGTGCCCAAGCGCTTCCAGACATCCTCCACATTGCCCGCTTCTTCGATATCGAAGTCGGAGGCCCAGAAGGGATGTCCCAGTGGGGTCTGCTCGTACCAGAAGTCCTCGGGCGCGAAGCGGATCAGCCGGGGGCGCTGGCCGGGGCGCACCACCAGGATGTGGTGGGGGCCCGCCATGGGGCACCAATGGGCAAAGTGGGGAACGGGATGGAAGGGAGCATCCTGGTCATCGGCGAAATGGGTGTAGACCTTCCCGCTCGAGATCACCAGCGCGTCGTATCCGGTCAGGGCCAGCACCTCGGCGGTGGTGCGCAGACGCTCGGCAGCGTGGGCATGGAAGAGGGCGGAGAGGTCAGTCATGGAGCCATCCCAAATGAACCTTCAGGTTGTCAGAGGATCGGGAAAGGGGGAAGTCAGAGGAAACGCAGGGGCTGCTGCTCGGGGGCAAAACCATGCCGCACGGCCTTCTCGAAGAAGAGCGCCAGGCTGGCTCGTTCCGCTTCGCCCAGGGTGTAGCTGATGTTCTCGGTGAGGTACTCATGCAGTTCGATTTTGGTCCAGCCGATGGTGCGCCGGGCCTCCTCGATGATGGCGGGCAGTTGATCCTGGCCGATCTCGAGGCTCTTGTGGAAGAAGGGGGCCACGCCGCCGGGAACGGGCAGCTCCGGCGCATCCTGCCGCACAAGCCAGAGGGCGAAGACAAATGGCAGCCCCGTCCAGCTGTGCCATTCCTCCGCCAGGTCAAGCACGAACAGCCCCTGGCGGGGCGCCCGCATGGCGGCATCGCCGATCATGAGGGCCGCGTCATTGTCCGCCAGCATGGCGGGTAGATCCGGCCCCATGTCCACCACGTGGGGGGTGACCCCGTAGCGCTCCCGGAGCAGGAGCTGGGCCAGTACCACGCTGGTGCGGCTGGAGGTGTCGAGGGCCAGGGTGCGGATCTGCTCGGGGGGAACCTTGGACAGGACCACCACGCTGCGAACCCGCTTCGGCGAGGCGATGCAAAGCCCTGGGACGATGCGGAGGTTGGGGATCCGCAGATACTCGATGGAACTCACGATGCCCGCATCCACCTCGCCATCCCGCAATCGGTCGGCGCAGGCTGCAGGGTAGTGGAACTTCAGATGGAAATGCTCCCAACCCAGACCGTGTTTGAATCCATGGTTCAGGGGAGCGGCATTCAGGTAGTCGATGATGGACAAGCGGAAGGGGGCGACTGACATGCCCCCAGTCTATGCGAGTCCATGCGATGATGACCGCATGCTCCTATGGCACTACGAGCTGAACACCCCAATGGGTCCCATGCGGGCTGCCTTCGACAGCCGGGGACGCCTCTTGGAACTGGTCCTGGAAGGGTTTGACCCGCGCAAGACCAGCCCTCTCCCCCCGAAGGAACAGCGGGAGGCCAAGCGCTACCTGGACAAGCAGGTGGATGCCTACCTGGCGGGCACCTTGCGCACCTTCACCGTGCCCCTGGACCCTCAAGGCAAGCCCAACGAACTGCGGGTCTGGGATGCGGTCCGCACGATTCCCTATGGTTACACCCTCCAGCCTGCTGAGCTGGCCGTGGGCCTGTGGCTCGAGGAGGAGGTGGTCGTCATGGCCTGCGCGGCCAACCCCATTACCCTCCTGATCCCCACCCACCGGGTCATTCTGCCGGGTGAAGGTCCGATTCCCAAGGCCCTGCGAGATCTCGAATTCGGCATGGGATGGCGCAAGCCTTGATCCCAAACAGCCTTGACCCCAAACAGTCCTGGTTCTGACATGCTGGATTCCATGCATGGTGCCTTTCATCTGATCGTCACGCCCCCGGGAGACCTGGGCGCGGAGTTCAATGAAGAAGGCAAGCTGATCAAGCTCATCCGGTTTCACGGGGCACCACCGTCCGTGGAAGGCCCCATTCCCAGGAGTCTTCCCTTCCTGAAGCGCCAACTGGAGGCCTATTTCTCGGGCAACCTGCGGGACTTCAACATCCCCATGCAGATCGAAGGCACGGAATTCCAGCAGCGGGTCTGGAAGGAACTGCTGAAGATCCCCTACGGGCAGGCCATCTCGTACCTGGAATTGGCGCGCCGCCTCGGCGACGAAAAGTGCATCCGTGCCGCAGCCCGCGCCAACGGCGCCAATCCCATTTCCATCCTCGTCCCCTGCCACCGGGTGATCGGATCGGATGGTTCCCTGGTGGGCTACGGGGGTGGGCTGGACATGAAGGAATTCCTGTTGCGCCTCGAAGGCGTGCTGCCCAAAGGGCCGCCGCAGCCACGGCTGCCGCTGGAGTGGGACTAAATAATTCCGGCGACGCCCTTCGGAGGACTTCCCGCCTCGGGGCTCCTAGCATGGGGACATGCGCTGGACGGATGAACACCTCTACGAACGGATCCTGGCGAAGGACGCGTCCTTCAACGGGCGGGTGCTAACGGGCGTTCTCACCACCGGGATCTACTGCCTGCCATCCTGCACGGCGCGGAAGCCGCTGGCGATCAATGTCCGTTTCTTCCAGGACGAGGCGGCGGCCCAGGCGGCGGGGCTTCGGCCCTGCAAGCGGTGCCGGCCCGATGCCTTCTACCGGGGTGAGGATGGGGATCTCCTGCGCCTGGAAGCGGTGATGGCCCGGGCCAGCGCCGAGCCACTGGCCTTTCCCGGAGTGGAAGCCCTGGCCGAGGCGGCCGGCATGGGGGTCACCAAGCTGAAGGACCTGTTTCGCGATCACGCGCACCTGCCACCCATGACCTTCCTCCAACGCGTGCGGATCCAGGCGGCCTGTGCTCGGCTTGCGGCCGGGCAGGGGGGGCTGGCGGACCTGGCATTCAGCGTGGGCTACGAAAGTGCCTCGGGTTTCCACGAGTCCTTTCGGCGACAGACGGGCCTGAGTCCTGGCGCCTATCGGACGATGCTCGGTTCGAATCAATTCACCCTGCCCATTCCCGCCGGGCTCCGTGTGGCGGATGTCCTGAGCTTCCAGGGGCGCGACGGCCAGAGCGTGTCCGAGCGGGTGGACGGTCAGCGGTTGCAGAAGGCCTTTCTCTGCGAAGGTGAGCCCTCCCTGCTGAGCCTCAACTTCGGCGCACAGGAGATCGGTGTAGCTCTGGCGGGTGCCACGGGCCCCCAGGCCATGGCCAAGGCCCACGATGCGGCGCTGCGCCTGCTGGGTTGGCACGGCGATCCCACGGCCTTCGAGGCGGCCCATCCCCAACTGGCCCAGGGTCGGGAGGGGCTGCGGGTGCTGCTCACCCTGGATCCCTTCGAAGCTCTGGTCTGGGCCATCATCGGCCAGCAGGTGAACCTGGCCTTCGCCTACGCCATGCGACGAGACCTGATTCGGTTGGCGGGCAGGCCAGTGGAGGGAGGGCTCATCGCCCATCCGGAGGCAGACCAAATCGCTGCCTTGACGGTGGAGGATCTCCAGGCCCTGCGATTCTCCCGCCGCAAGGCCGAATACCTGCTGCACGCCGCGGCCGAGGTGGCCGCAGGGCGACTGGGTCTGGAGACGCAGCTCACCGCCACGGGAGCAGCCCAGGCCATGACGTCGCTGCGGGGATGCGGCCCCTGGACCGCCCAATACGTACTCATGCGGGGTCTTGGATTTCGCGATGGCGTGCCCGTGGGCGATGCGGGACTCACGTTGGCGTTGCAGCGTTGGTTCTCCCTTGAGCAGCGCCCGGACGCCGCCGAAACCTTGCGGCTGATGGCCGCCTTCGCGCCCCATCGCAGCCTTGCCACGTTCCACCTCTGGGCCAGCCTGAAAGGAACCCCCGCATGAAGGGTCTCCACGCCATCGACACCGCGCTTGGCCCCGTCCAGGCGGCCTTTGACGCCAGTGGTGCGGTGATCTACCTGGGTTTTGCCGACCACGAATTTCGTGCGCCGCTCCTGGCCAAGGTGGCCCGGCTGGAACCGGTCCAGAAGCCAAGCACGCAGGCCATGCACCATCTGCAGGGGCAGCTGGCCGCCGCGTTCAGACTCTGATCCGTAAAGAAAGCTAACCGCGAATGCCGCGAATCGCCCTTCGGGCGCGCGAATGAAAAGAGCCAGAACGTCTTTCCAGGTTTTTCATTCGCGCCCATTCGCGCCATTCGCGGTTCATTGCTTTTATCCCATGTCGTCTTCGCGGTGCCTTCAAGGGTTCAAGACGAGGCTGATCCAGATGGGATTGTCACGGTCCCCAACGGGCCCCGCTCCAGTTCCAGCCGGGTTTCCGCGGTGGCACCCAAGGCGCGTTTCAGCACCGCCAGACCGCTGTCCATGTCCACCTTGCCGCAGGTAAAGAAATCCACGGCGGCGAAGCCATGCTCGGGCCAGGTATGGATGGCCAGGTGGCTTTCCGCGATGATGACGGCGCCGCTCACGCCGTGGGGACTGAAGTGGTGGAAGCTGTGGGTGACGATGGTGGCGCCTGAGGCTTCCGCCGCCTGGAGCATGGCAGAGGTGACCAGCCCCAGATCGGCCAGGGCAGCGGCCTCGCAGCCGGTGAACTCGGCCAGCAGGTGGTGCCCCAGGGCGGTCATGGGCGCTTGGTCATGAGGGCCACACATTCCACGTGGCTGGTGAGGGGGAAGAGATCAAGCACGGCCAGTTGAGCCAACTGCCAGGTGGCGCCGAGGCGCTTCACGTCCCGGCAGAAGGCCGCGCCATCGCAGCCCACCAGCACCAGGGTGCCCGCGCCCGCCGTGGCGAGGCGATCGCAAAGGTCAGGCTCCAATCCCGCCCGGGGCGGGTCCAACAGGATGACATCGGAGGCTTCGCCCAGTCCTTCAGGCACCCAGGCTGCCACATCCGCCACCAGGCATTCGGATGGCAGTCCCGCGGCCTCAAGGTTGCGCCTAGCCCAGGTCACGGCCACCTCACCGGATTCCACGAGAATGCGGTGCTGGAAGCGGTCACCGAGCAGGACGGAGAAGAGGCCCACGCCGCCGTAGAGGTCGTAGAGGGTCTGGCCTTTCAGATCCCACGATGTCAACAAACCGCCGAAGGCCTCGGCCGCCCAGGGCGGACTGACCTGGAAGAAGGCGCCGGGCTCATGGCGCAGCGTGATGTCGCCCAGCCGATGCCGGATGGGGTCGGTGCTCTTGTGCCAGCCATCCGGCTCCAGCATCCAGGTCCGGCCGCGCTCGTCGGTGGCCCAGACGGTATCAGCGGGGGTGCCGGTGGAGAGTTCCCAGCGTCCCGGCCTGGCGGGCACCGCCCGGCCTTCCATGGCCGCCTGGAGGCGGGGAATGGCCAGGGAGAGGGGATCAACCGCGGCAGGGCAGGTGGTGATGGGTACCAGGGCATGGCTGTGACGGCGGAAGTAGCCGAGGGCCGCGCCATCCCAGTGCAGCTGGATGCGGTGGCGGCGGGCGGAATCCGGGGCGGGATGCCAGGTCCAGGGCTGCTCTTCACCCAGCTGGCGGCGCAACAGGTCGGTGACCATCTGTTTTTTGAGGTCGGCGGCATGACGGCCCGCTTCCCAGAGGTCGCAACCGCCACAGGTCTCAGCGACGGGACAGGTGGCCTGGGCCCGCTTGGGATCACGGCTGACCCAGCGGGTGACGCGACCTTCGCCGTGGCGGGCCTTCCAGATCACCGTGGCTTCGACGACTTCGCCGGGAAATAAGGCCAGGGGCGCTTCCAGCAACAGCAGGCGACCGTCTTCGGAATGG
Organism: Acidobacteriota bacterium; assembly: GCA_043775845.1. Classification (GTDB taxonomy): domain Bacteria; phylum Acidobacteriota; class Holophagae; order Holophagales; family Holophagaceae; genus Geothrix. The sequence goes on from JAYVRY010000273.1 coordinate 9,099, forward strand.
CCCACCCCTTTGCCGCCCCAGGCGAGCCGTTCGATGGAACCCTTCCAGGTTTCAGTTTGGGCTGGGGAATTCCGATAAGCTGGCCTTCCCTTCACGTTCGGATTCCTGGAGCTTGATTCCCGCTTGCGATTCACTGTCGCCATCCTCCCAGAGCACCGTAACACCCTCCTGGACCGGGTTGCGGGGGAGATGCGCCGGTCCCTGGTCTTCGTGGAAGAAGGCCCCGCCGACGTGGTCATCGGCGTGCCGGGGGAAGGCCTGTTCGCGGCCTGCCGAACTTGGCCCGGAGATGAGGCGGCCCTGGCCTTGATGAAGGCGGGCTGGGAGCGTTCGAAGGACCGCCAATCCATGGAGCGGCTCCACGAGGTGGGGCGGGCCCTGGTGGCGGAACAAAACCTGGACCGTTTGTTGGACCTGATCCTCACCAAGGCTCGGGAACTCCTCAAGGCTGAGGGCGGTTCCATCTACCTGCTCAGCGGCGATGAGGATCGCCGGGAGATGCTCTTCGCCCATACCCAGAACGCCAAGGTGCGCCTGCCCTTCCATCGCATCGTCATGCCGGTCTCCCACCAGACACTGGCGGGCTTCGTGGCCCTCAGCGGGGAGCCGCTCAACATCCACGATGTCTACCGGATTCCCGAAGACACACCGTATCGGTTCAACGACAGTTTCGACCGGCAGGCCGGCTACCGCACCACCTCGGTGCTGGTGGTGCCCATGCAGGACACGGAAGGCCAGGTGCTGGGCATCCTGCAGCTGCTGAACCGGCTGGATGAAGACACGGGCGGCCCAGGGATTTTTTCGCTGGAAGACCAGGGCCTCGCCCAAAGCCTGGCTGGACAGGCGGCCGTGGCAGTCAAGAATGCCCAGTTGCGGCAGGAGATTGAGCTGCTCTTCGAAGGCTTCGTGGCGGCCTCGGTGACGGCCATCGAGGCCCGGGATCCCGTCACCAGCGGCCATTCGGGCCGGGTGGCCGATCTCACCGTAGGTCTTGCCGAGGCGGTCAACGCCACGCCCAATGGCACCTATGGCGAACTGCTCTTCACGGATCGTCAGCTGCGCGAGATCCGCTACGCCAGCCTGCTCCACGATTTCGGCAAGGTGGGTGTGCGTGAGCAGGTACTGGTCAAGGCCAAGAAGCTGGATCCCAGCCATCTGGAAATCATCCTCCAGCGCCTTCGGCAGCGGGAACTGGAGGAGGCTCTGGATCTCCTCTCCGGGGCCTGGCGGGGGGGCAAGACATTTGACGGGGCCCACTGGGACCAGGTGATTGGCGACCGCCAGGCCGAAACCGAGCGGCTCATCCATCTGATCCGGCAGAGCAACGAGCCCACCGTGTTGTCCCAGGACGTGGCCGAGGGGCTGGGGTTGCTGGGGGACCTGACCTTCACCCACTGGAGTGGCGAACGGCGTGGCGTGGTCGAGCCCGAGAATCTGGCCAGCCTGAAAATCAAGCGGGGCAGCCTGTCTGAGGCGGAGCGCCTGGAGATCGAAAGTCACGTGACCCACACTTTCCGATTCCTGGAGCGCATCCCCTGGACCCGCGACTTGGCCGGGGTTCCCGACATCGCCTATGCCCACCACGAGCGTCTCAGTGGCCGGGGCTATCCCCGCCAGCTGGGTGCCACCGAGATCCCCATCCAGAGCAAGGCCATGGCCATCGCGGACGTGTTCGATGCCCTCACGGCCCGGGACCGGCCCTACAAGGGCGCCGTGCCCCTGGAGCGGAGCCTCTCTATCCTGCAAGAGGAGGCCCGGGACGGGGCCCTGGATCGGCCCCTGCTGGACCTGTTCATTGAGGCCAAGATCTTCGAGCGGACGGTACCTCGGCTCTGAGGGTGGAGACGGAAGGCTGGACGGGGTAGGCTAGAGGATTGGAGTGTCCATGTCTGAACGCGAACCACGCACGATCGATCTGCAGGGGATCATGGACCTGCTGCCGCATCGCTATCCCATTTTGTTGGTGGACCGGATCCTCGACTACGAACCCAAGCTCTGGATTCGCGGCCTGAAGAACGTGAGCTTCAACGAGGAGATCTTCCAGGGCCACTTCCCCAGCCGTCCGGTATTCCCGGGTGTCTACATCGTGGAGGCCATGGCCCAGACCGGCGGCTGCCTCCTCATGCAGGAATACGAGGATCGCGCCAAGAAGGTCATCTACTTCATGGGCATCGACGGCGTGAAGTTCAGGAAACCGGTGCTTCCGGGCGACCAGCTGGTCATGGAAGTAAAGGTCATCCAATTCAAGGGCCGTATTTGCAAAATGCGGGGTGAAGCCTTCGTGAACGGCCAGAGGGTCGCCGAAGCGGAATTCATGTCCATGCTGATGGACCTGGCGGAGGGGGAAGTTAAATGAGCGCACACATCCATCCGAGCAGCGTGATCAGTCCCGACGCCCGCCTGGGCGAGGGCGTGGTGGTGGGCCCATTCTGCGTCATCGAAGGCGCGTCGGTGATCGGCGCCCGCACCCTGCTGCGCAGCCACATCGTCATTGGCCCCCACACCGAGCTGGGTGAAGACAACGACATCTATCCCCACTCCACCTTGGGCATGGGGCCCCAGGATCTCAAGTTCAAGGGCGCTCCCACCCGGCTGCAGATCGGTAACCGAAATGTGCTCCGCGAAGGCTGCACCATGCACCGGGGCACCGAAGGCGGTGGCGGGTTGACCACCGTGGCCGATGACAATTTCCTCATGACTGGCTCACATATCGCCCATGACTGCCACGTGGGCAGCAAGAACATCTTCGCCAACTCCGCCACTCTGGCAGGTCACGTGGAAGTGGGCGATGGCTGCAACATCGGCGCATTTTCGGCCGTGCACCAGTTCTGCCGGGTGGGTCACCACGCCTTCATGGGCGGTTTCACCGTGGCCACCCAGGATGTGCTGCCCTTCATGAAGACCGTGGGCGCGCGGGATACCAAGAGCTATGGCGTGAACAACATCGGCCTGCAACGCAAGGGGTTCTCCCTGGAGGTGATCGAGGGGCTGAAAAAGGCTCACCGTCTGCTCTTCCATGCCGGACTCCTGCGGGACGAGGCCATGGCTCAGGTCGAGAAGGAAGCGGGCCACATCGCCGAGGTTGCCTACCTGTTGCAGTTCATCCGTGACGCCAAGCGGGGCGTGCATCGTGGCTGAGTCCACGCGCCGACACGCCACCCTCGCCATCATCGGCCTCCCCAACGCCGGCAAATCCACCTTGTTGAACGCCCTGCTGGGCCAGAAACTGGCGGCCACCAGCCAAATCCCCCAGACCACCCGGACCCGTGTGTTGGGCGTGGTGGATCGGGGCGATGTGCAGTTGGCTTTCCTGGACACGCCGGGCATCCACCTGCCCAAGCATGCTCTCAACGAGCGCATGATGGCCCACGTGGAGCAGGCTCTGGAAGAAGCGGACATGCTGCTCTGGGTGGTGGATGCGGATGACTACTTGGGCACCGGGGAACATGCCCTGGCCAAGCGCCTGCGCAAGCTGGGCCGCCCCACCTACCTGCTTCTGAACAAAGTCGACCTGCTCTCCAAGGGGCGGCTGCTGGAGAAGATCGCGACCTACAAGGACCTGCTCCCCTTCGTGGAGATCGTTCCCATCGGCGCCAAGATGGGCCTGAATCTGGATCCTCTCTGGACCATCCTGGAGCGGGATGCGGCCCAGCCCGGCTGGCTGCACGACGAAGAAGTCTTCACGGACCAGACCGAACGTTCCCTGGCCTCGGAGTTCATCCGGGAAAAGGTTCTGCGCAAGACCCGCGAGGAAGTGCCCCATGGCATCGCCGTGCTCATCGAGCAGTGGCTGGAGCCCGGCCACGAAGACTATCCCGAAGACCTGGGTCCGGAAGGTGTGCTCATCGCGGCACAGATTCTCGTGGACCGCGATGGCCACCGGAAGATCCTGCTGGGCAGTGGCGGCGAGATGATCAAGGACATCCGCCAAAGCGCCCAGCGCGAACTGAAGAAGCTGCTGCAGCGCCCCGTGCGCCTGGAACTCTTCGTGAAGGTCGACGAAGGCTGGCGGGATCGGCCCGAACGGCTTGATCGCTTGTCGATCTAAATGGAAAGGTCTGTCGCCCGGTGCTCTGCATTCAGCGGGGCCAGGCCGTCCGTGCCCGTGACCGACACGTACTGGCCCCGTTCGGGATCGAAGGCGAAGACCTCGCCCGTCTCGATCTTGTAGACCCAGGCATGTAGGTGGAGCATGCCATTGGCCACGCCCTTGGCCACGGCTGGGTGTTTGCGCAGGTTATCCAGCTGGACGAGGACATTCTCCTCGACCGTGGCATGGAGGAGTTCGTGCCCGGTGAGGTGACCGTAGCTCTCCCAGATGATGCGTTCCGTGGCACGGGCGTTGGCCAGCCAGGCCTTGGTGGCGGGCAATTCATTGAGCTGCTCGGGCTCCAGTAAGGCCCGCATGGCGCCGCAGTTGGAGTGGCCACAGACGATGATGTCCTTCACCTGGAGGCTCGATACCGCGAACTCAATGCCGGCGGCCATGCCACCCATGCTGTCGTAGGGCGGAATGAGGTTGCCGACGTTGCGCAAAATGAACAGCTCGCCGGGCTGGGTCTGGGTGATGAGGTTCGGGCTGATGCGGGAGTCAGAGCAGGTGATGAACAGGGTCTCCGGCGTCTGGTCCTGCTGGTCCAGGCGCTCGAAGAGGTCCTTGTGCGAGCTGAAGATCTGGGTCTGGAAATGGTGGATGCCCTGGACGAGTCTCTGCATCCCAAGATTCTACTTGAGGTCAGCCCCGGTCATCACCTCTATAGATTCAGGTGGGCCAGATGCTCTTCGGGAGTGATGGGTGTGTTGGGTTCGTCATGAATGACCTTGCCATCGCGGAGCTTTACGATGCGGTGGGCGTGACGGGCGATGTCTTCTTCGTGGGTGACCAGGATGATGGTGTTCCCTTTCTGGTACAGCTCTTCGAAGAGGGCCATGATCTCGATGCTGGTCTTGGAATCGAGGGCGCCTGTGGGTTCGTCGGCCAGCAGGATGGACGGGTCGTTCACCAGGGCCCGGGCAATGGCCACGCGCTGGCGCTGGCCACCGGAGAGTTGGTTGGGCATATGGTCGCTGCGGGTGCCGAGGCCGACATTCTCCAGGGCCTTTTGTGCCATCTGATGGCGTTCGGCGGGGGTCTTGCCAGCATAGATCAGGGGCAGTTCCACGTTCTGCAGGGAGGTGGTGCGGGCCAGGAGGTTGAAGGTCTGGAAGACGAAGCCGATCTCCTCGTTGCGGATCTGGGCCAGGTTGTCGTCGGTCATGGCCGAAGCCAGCTTCCCGTTCAGCTCGTAGGTGCCGGTGGTGGGCGTGTCCAGGCAGCCAATGACATTCATCATGGTGGACTTGCCTGAGCCAGAGGGGCCCATGATGGCCACGTACTCGCCACGCTGGATCTCCATGGAGACACCATCGAGGGCGCGGACTTCCATGTCGCCCATCTGGTAGATCTTGGTGATGTCGGTGAGCCGGATCAGGGGCGCTTCGGTCATGGAATCCTCAGTGGGGGACCGATGGGGCCCCGAATCATCTTCGCAGAAGTGGTCGAACCGGTTTAGGGCCTGGAAATGTTTCCCGTTACAATCCTTGACTCTTCCGATTTCCGGACGGCAGGACCTGATACCCGATGATTGCATCCCTGATCCGAACACTGGGGCGGCCGCTGTTGCGGTTGCGCTATCGCCTTCATCGCGAAGGGGTCGAGCCCCTGACGCCAAAGGGCAAGGGGGGCATCCTCTTTCTGGCCACCCATCCCTCCCTGGTGGACCCCTTCCTGCTCCTTTCAGAATTGCATGGGCGCTTCGCCCCGATACTCGTGGCTGGGCGGGACCACGCGGCCCCGGCACCACTCCGCTGGCTGGCCCGGCTCCTCGGTGCCCGTGCCCTGCCGGACCCCAGCCAATACGGGGCGGGCTGCAGGGAAGCCTTGAACGTGGAGTTGATGTCCCTGTCCCGGCGCCTGGTGGAAGGCCGCCATGTGCTGCTCTTCCCGAGGGGACGCCTGGCCCGCCAGAGGACCGAAGACCTGACCGACAACAGCGTGGTGGAGACCATCCTTCGCCAGGCGCCGGACACCCGGGTGGTGGTGGTCCGTCTGCACGGACTCTGGGGCAGCCGGTTCAGCGCTGCCTCGGGCAAACGCCCCGCGCTGGGCCTGGAACTGTTCAAGAGCCTCGTCTACCTCGGGGCCAACGCCCTCTTCTTCATGCCGAGGCGGGATGTTCGCTTGGTCCTGGAGGAACTGGTCGATCCACCCTTGGGCCAAGGGCGCCAGGTGCTCAACCGCGTCCTCGAGGAGGCTTTGAACCGGGATGCCACGCCTCGCACCTACGTGACCTACCAGTTCTGGAATGACCACGCCCCCCGCACCCTGCCCGAACCTCCCAGGCCACGGGTGGAGGGCAACCCACGCTCTGTGCCGCCTCAGGTTCGGGATGCGGTCCGTCGCCACCTCCAGGCGGTGACTGGGCACAAAGACATTCAGGATACTCAATCCCTGGTGGGGGATCTGGGGCTGGATGCCCTGGCCCACCGGGAGCTGGAACTCTGGATCCAGAGGGCCTACGGGTATGCCTGCAGCGATCCCGCCTCTCTGCAGACTGTCGCGGATGTGCTGCTGGCCGCCACCGGGGCTGCGGTGTCTCTGCGCCAGGGCGAACTCAAGGCCGTGCCCCACGCCTGGTTTCACTCCCGCACGGATCTGCCTATCGAGATGCCGGATGGGGACACCATTACTGACGTCTTCCTCAAACAGGCCAGGCGCGATCCCCGCCGCGTCCTGCTGGCAGATCAGACCGGTGGTGTGAAGACCTACCGGGATGTCCTCACCGCGATCCTGGTGCTGAAACCCATCTTCGAACAACTGGAGGGGAGCCACGTGGGCTTGATGCTGCCGGCTTCCGGTGGCGCCAGCATCCTGTATTTGGCCCTGCTCTTCGCGGGCAAGACGCCCGTCCTGGTGAATTGGACCGCCGGTGCCCGCAGCATGAGCTACGGGCTGGATCTGGTGGGTGTCAAACGCATCATCAGCGTGAGCACTCTCATCAACCGGCTGGACGCCCAGGGCGTGGATCTCACGGCTGTGAAGGACCGGCTCCTGCTGCTGGATGAAGCCGGGAAAAAGATCACCCTGGCCACGAAGTTGAGAGCGGCTTTCCGCGCGCGGTTCAATTGGACGGATCTGCTGGAAGCCAAGCCCCCTGAGATTGCCGCCGTCCTGTTCACCAGCGGCAGCGAAAGCCATCCCAAGGCCGTGCCCCTCACCCACCTTAATATCCTGGCAAACATCCGAGACGCCGCCCTGGCTCTGAACTTCCGGAACGACGAGCGGGTGATGGGTTGCCTGCCGCCCTTCCACGCCTTCGGGCTCACCACCACCACCATCCTGCCGCCACTGCTGGGTTTGCGCGTGGTCTACCATCCGAACCCCACCGAAGGCCGGATGCTGGCGCGGATCATCGAGGCCTATCACGCCACCCTGCTGGTGGGCACGCCGACCTTCCTGGGCGGCATCCTCCGGCTGGCCGAGGATCGGCACCTGGAGTCCCTGCGCATCGTGGTGTCGGGCGCGGAAAAGTGCCCCGAGTCGATCTATGCCACCCTCGCACGGCGCTGGCCGAAGACCAGCGTGTTGGAGGGCTACGGCATCACGGAATGTTCCCCCGTGGTGTCGGTCAATCGGGAAGATGATCCCCGCACAGGCACCATCGGGAAACCCCTGCTCTCGGTGGAATGGGCGGTGGTGGACCTGGAGTCCGGACGCCGGGTGGAACCCGGCCAGCCTGGCATGCTGCTGGTGCGCGGGCCCAGCATCTTCTCCGGCTACCTGAACCCCGATGTCGAATCCCCCTTTGAGACCCTTGAGGGCAAGGCGTGGTACCGCACCGGGGACCTGGTCTATCAAGATCGTGGCGTGCTGGTGTTCTCCGGGCGGCTCAAACGTTTCGTGAAGCTGGGTGGAGAGATGGTTTCGCTGCCGGCCATCGAAGAGGCCCTCTCCCGGCGCTTCCAGGGCGACGACGAGACCGAGCCCCTGCTGGCTGTGGAGTCTTCCGCCGAGGAGTTGAATCCAGACCTGATTCTGTTTTCCGTGTCTGGCATCCTTCGGGATGAGGCGAACGCCGTCATCCGGGCCGCCGGGTTGTCATCCCTGCACAACATTCGCGTCGTGCGGCAGATCGACCAGATCCCCACCCTGGGCACCGGGAAGACCGACTACCGGGCCTTGAAGGCGCTGCTGGACGAAGCGTCAGTCTAGTTTTCCGTTTCGACGAGAATGGCCAGACCCAGGCCGCCGCCGATGCCAATGGTGGCCACGCCCAGGCCACCGCCCCGCTGCCGCAACTGATGGATCAGGGTGCAGGCGATGCGCGCCCCGGAGGCGCCGATGGGATGTCCGAGGGCCACGCCGCCCCCGGCCACATTGAGCCGCTCCAGAGGTAGATCCAGCTGCTGCTGACAGACCAGCAACTGAGCCGAGAAGGCCTCATTGAGTTCCCAGAGGTCGATGTCAGTCACCGCCAGACTGTGGTTCGCGAGCAGCTGGCGCACCGCGAACACTGGCGCTTCGCCCATGTCCATGGGATCCACGCCGACCTCGCTCCAGCCCAGGAGCCGGGCCAGGGGCTTCGCATCACCTGCCTGGTCGCGCCGGGCGATGAGGAGGGCGGCGGCACCGTCTGCCAGGGCCGACGCATTGCCGGCGGTGATCTGGCCCTGGGGATCGAAGACCGGGGCCAGGCGAGCCAGGGCCGAGGGCTCGAGGTCGGGGCGAATGCACTCGTCACGGTCGAGCTTGGGATGCACGAGACACTCGGCTCGGAAGTCGGCCATTGAGGCCCGGCGGTGGCTTTCCATCGCCCAGGCATCGGCTTCAAGGCGGGTGATGCCGCGTTTCGCAACCAGCGCCTCGATGGTTTCGCCCATCAGCAAGCCGGTCACGGGGCAGAGCAGACCGTCCTGGTGCATGACATCGGGCAGGCGCCGGTGCCCCATGCGGAAGCCCCAGCGCAGGCCCGGCATCAAATGGGGCGTGTCGGACATGGCCTCGCTGCCCCCAACCAGGATGGGTGCCGACCCCTCATGCAACCGCTGGGCCCCCAGGATGAGGGCCTGGAGGCTGGAGCCGCAGGCCATGTTGAGGGTGAAGGCGGTGGTGTCGTGAGGCAGGCCTGCCTTCAGGGCCAGGGTCCGGGCCGGGTTCATGCCCTGGGTGTGGCTGCGGGCCATGCCCCAGAGCAGGCTGACCGGGCGGGGCAGGGCCGGGTTGCCGGTGAGTTCCTCCACCGCGCTCAGCCCCAGGCCGACGGCGCCCAGGCCAGCCAAGCTGCCCCCATAGCGGCCCTGGGGCAGCCTGTGGGCGGCAAGGATGACGGTGTCCCGGCTCTGCTTCATCGTGCGGGATCCCAATCGTCGGGGGTTGGTTCCCGGGGGCCCAGTCGAGCATCTGGTGGGAACCAAGCGTCCCACAGGGCCAGGTGGCGGGCGACGTATTCCCGGCCCCAGAAACGGGCCCTGGAGGACCAGGGGCGGTCGTCGGTTCTGGCCGGGACGCCCCAGGCCATGAGACCCATGCGGTCTGCCAAGTAGAGGGCCCGTGGCAGGTGGAAATCCGAGGTGACGATGACGACCTGCCTTTGACCAAACACAGCCTGGGCCCGGCGCAAACTGTCCCAGGTGCGGTTGCCCGCATAGTCACTCACAATATGGGTGGCAGGCACTCCCTGCCGGACCAGCCAGCGCCGCATGGCCTGGGGTTCGTTGTAGGTGGCATGGCGATTATCCCCGGAGACTAGAAACCAGCGGACCTTGCCAACCTTGTAGAGCTCCAGGGCTGTGTGGAGCCGGCCCTCCAGGATTGAGGTGGGCTCACCATCCCCGTAGACGCCAGCGCCCAGCACCAGGACGGCCCCGCCCACGGGCGGCAGGCCCTCGGCGGGAAAGATCTGGAGGTGGTGCATGGCGGGGAACCTTCCCAGGGTCCAGAGCAAATCTCCCAGGAGGGCCAACGTCGGGACCAGAATTAGGGGCCACCGGCGTTGCCAGCAGCGATGAAGGAAGGCGGAGATCGGCATCGTGAGTTAGCATAGACCTTTCGTCCGCCCAGACCCATGGACCTCCGACCTTTCAGTGAGATCGACTTGATGAACCTGAGCCCACATCCTGTAGCCACCCCCTTCCGGAGCGCCCGCCAGGGGCGCCTGGGGATGCTGGTGCCCCTGGCCCTGGTTTTGGCGGCGGGGGGCCAGGGTTGCTTCCGTGCCACGGGTCTCTCGCGTCCCTCTGTGGCCGTGGAAGAGATTCCCTCCAAGGGGGGCGATCGGGTCACCGGGCTCAAGGCGACCGCGGGCCCTGGTGATTTCTTCCTGGGGAATGATTCCGTTCAGTTGGCCGTGGACGGCGCGGTGTTCGGCAACCGCGAGGGTCAGTTCGGCGCGGCCTCTGGTGGCGCGGTGCTCGATGTCGGCGTGATCGCCCTTGACCAGAGCTATCACCGGGTCTCCATGCCCAGTGACCTCCTGGAGCGGCTCGGACCCGTGGCGAACCAGGACCCCGACCTGCCCCTGGTCTTCGACCGCTTCTCACCAAGCAGCGATATCAATAGCGTCCGGCTTGACATGCAGGGCTACCTGCTGGATCCCAAGGGAAAGTTGTTGGGGGCGACCACGGATAGCCAGGGACGCGTCAATGGCGTGACGGTCGCTCATCGCATCAGCCTCAACAAGGCCGAGACCTTCTACACCTTGGAAACGACCTTGACCAATGGGTCTGGAGTTGACTTCAACCAGCCGTGCAATGTGGGCGATTACCTGTCGCAGCACGGCGCCGGTTTCCGTTTCGTGGTACCGGCCCGGACCGCCTTTAACGGCACACCGCTCACCAGCTGGGGTGTGGATATTCCCGGTTCGGACTTCACCGCGCCTCTCACCAGCAGCGTGGTGGCGCCCATGGTTGCCCTCATGGGCGCGGAGTCTGCGGGTAACACCTTCGACTCCCATTCCTCCTTGGGCATCATGCCTCTAGATGGGGATGCCCTCCTGGTGACGTCCGATCCCCAGAAGGCCCTGACCGAAAGCCGGCCGAAAGTCTCAGAGCGCCTGGTTGTGGGCAGTCCCGCCGTGGCAAGCCTCCCCAGCGGCCAGTCGATCACCTATCGCAGGCGCCTCTACGTGGTGGGTGGCGCCAGCTACACCGGCGTGTTGACCTCGCAGGCCACGACCCTTTTCAACCTCATGTCCCAGGCCAATGCGACGCTTCTGGGCAAGGATGTGGGCTACCTCGCCTTTGGAACCTTTGGCACGGCTGCCCGTAGTGGACCGTTGCAAACAGAGTTTCGGGTCGAGCGGTTTACCGGGGCCGATCCCAAAAATGTCGGCCAACTCGCTGACTCAGCCAATTGGTTGCTGGAGCGGGTGGAGTGGCGTGAACCCGCCGACATCATTTCTTCCAGTGGCTCCCTCGGTATGATTCTCACGCTTTACCCAGATGCCTCAGGGGTTCTACCGCGCTACCGCCTTTCGGCCCGGAATAGCCTTCAGCAGGGCGCCCCGCTTCTTGAGGGTACCAATGTCTTTGACTCCACCCGACCCTTGCTCTCCACTCCCATCACGCCTACGAAGACGCAGTTCTGGCAGGTGAATGAGGCTTTGAGCCCTGAGCGGGATGATGTTATTGATAACGCGGGAAACGTGATCAGGAGCAAACAGACGCAGCATGTGTTCTCGGCCCGACAGGCGGGAACAGCGGACTCAGCCGGGTTGAACCCCCTTCGTTTGACGTTCCAAGGCATTGGGATTGCTGATCCGAACATGCAGCGCATTCGTCAGGTCTCCAGTGCCTTCAGTCCGATCTATAAGGGCAAGATTCCGATCGGTTCCAATGTCGGCGCCTACCAATACACGGCGGCCAATCAGATCTTTGGCACCACCTTCGGATCCAATGCCAGCACCTCAATGTACTTTGCGCCCGGCGACTACCTGGCTTATGCGACCCGCGGTCCCTTGTCAAACCTGGAATCCCTGCCGGTGAGCGCTTTTGACGGTCAGGCGAACTACTCCCATGGATTCGTCGTGTTGACGCCCACCCCTCCTTCTGGCTGGACGAGCTTCGATGTCCCCGCGCCGACCCAGGCCACAACGGGCGGCTTCAACCCCGGTGAGATGTTGAGTTCTGCTGTATCTGAAGGGGTCCAGGTTGTGGCGCGCACCGAAGAGGATGTGCTCACCGATCCCACGGCCCTGCGAACCGAGTTCCGGGCCGAAATTGACATTCCCGCCATTTCCGATGCCCAGCGGGCGCCCCTGGGCACTGACCCCTTTGTGGTGGGGGCCCGGAGCGCGACGCTCGCCGATGGTTTCGCCACGGCCCTCTTCACGCCTGCACCCACCACGGATCGCAATGGCGGGGCGCGGCCTTCCAAGGGCTGGAACCTGGCGGAATTCATCACTCAGGCCGAGGGTGCCTACACCGTTATCCATCAGCCAAGGGGCCTGAAGGGTCTGTTTACAGTGCGTGGTTTTGATCGGACTGTGGCCCTGAAAACGGGCGTGAATGCCTGGTGGCAGGAGACCCGTCCCGCTGCCCTGGGCAAGCATGTCGGGGACTTCGATGCCCTTGAGCTTCTGCGCGCTGAAGGTTGCGATCCCGCAAACCCCACGGCCTGGTATGCCGAGTTCGGCATGGTTCGAGACGACTGGTTTGCCATCCTGAACCAGCAGACACCCACCGCCTTCACCAAGGGCCTGGGCCTCTCTGCCGCTCGGTTCAGCCTGGATACGCCCGTGGGCTTGGCCCGCACCTACCTCAAGGTGGGCACCACCGCCTTGACCCAGGACACCCTCAGCCCCGTGCTGACCGCCCTGCAGAGTGGGGCCGCCGTGGCTTCCACGGGGCCTTTCCTGGATGTCTCCATCAACGGCGTTGGCCCCGGTGGGTTCGTGACGGGTACCAATGCCAGTGTCAGTCTGGTCATCAACCTCTATGCGCCTGACTGGGTTCCTGTGGATGAAGTCCGGGTGGTGGTGAATGGCGCTTTGCCCATCCAGGTGCCACTGGCCAGTTTCACCGCCTCCACCACGGATACGCGTCTCCGCACCGCCACGGTCACCGTGCCCATGCCTGCGGGCAAGGATGCCTGGCTGGTGGTCGAAGCCGGTGTTCCTCGCGCTCAGACCGGGGCCTACAAGGCTGGAACCCCCTGGAACAAGATCATGAAGGGCATCTATCCCATCGCCATCACCAATCCGATCTTTGTGGATGTGAACGGCGGTGGCTACACTCCTCCGGGACTGTAGAAAAGGCAGGAGTGGAGATGGCGGACTGGCTTCCGGAACGGCTTCCGGAGGATATCGACGCAGAACGGTCATTCCTGGCGACGTGTTGCGCGCCGGGCGCCGGGTTTGTGGCCAGCGAGGCGGTCTTCACCCTGGCGGAGGAGGACTTCGTCCATCCTGCGCACCGGGCTGTTTTCCGTGCCCTCAAGACCCTCATCGAGGCCCAGGTCGAGGTCAACTCGCTCACGTTGAAGGATGCCCTCGACCAGGACGACAGCTTGAACAAGGTGGGCGGTTATCCCGGGCTGGTGGAACTCCTCGCCGGGGAGGATGTGGAACGCCCCCAAGTGCTGGCCGATGTCATCCGACGCAAAGCCAAGCTGCGCCGACTCGTGCATCTCGGCGCCCAGCTGGTGCGACAGGCCGCCGAAGAAGATGAGGCCCCGGAAGTGCTGGTGGACCAGACGGCCCAGAGCCTCTTTCACTTAGCCCAGGGTGATGCCAAGGCCAAGGGCCTGCTCTCCATCCAGGCGGTGGCCAATGACGCCATGGAGCGCCTCTCAGATCGCATGGAAGGCCGGCTCTCACCGGGCATCCGGGTCGGGTTCAGCCGCTTTGACGAGCTCACCCAAGGCTTCCAGCCCGGCAATCTCATCGTGCTGGCAGCCCGCCCCGGCATCGGCAAGACCGCCCTGGCGCTGAACTGGATTCTGCGAGCGGCCCAGGAGCGTGACGGCAGGCCGGGCCACTGCGGGGCCTTTTTCAGTCTGGAAATGAGCCACGAGGAAGTCTTCATGCGTCTGCTCTCCGCCAAGAGCCAGACCAACATGAAGGATCTTCAGTCGGGTCGCTCCAGCGGGCGCATGGAACATGTATTGAAGACCCGGGATGAACTGGTCGACTTGCCGCTCTACATCTGCGATCTGGCATCGATCACCGTGCCCCAGATCCGCAACATGGTGGTGAAGCAGGGCAGCCAGAGCAACCGGAAGGTCGAGTTCGTCATCGTGGACTACCTGCAGCTCCTCAGCAGCCCCGAGGGCAGTCGTGGCGCCAAGCAGAACGAGGCCGTTCGCATTGGCGAGATCAGCCGTGGTCTGAAGATCATGGCCAAGGATTTCGGCATTCCCGTGGTGGTGTTGTCCCAGCTGAACCGCGAAGTGGAACACCGCACGGGCGGCCGCCCCCAGCTGAGCGATCTCCGGGATTCCGGCGCCATCGAGCAGGATGCCGATATGGTTGCCTTCATCCACCGGAAGATGATGCCCTCGGCCACGGAAGAGCCCGATCCTTCCGCTGAACTCATCGTGGCCAAACACCGCAACGGACCCACGGCCATCATCCAGCTCCACTTCCAGGGTGAGTTCGCGATGTACCGGGAGATGGTGCGGGAGACTTCTTCCTACGCATGAAAACGGCGGCCATGCGGCCACCGTTTTCATGCGGGAGGGAAGGGCTACTCCAACCCAAAGGTCGAGGTCTCCAGCTCCTTTTTGACGAAGGCCATGAACAGATCGCCGGTGGCGCCGTCGATGGGGAGCCCCCCTCTGTGAAGCCGAAGGCTGAACAGGAGCGAGCCCCAGTGGGGCTCGCGTTCGGGGGCTGCCAGATGCGGTGTGCGCGCTAGCGAAGCGCGCGCTCAGCCGCGGAGGATCATCGACTACTCGAGGCCGAAAGTCGAGGTCTCCAGCTCTTTCTTGACAAAGGCCATGAACAAGTCCCCAGTGGCGCCGTCGATGATTCGGTGATCGAAGCCGAGGCTGCTGAACATCATCTGGCGGATGGCGATGAAGTCGGTGCCATCGGGGCCGGTGATGACCACGGGGCGCTTCACGATGGCGCCCACGCCCTGGATGGCCACCTGGGGCTGGTTGATGATGGGCAGGCCGAAGACATCGCCGTAGACGCCGGGGTTGGTGATGGTGAAGGTGCCGCCGCTGACCTCGTCGGGTTTGAGCTGCTTGGTGCGGGCGCGCTCGGCCAGGTCGTTGAGGCTGCGGGCGAGGCCACCCAGGTTCATCATGTCGGCGTTCTTGATCACGGGCACGATGAGGCCCCAATCCAGGCTCACGGCGATGCCCAGGTTGAGGTCCTGCTTGTAGATGATGTTGTCACCGTCCACGGAGGCGTTGGCCACGGGATAGGCGCGCAGGGCCTTGCAGGCGGCCATCATCACGAAGGGCATGAAGCTGAGCTTGGTGCCGAACTGGGCCTCGAAGGCCTTCTTGTGCTTGTTGCGCAACTGGGCCACGTGGGTCATGTCGATTTCGAAGACCGTGTAGACGTGCGCTGAGGCGCGCTTGCTGGCCACCATGCCATCGGCGATGATCTTGCGCATGCGGCTCATGGGCTCGACTTTCACGCGCTCCCCAGGCGCGAAGGCGGGCGCGGCCGGCGCTGGCGGCACGGACAGGGCCGGCGTGAGCCCCATGGTGGGGGCTGAGGGGTCATGAACGGCAGGCAGGGCAGGGGCGATGCTGGCGGGCGCAGACGGGGTGATGGCTGGGCCCTTGGCCAGGAAGGCTTCCAGGTCTTCCTTCGTGACCCGTCCGGCCTGGCCGGATCCCGAAACCTTGGCGAGGTCGATACCATGCTGCTTGGCCATCTCGCGCACCAGAGGGCTGCTCTTGGACTTCAGGCGGCCCTCCAGGCTGTTGTCATCCTCATCCGGGATGGGGATGGCCGCCACGGCGGCGGGAGCGACTGGTGCCGCCATGGCGGCGGGAGCACCGGTGCCCGTGGGCTTCTCCGAGGCATCGCCGATGCGGGCCACCACGGTGCCCACAGGCACGGTGACGTTCACGTCCACGAGAATCTCGAGCAGGGTGCCGGCGGCGGGGGCGGGGATCTCCGCATCCACCTTGTCGGTGCTGATTTCGTAGAGGGTGTCGTCCTTGGCGATGGCGTCACCGACTTGTTTGTGCCACTTGAGGACGGTGGCTTCGGCAATGCTTTCACCCATCTGAGGCATGACGACATCAAAGGCCATGGTGTGCTCCTGTGCTGATAAGGGGTGGCGATGCGTGGTGGTGTCGGGTGAGGGTCTGGAAGGCATGAGCCGTCTCGAGAAGCATGACATCCGAGAAGGCGGGCCCGATGAGTTGGATGCCGACGGGAAGGCCTGCGCTGAAGCCTGCGGGCATGGCAAGGCAGGGGATTCCCGCCAGCGGGGCCGTCACGGTGAAGGCATCGGCCAGGTACATGGCGAGGGGGTCATCCGTCTTGGCCCCAAAGGGAAACGCGGTGCCAGGACTGACTGGGGTGGCGAGGACATCCACGGATTCGAAGGCCCGATCGAAGTCCTGGGCGATGAGCGTTCTGGCCTTCATGGCCTTCAGGTAGAAGGCGTCGTAGTAGCCCTTCGAGAGGCAGAAGGCGCCGAGGAGAATACGCCGTTTGACTTCGAAGCCCAGCCCCTGGTCACGGGTGTCGGCGATCATGTCAGGCAGACTGTCAGCCTCGGCGCGGTGCCCGAAGCGGACGCCATCGAAGCGGCTGAGGTTGCTGGAAACTTCACTGGTGCACAGCAAGTAATAGGTGTCGATGGCGTACTGGGTGTGGGGGAGGGTGACCTCCTTGATGACCGCACCCTGGCCTTCGAAGACACGGAGGGCGTCCCGGAGGAGGGTCGCGACCTCGGGGTCGAGTCCAGGTCCAAAATATTCCTTGGGAAGGCCAATCCGCAGGCCCTTGAGGTTCCCGGCCTGCAGAGAGGCGAGGCGAGGCTTTTCCGGCAGGTCCACCGAGGTGCTGTCCATGGGATCCCGCCCGGCCATGACGCCAAATGCCAGGGCAATGTCCGCAGCCGATCGAGCCACGGGCCCCACCTGATCCAGGCTCGACGCCATGGCGCTCACCCCATAGCGGCTGAGCACGCCATAGGTGGGTCGGAGGGCGGTCACGTTGCAGAAACTGGCCGGGAGACGCACGGAACCACCGGTATCGCTGCCCAAGGCCAGAGGTGCATACCCTGCGGCGACCGCGACGACGGAACCACTGCTGGAACCACCTGGCACTCGTGTCACATCCCAGGGATTGCGGCTCGGAGAAAAGGCGCTGTACTCGCCACTGGAGCCCATGGCGAATTCATCCATGTTGGCCTTGGCCAGAGGGACGGCCCCCGCTGAAATCAGTCGCTCAACCACGGTGGCGTCGAAGGGAGCCCGGTAGCCTTTCAGGATTTTGGAGCCGCACGACATGGGGAGGGAGGAGCAGTTCAGATTGTCCTTCAGCACCAGTGGCAAGCCCAGCACGGGGCTCCGCTCGCCGGCCCGCAGGCGTGTGTCGGCCAGCCTGGCGAACCGGAGGCTGTGTTCTTTGTCGACAGCAAGTAGCGCGTGGAGCTGGCCCTCCCGTTGTTCGATCCGTTCAAAGGCATCCCGAACCAGGGATTCGGAAGACAGGTCGCCGGCATCCAGCCCCTCGCGCCAATCCACCGCCAAACCCACCGCCATGCCGACGCCTCCCGAATTCTATCTACTGTGCCATTGAGCCAGGGTCTCGGCCAACCCGGACTGATCGAGTCCTGGGTGTCTCCTTGGTGACCAACCCTGTTCCGAAGCACTGGAACTGCGCTTAGGATGGAAATAGGCTACCATCCTCTGCTCAAGCCCTGCTCTTTCATCCCGTTTGATCTGGTGGTCGCGGGGCTTTACTGGAACCTCATGAATCCATTCAATGTGCTTGAAATTCCGCCCGATGCCTCACCCGAGGACATCAAGGCCGCCTACCATCGTTTGGCGAAACGGTGGCATCCGGACCGGTACACCGGCCCGGAAAAGGTTGAAGCCGAGACAAAGTTTCGTGAGTTGGCGGAAGCCTTCAGCATCCTGAAGGATCCGGCCAAGCGGCTGACCTTCATGCAGCAGCACCCACAACGGCCCCAGGCTTCACCGGCGTCGCCCTCGTCCCCCTCCTCGCCGGCGGCCCAGACGCCTGAATCCGCCCAGGAGCGAACGCCCGAGGATTGGGCTTCCATGGCCAAAGGCGCCTTTGATGAGGGCAACTTCGTCCAGGCAAGGGCCCTCATTCATTACGCCATCCGACTGGATGAAGAGAAACCGCAGTATCACGCCCTCCTGGCCTCGATCCTTGAACGGGATGGCGGTGATCTACGCGCGGCTGTCAAGGCGCTGGAAACCACCGTGCGGTTGAACCCCAAGGATGTCGACAGCCACATCAGGCTGGCCCATCACTTTCAGACGCTTGGAATGGCGGCGCGCGCCCAACGGCACCTCCAGTCGGCACGGGAACTATCTCCCAACCACCCCAAGCTCCGAGCTCCAGCCCCCAAACCCGACAAAGGGGCCAAGGGCCAGGCTGGGCCCGGTCCAAAAGGGCAGCCTGCCGCGCCGCCTCCAGGACTCATTGATCAACTTAAGGACCTGTGGGGCCGATTGACAGGAAAGGGTTGATCATGGGGATTCGTGCCGTGGGAATTACCGATGTTGGGTGTGTTCGGAAGCAGAACGAAGACAGCTTCTTTGTGGGTACCGACCTGAACCTGTTTGTGGTGGCCGATGGCCTGGGTGGTCACGCGGCCGGAGAGGTGGCCAGCCAGATCGTGGTGGAAACCGTGGCGCGCTTTGTGGGCGAGACCGTCGAGAAGGATCGCACCTGGCCCGTGGAGTACGACCCTGCGCTGTCCTACGACGGGAATCGCCTCAAGGTGGCCCTTCTCCTGTCGGACCAGGCCATTGCAGATGACATCCGGCGCAACCCGGAAAGGGAAACCATGGGCTCCACCGTAGTGGCGGGCCTGTTTCATGGCCGGAACCTGACCCTGGCCCATGTGGGAGACAGTCGGGCCTATATTCTGGGCTCTGAAGGGATCCGCCAGGTGACCCGGGACCACAGCTGGGTCGCGGAGCAGGTGGCCAACGGGATTCTCACGGCTTCAGAAGCCAGGGTTCACCCCTTCCGGAACGTCATTACACAGGCCCTTGGCAATGGCGGCGAACTGGATGTGGAGGTCCAAACGCTTGAACTTGCAAAATCGGAGCGACTCTTGCTTTGCTCCGATGGCCTGTCAGGAATGGTCGGCGACAAACAGATCTGGGATATCGTTGAGCAGTCTGGCGGTATTCAACAAGCAGTGGAATCACTCATTTCCATAGCAAAGGAACATGGGGGAGAAGACAATATCACGGCCATTCTGGTGGACTGGGAGCCTGAAGAAGCCTGACGCAAGCACAGTTAACCTTGACTTAATCCTTTCTAGCGATACTCTTTCCATTATCTCAATTTCTCCAAGCGAGGCATCCGGTGGGTCTTTTCGGAAGCAAAACCAAAAGTCTTGTCGGGTTGGATATCGGTTCCAGTTCCGTAAAAGTCTGTGAACTCCAGCAGATGGGAAAAGGAAGCAACATCCGTTACCGGCTGCAGAAGCTGGGTCAAGTGGCCCTTCCCGCCGACGCCATCGTTGACGGGGACATCATGGATAGCAACGCCGTAGCCTCTGCTATTCGCCAGGTTCTTGCGGAACAGAAAATCAAAGCCAAGGATGTGGCCATCTCACTGTCGGGCCAGCAGGTGATGGTCAAAAAAGTGACATTCCCCCTGATGAGCCAGGCCGAACTGGCAGAATCAGTCCGCTGGGAGGCGGAAAGCTTCTTCCCGGCAGGACAGGGCTTGGACTCCTACGCTCTGGACTATTACCTCATCGAAGAACGGGCAGGCGAAGGCAACATGGATGTGGTGCTCGTGGCTTGCCGCAAGGACAAGCTTGAAGCCTACGTCAGTTGCGTGGCTCAGGCTGGTTGCAGCCCCAAGGTCGTGGATGTGGATGTATTCGCGGTGCAGAACGCCTACGAAATCAACACCATGGGGGCCGGCCGGGATGAAGTGGTGGCCCTGGTCAATATGGGCGCCACCTTTACCAATCTCACCATGATGGTGGGTGGCAAGTCGGTGTTCTGGCGCGACATGGCTTGGGGGAGTGGCCGCTATTCCGAGAAGCTGATGGAAGACTGGGGCCTGAGCCGCGAAGCGGCCGAATCCCTGAAGCGGAATCAGGCCTCTGAGGGGCGTGAGCCCGAGGAGATTCAACCTTCCATCAACGCGGTTTCTGATGCCTTTGCCGATGAACTCACCCGAACTCTGGACTTCTTCAAGAGCAGCTTCAAGGTAGATCGCCTGGATCGTGTTCTGGTCTGTGGCGGTGGCTCCATGATCCACGGTCTGTTGGATGTGCTCGGTGATCGACTGCGCGTATCCGTGGATCGGTTCAATCCTTTCCAGCTCATCGAGGTGGATGGCCGCACAGAGGATCCGATCACTGTCCGTGAAATTGGCGGCGGTGCGGCTGTCGTCGTTGGGCTGGCCATGCGCCAAGTGGGGGACCGATGATCAAGATCAACCTACTCGGTGACGCGCTTGCCCAAGCCGGTGGCAAGAAAGGCGGGGACAAACAAACGGCCGAACCCGTCCAGGTCTACACCGGAGAGGGTGGCAGCAGGTCCAGCCTTCCCATTGCCGGTGTGGTGGTGGGTCTGCTGTTTGCCGCGCTTGGCGGTGTCTACTACCTCTGGCTGAATGGCGAGGTTGCCAAGGAGGAAAAGAGGAAGGCCGATCTGGATCGCGACAAGAAACAGTACGAACCTTTCATCGCCTTGGAAAAGAAATTCCGGGAAAAGAAGGAAGCCCTTCAGAGGAAAGAGGAAGTGATGACCGCCCTCAAACGGCAACAGTCACTCCCCGTGCATTTCCTGGAAGAATTGGCCAACAGCCTTCCGGATGATGTGTGGTTCAAAAAGGTGAGTCAGAAAGGATTGGCCATCACCATTGAAGGTGAAGGTCGGAACTTCGAGTCCATCAACGCCTTTTACGGCAATCTCCAGTCCCGAACCCGCTGGTTCAAGAAGATCAACTATCCCGGCGCCAAAAGAGGCGCTACCGGCGCGTTTGAATTCACCATTTCCTTCGAACTCCAGAACGCTGTCTGAGGTAGGCCATGAACCCCCAACTTCAGAAACAGATTGGTGTGGGCGCGCTGGTGGGTATCGTCCTGGCTGGCCTGGTCTACTTCCTGCTCGGTGGCAAGCGGTCCGAACTGGAGTCCATCACCGCAGAGGTGAAGACACTTCAGGCGGATGTGGACAAGGGCAAGCTCCTGAAAGCGAGCTACGAAAAGCTCAAGGAGGAGGTTGGGAAGCAGGACAAGCGCATCGAGGAACTCATCAAGATCATGCCTTCGGATGCGGACTACGGTGAAATCCCGTACCGGATCAAGAAAATTGCCGATGATGCCGGCATTGATCAGGTCTCCTTCTCGCTCAAGCCGGATCGAAAAGATACCTACTACACGGAGCGGCCTGTTGAATTTGAGTTCAGGGTTGGCTTCCATTCCTTTGGACAGTTCGCATCGCTGATTTCCGGATACGAAAAGATCATCAATATCTCCAACATCGAGTTCACCCAGAAGGCCGACAATCGCAGCGTCTATCCGGCCTCGGTCAAGTGCACTATCAGTGCATTCATCTACAATCCCGAGCCTCCTCCGGTGCCCGTTGACACCACGAAGACGCCCGCTGCCGCCGCTCCCAAAGCCGGCACCAAAGAGGATTGAGGCCCGCCATGAATCGATTTTGCATTCCCATCCTGTTCGCGACCGCTGCTCTATTCTCGCAGACTCAGGGTCAGCCTGCTTCGACGACTCCTGCCGCCACCCCCGCAGAAGACGTGGCCATTATCAAGATCACGCCCTACCGACCCACCATTCATCGGGATCCCTTCTCTGCGCCGCGAGATGAGCGTCCTTCCGATGCCCTGGATCTGCTCGATGATATCGCCGTTAAAGGCATGATCAAAAAAGATGGCAAGAATTTCGCTGTTGTTTCTGATAGCCGGGGAAATGTCCGTTGGCTGCCCGTCGGGCACCGGTTCAAGGATGGAGAAATTACAGCCATTACCGATAAAACGGTGGTGTTCCATCAATGGGAACTGAACACTACCAATCGTTCGACATTTCGCACTGTTACTAAGACGTTCAAGCGTGAGGAGGGTAAACGATGAATGCTCGCCTAAGTTCCTTGCTGGTTGCAGGGGGCGTCGTCCTGGCGGGGATCCACACGGGATCCCTTCAGGCCACGCCCACCGTTGAGTCGGCGGCGCGAAAAGCCATCCTGCTTTCGACTTCCCTGGAAACCACAGGCAGTGGTGCCCGACTCCTTCTACGGGTCCCCGGCATGGAAGGTCAGCCCGGAGTACAGGTGCTTTCCAACCCCCACCGGGTGGTTCTTGATCTGCCTGGGGTGGACCGTGGCACTGCGGTCACCCGGAAGGATCTGTCACAACTGATCCATCCACTGATTCAGAAGGCCCGGTTGGCCCAGTTCGTCACCGGCCCCAACCCCGTGACACGCCTGGTTCTGGAAGTGGTGCCGGGAACCCAGGTCCTCGTCGGCTCCACGCCGGAAGGCGTGCAGTTGCTGCTCTCACCAGGCGAAGGCCGCGTGATTGCCCGCATCGATGCTCCCTTCCATAACCAGGTGGCGACGGAGGCCAAGCCTCAGGTTGCCCCGTTAGAGCTGGCTTCGGCACTGTTGAACGTTCCGTCCCAGCCAGCCAGTGTCGTCGCACCTTCTGTTGTCAAGCCGCTGGCATCTTTGCCCACCATCGGGAGTTCGTTCCAGTCCTTGCCCCAGCTGGCCGTCTCGACAGCCATGACCGTGGCGAGCCCTGAGGCGGTTCAGGCTCCTGAAGCAGAAAAGCCCCATGTGGCTGCTCAAGCCCGGGCTGCCAGCCGCACTCTGGGTGAGGGACATACCAAATATTCCGGCTCCAAGATCACCATCGCCCTGTCCAACACAGATATCCGCGAATTCCTCCAGATCCTGGCTGACACCGGCAAGCTGAACCTCGTCATCGACCCGGACGTCCAGGGCTCGGCTGGTTACAGGTTTACCGACACGCCTTGGGATCAGGTCCTGGACGTGGTCCTCAAGAACGCCGGTCTTGGCAAGGAAATCCAGAACGGCGTGCTGCGTGTGGCCAAGGTCGACAAGCTCCAGAAGGAAGAAGAGGATCGTAAGAAGCTGGAAGAGATCAAGGCCCTGGCCGGAGAACTCCAGACCATCACCCGGCCCCTTTCCTACGCCAAGGTTGGGGAGGTTCAGAAGATCCTCAAGGATCTGCTGACCAAACGTGGCTCCGCCATCCTCGATGATCGGACAAACACACTGATCATTACGGATCTTCCGCGTAATCTCTCAGTTATCGATGACCTCCTCCAGACCCTGGATGTCCAAATCCAGCAGGTACAGATCGAAGCCCGCGTCGTGGAAGCCAACAAGAATTGGCAACGTGAATTCGGCGTCAAGTGGCCGCAATCAAATAAAGGCGATGTTGCTATTTCTGCGGCATCAGGCGGTTCAACGCCTTGGGTTGGAAGCGCCTCCCCCTTCTGGAATGGTGCCACCGCCTGGAATCGACCGGCGTCTGGCCAATACCCGGCTGTTGCCTGGGCCCCCGGCAAGGATGGATCGACCTCCATTGCCGCTCCTGCGGGTGAACTCTGGCTGTCCTTCCTTAGCAACCGGTTCAGCATCAACGCCGTGCTGCAGGCCATGGAGCAGGAAGGCACCCTGAAGATCGTGTCATCCCCCAAGGTCGTGACCCAGAACAACAAGAAAGCCACCATCCTCAGCGGCGAGAAGATTCCCTATCCCACGCAGCAGGGTGGCGCCTCTGGTGGGGCCATTACGGTGGCCTTCATTGACGCCAATTTACAGCTGGACGTGACCCCGCAGATCACCAGCGAGGGCACCATCATCATGGATCTGAAGGTTGAAAAGGCCGAGGCCGACTTCACCCGCACGGTCAACGGAACCCCCACCATCACCCGTAAATCCATCGAGACCCAGGTTCTTGTTAGAGATGGCGGCACGGCGGTATTGGGCGGCGTCTACGTCACGAATTCCACGGTGGGAAGTACCAGTGTGCCCTTCCTGTCCAAGATCCCCCTGATCGGCTTCCTCTTCCGCAACAATACCAAGCTGGAAAAGAACGTCGAACTGTTGATCTTCATCACGCCCCGGGTCCTGCGCCAATAGGCGGTCTGGCCCCAAAGAAAACGGCCCTGACAGGGGCCGTTTTCTTTGGGGCAACCCGATCTACTTGGCGATGGGTAGGGTTCGCACCAGGCGCTTGCAGCTGTTGCAAAGGATGGTGAAGTTGTCCGGCTGCTCGAAGTGGTATTTGAAACCGGGATCCTCGTCGACCTTCTCCAGGCGACCAAATTGATACTCGGCGATGCGCACGCTCTGGGGGGCGGTCAGATCAGCGCCGCAATGGGTGCAGGAGATGGCGGCCATGCTTGCTCCTCGAAAGGCAGGGGGTCAGGAATGGAAGAATTTCCAGAGCCCCCAGCTTAGCAGAGCCAGCACCGACAGGCCGATGAAGACCCGCAGCAGCACCTTGCCAAGCTGATATGCGACGTAGATCACGATCACCACAACCAGGGTGCTGATGATCAGGGCAGGGGTCGTCATGTCCGAACTCCTTTCCCATTCCAGGCATAGAAGCCTCGGCCAGTCTTCAGTCCGAGGGCCCCATCAGCCACCTTCTCCTTGAGGGAAGACGGCGGCTCGAAGTGATTCTCCCCGCAGGCTGTCAATCCTTGGGCAATGCGCAACCGCAGGTCCAGCCCGATCCGATCTGACAGTTCGAGGGGTCCGACGGGATGGCCGTACCCGAGGGTCATGAGGGCATCCAGATCCTCGGCGCTGGCCACTCCGGCCTCTAGGAGCCTCATGGCCTCCAGGCCCTGGGCCAGGGCCATCCGGGCGGCCGCGAAGCCAGGCTGGTCCCGGACCTCCACCACCCGTTTGCAAAGGGCTTGGCCCAAGGCCCTGGCCCGGCCCACCCAGGCCGGGTCGGTGCCTGGAGCCACGGCCATCTCGACCACGGCCATTCGGGGCACCGGCACGAACAGATGAAAGCCCACCAGTCGCCCGATCAGCCCTGCCTCCCGGGCCAGAGCGGAAATGGGAAGAGAGGAGGTTCCCGACAGGATCAGCAGCTCGGGTGCCCCCCAGGAGCTTGCGGAGATCAGCGCAGGGAGCTTGATGCGTGGGTCCTCGGGGAGCGCTTCCAGGAGCACCGAGGCCTCTTGCAAGGCTGCCGGGCCGAAGGGGGCTGCCCCCAGGCAGCCGATGGCAAGGTCGCGCGCCTCCGGGTCGAATTGGCCCTTGGCCACTGCCTGATCCCATCGTTGGTGGATTCTTTCCAGACCTGCATCAGCATGGGCTTGGTCCCGACCCAGCAGCCTGGTTTCCAGGCCGCATTCCGCCGCCCACTGGGCCGTGGAGAGGCCCAGGGTTCCCGGGCCCAGGATGGCCAATGGAGCCCTCAAGGTTGTCCTCCCCCGGCCACCGGCTGGGTCGAAAGATCTATTTCAGTGGGACCTTCAGTCATGGTTTCGTGCCTCCACCAGCTATGATGAACGGAAAGGGCCTCTCGCACGTCACCGCAACCCAGCCCAACCTTCGCGGGCCATCTATCCTCATGTTCATCGATTACGCCGCCATCACTCATCCGGGCAAGGTCCGGAAGAACAATGAAGACGCCTTCCTGCTGAGCGCGCTGGACGGCGAAGAGCCCATCATCAATGCGCCTTCAAGGGCGTTGAAGATTGGAGAGGCGGGGCTGCTGGTCGCTGTGGCCGATGGCATGGGTGGCGCGGCCGGAGGTGAGGTGGCCAGCCGCGAGGGACTGGCGGCGGTGTCGCTTTTCCTGTTCGGCCACTGGGGACGCCTGGCGCCTGGGAAAGGCACGGAGGCCGAACTGGTCTTGGCCCTGAAGGTCGCCGTGGAGGAGGCCAGCGAGGCCGTGCTCCGGTATTCGGATGACGACCGCACGGCGCGGGGCATGGGTTCGACACTGACTGCCATCACCATCTGGAATGGGTGTGCCTACTTCGCCCAGATTGGGGATTCACGGGCCTACCTGATGCGCCAGGGCGTGTTGCACCAGATCACCGAGGACCAGACCCTGGTGAACGACCTTGTGGCCCAGGGCACTCTCACCCGGGAACAGGCCCGCACCCACCCGCAGCGAAACATGATCACGCAGGCGCTGGGCTCACCGCAGCCCTTGCGCGTGGCTCTGTTGCGATTGACCCTCCGACGGGGCGATCGGTTGCTCTGCTGCTCGGATGGGCTGCATGGCGAAGTGACCGACGACCGCATCCAGGAGGTGCTGAACCAGGGGTACAGCCCTCGGCACAGCCTGGAATTGCTACTGGAATCGGCCCTCGCCAGCGGAGGGCGGGACAACATCACGGGTGTCATCCTGGGCCTCAGCGATCCCAGTCTGGCCCTGCCGGTCGACGGGGAATCCGTGGACCTGGTCCATCCCGGGGTTGCCACTCCAAAGCGCGGGTTCCTCGCGCGGATTCTCAGACTGATTGGAGGCGGTGCTTCATGAGCATGCTTCAGGGGACGGTGTCCCTCAAGCGCTTTCTGGTGATGGGGCCGGTGCCCGGTGAAAAGGATCTGCAGGGGGGCTTGGAGCAGGACCAGTTCCGCCCTTTCCAGGATGGTCTTGAGGAAGAGCGCATGGGCTGGTGCGACTGGCGGAATCCCCTCATCACGCCACCGGACGAAGACTGGGTGAGCCAGGAACGTTT
Organism: Acidobacteriota bacterium; assembly: GCA_043775845.1. GTDB lineage: Bacteria > Acidobacteriota > Holophagae > Holophagales > Holophagaceae > Geothrix. The sequence continues at coordinate 35,991 of JAYVRY010000273.1, forward strand.
CGCCGTGTTCGGACTGCGCATCGATACCCGTCGGGTGCCGCCCGCCCTGCTGAAGGCCCACGTGGACTTGCGTCTGCAGACCCTGCAGAAGGAAAAGGACTTGGCCTTCATCGGCAAGGAGGCCCGCATTTCCCTGGCTGATGAAGTGAAGGTGGAGCTGCTGCGCAAGGTGCTGCCTTCACCCAAGGTGGTGGAAGTGGCCTGGGACTTGAAGAATGGTGTCCTGTGGACGACCGCTTCGTCCAGCAAGGCCCAGGGCGCCCTCACGACGCTCTTCATCAAGTCTTTCGGCTGCGAGATCCATCCCCTGGCGCCCCTGGTCCTCTCGGGCCGGCTGTGCCCGGAGCTCTCCGTGGAAGCCTTGATGGCCCTGGATCCGCTGGATCTTGAACTTGAGGAGGCCTGAGGTGAAGCCTCTAGAGCTCATGGAACAAGGCCGTTTTCTCGGCGAAGAATTCCTGCTGTGGCTGTGGATGCGCAGCATGACCGAGGGCGGCGCCAGCGGTGAGGATGGCGATGGTTCCGGCTGTTTTGTGGATGATGCCATTCAGCTGACCTCCGAACGGGGCGAAGTGAAGGAAATCTCCCTTCGCAAGGGCAACCCGGCGGAAAGCCGTGAAGCCTTTGAATCTCTGGCCCGCGGCATGCGTCCCGCCAAGATGAAACTCCGCATCCTGTCGGGCGATCTGGAGTGGGTGTTCACCCTCAATGCCGCCACCCTGGACATGGGCACCCTCAAGTTGCCGCCCAGCACCGGCAAGGCACCCCACGAGCGACTCCACGACCGCATCTTTCTGTTGGAAGAGGGCGCTGGCCACCTTGAGCGGCGCTTGAAGCGCTTCCTGCGCGAGCGCGCCGAGGATCCCGATCGCATGCAGGAATCCATGCGCGGCTGGGTGCGGGTGGCCCGCTCAGGCGAGGTCCTCCCCAACGGTGAGGCGCCTTGGGAGGCCTGAGTATCATGCGGCTGGCCTGGAGTTTGATGCTTCCGGCGCTCGTGGTTGCCGCCCCGGTGCAGGAGCCCACTCCGGCCATGGCCCAGGCCCGCACGCCGGATGGCAGGACCATCCTGCTGCGCCTGCAGTTCAAGAAGGGTCTCAGCGTGGAAGGGAAGGCGCTGCCCAAGGCCTTCCTCGATAAGGGCGCCGATGCCAGTGGCTGGGTGGCCTTTGAAGCCCTGAGCTCCGAGGGCAAGCGCTGGGCGCTGGCAGCCCTATTCCCGGAGGACCAGTGGCGCCCCGACGATGTGCGGCATCGCGTGCGCTACCCGGAACTGGAATCGGTCTGGACCATGGCTGCGCTGTTCACGGGCCATGGCCAAAACTACGACCGCCTCATGTCCGAAAACCCTGACCTGCCCGAGAAGCTGCGTGAGGGCGACACCTGGCGCATTCCCCGCAGCCTGCTCGCGGTGGACCTGGGCGGAACCGGGAAGCGGCCAGACCGTTCCAGGCCTGAAGATGACCTGGATGATGAGGCCCGCGTGGCGGCCTATCGTGGCCTGCTCTCCTTCGATGAAGATGCCCAGGGGAAATACGCCGCCTACCGCATGCGCAAGGGCGAGGCCCTCTACTCCAGTGTGGTGATCCGCTATACCGACCGCGTGGATCCCAAGGGCGTGACCGAACTGGCTGACCGCATTGCGAAGCGCAGCGGCATCACCGATGTGCGCGGCATCCAGCCGGGCCAGCTCATTAAGATCCCCGTGAGTTTTCTGGCGGATCCCTTCCAGTCCGAGGGCAGTTCCGCGCTGGCCGAGGAACGGGAAGTGCGGGCCGAAGTGCGCCGCACCGTGCGCGTGGAGGCCGGTCCGAAGCTCAAGGGTGTGCGGATCGTCCTCGATGCGGGCCACGGCGGTGTCGATTCCGGCGCCCGGGCCAATGGCCTCTGGGAATCCGACTTTGTCTACGACATCGTCATGCGCGTGCGGCGCCTTCTCGAACAGGAGACCGAAGCCCAGGTCAGCAGCACCATCCGCTATCCCGGCCTGGGTTTTAAGAGCCGCGAAGACATCACGACACCCAGCCGGGCTGCGGAGATTCTCACGACCCCGCCCTTCGCCGTGGACGGCGAAAGCCCCACGGCCGTCGGGGTGCATTTACGCTGGGTCCTGGCCAATGACTGGTTCGCCATGTTCCGGAAAAACAAGGGCGATGCCCAGAAGACGCTCTTCCTCAGCTTCCACGCGGACAGCCTCCACCCTTCGGCTCGGGGTTCCATGATCTATGTGCCCGGCGCGGCCCTGGTGCCCAGCAGCTTTGCGCTGGGGGGATCCAGGTCGGGAGTGGTCGCCGAGGCCCGGCGTTCGGGTCGCGTGTCCTTTTCGAGTCGGGAAAAGCTTCAGGGCGAGGCCCGCAGCCGTCAATTTTCCGAAGCGCTGTTGAAGGCGCTGCACCGGGACCGCATCCCCGTTCACGCCAATCGGCCCATCCGCAACGTCATCTACCGGGGCGGCGGGAAATGGGTGCCCGCCGTGATCCGCTACAGCACCGGTGCCACCAAGGCCCTGATCGAGGTGGCGAATCTCACCAACGAGCAGGATGCCGCCAGCCTGAAGGATCCCGACTTCCGGGAACGCTATGCCGCCGCGGTGGTGAATGCCATTCGGAGTTATTACAGGAAGTAGCGGTGGATGTGGCAGGGCGCAAAGGTGCCCTTTGCGCCGGTGGGAAAAGACTTGGCGGGGCCCATAATGAACCGGGGGATGGATGCGATTCCTGGTGGTGGCGCTGCTCCTGCTCGTGGGCCTTGGATGCCGGAAGCCCGTGCCCCTGCCTGTACCCCGCGCCCGGCTCATGGTGCGGTTCCTGGATCGGGATGCGGTGCTGGATCTGGCTACACCGCCCCTGGATGGCTCCTGGCGCCTGATGAACACCGGGCTCTGGGAGCCCCTGGAGATCCGCTGGAAACCGGGAACTCCAAGCATGGGCGCAGCCGTGGTGGGGCGCACGGCCCCGGATTGGGTGCTGCTGGAGGATCCCGGCGGGGACACCCACCGGGTCGTCATGCGCGGTCCTGGTCCCGAGGAATTGACTCTTCGCAATGAACGCATGGATCCCGAAGAGCGGGAGGCCTTGGCCGCCCTGGGCCTGCTGTGGGTGCTGGCCTGGGTGAGGCACTGACTGACCGGCTCCGCTCCGCTAGAATGGCCCTTCCTGAACGGTCCCAGCCGGCCGCTTGAATCCGAGGCAACCATGACTACGACTCCCTTGGTGGGCATCCTGATGGGTTCCAAGAACGATTGGGACACCATGCAGCACACAGCCCTGACCTTGAAGGCGCTGGGCATTCCCTTTGAGGCCCATGTGGCCAGCGCCCATCGCACGCCTGAGAAGGTCGTTGAATTCTGCAAGGGCGCCGAAGGGCGGGGCATGAAGGTCATCATCGCCGCCGCCGGTGGCGCGGCCCATCTGGCCGGTGTTTGCGCCAGCAAGACGCACCTGCCGGTCCTCGGTGTGCCCATGAAGGGCTGGGCCACGGAAGGCATGGACGCCCTTCTTTCCACGGTGCAGATGCCCTCGGGCATTCCCGTGGGCACCCTGGCCATCGGCAAGGCCGGCGCCATCAATGCCGCCCTTCTTGCTACATCGATCCTGGCCCTGGGCGACGCTGCGATCCGTGAAAGGTACCTGGCCTACCGTCAGAAGCAGACGGAAAAGGCCCTGGCGGACGACGACCTGGTCATGCCGTGATCCCACCTTTAGGCTGCCCGGGGTCCGCCATGGACAAAGTGAATCTGGCCGAAGGTTTTGCCCGGATCACGGAGTACTGGCGGCCCCGCGTGGCGGCCGAACTGAACGGTCAGGAAGTGAAGCTGGTGAAGTTCCAGGGGCCCTTCGTGTGGCACCAGCACGACCACGAAGACGAGTTGTTCCTGGTGGTGAAGGGCCAGTTCCGCATGGAGTTCCGGGATCGCAGTGTGGAGCTGAAGACAGGGGAACTCCTCGTGGTGCCCCGTGGCGTCGAGCACCGGCCCGTGGCCGAGTCAGAAGTCGAGGTGATCGTGTTTGAGCCGAAAGGAGTCTTGAACACCGGCAACCAGGTGGACGCCGTTTACACTGCACCCTTGGGACAAAGGCTCTGACATGGATCGCGTCCACCTCATCACCCTGTCGGACCGCGCCTCCAAGGGCGAGTACCAGGATCAGTCCACGCCGTTGCTGGTGGGGTGGCTGAAGGGGCAGGGTGTGGGGTCCGTATCTACCGAGCTGATGCCGGATGATCCGGCCCTGTTGGAGGCCGACCTGCGCCGGGTGGTGGCCGATGGCATGCCCCTGGTGCTCACCTGTGGGGGAACCGGCTTTGGCACGAGGGACACCACGCCGGAGGCCACCCGCCATGTCATTGAACGGGAAGCCCCCGGCATCTGTGAACTCATCCGGGCCAAGGGCGGCCACCCGCTGGCCTTCGCCAGCCGGGCCGTGTGCGGCATCGCAGGTCGTACCGTGATCCTCAACCTGTCGGGGCGTCCGGCAGCCGCCTTAGAGCAAATTCAGCTGGCCTGGCCGCTCCTGGTTCACGGGGTGGGGGTGCTTCGCAAGGATGTTGAGACCGGGGGACCCTGCACGTGACCATCTGGGCCCGGATCAACCATGTGGGCTGGGTGCACCTCTGGCGCCAGCGGCAGGATTACGAGGACGCCCAGCCCTCGGCCCATTTCCTGAACGGGCGCAGCGACCCGCGCTGGCAGGCCATCCAGCTCAATCCCGGACAGCGGGCCCTGTTGGAGGCGGGTGAATTGGTGGAGATCGAGGACCCAGGCTACTTTGCTGACGAAGCGTAAAGTACCTGATGGCCTGGGCGGGAGGGACCGGCCCATGAGAAGGTTGAAGCTGTTCCGTTGACGAGGCCCCGGCATGACCGACACACAGTCCATCCTTCGCACCTTGAACCGCCTGGTGGGCTATACGCCGCTCCTGGCGATGGATGTGCTCTACAAGGGCGAGCCACGCCGGATCTATGCCAAGGCCGAGAGTTTCAATTTCACGGGCAGCATCAAGGACCGCATGGCGCTGCACATCCTCCGCCGGGCCCACGCCAGCGGGCTGCTGAAGCCAGGGGCTCCCATCGCGGAGGCCACCAGCGGCAACACGGGCATCTCCTTCTCGGCCCTGGGCCGGGCCCTGGGGCATCCCGTGACCATCTTCATGCCGGACTGGATGAGCCAGGAGCGCAAGGACCTCATCCGCTCCTTTGGCGCCGAGGTGCGCCTGGTGAGCGCCGCGGAAGGCGGCTTCCTTGGCTCCATTAAACTCAGTGAGGAATGGGCAGCACGGACACCAGACGCCTTCCTGCCCCGGCAGTTCGCCAACGAAGCCAACGTGGAAGCCCACGCCACCACCACCGGGCCGGAGATATGGGCCCAGCTTGGCACCCAGGGGCTTCAGCCCCAGGCCTTCGTGGCCGGTGTGGGTACGGGCGGCACGGTCATGGGCGTGTCCCGCTTCCTGAAAAGCATGAACCCGGCCATCAAGGTGCATCCCGTGGAGCCCGCCAACTCTCCCACGCTGCACACGGGCCACAAGGTTGGGAAGCACCGGATCCAGGGTATCTCTGACGAATTCATTCCCGCCATCGTGCAACTGGATCAGCTGGATGACATCCTTGCGGTGGATGATGGCGATGCCATCCTCATGTCCCAGAAACTGGCCAGCCGGGGCCTGGGCGTGGGCATCAGCAGCGGCGCGAACTTCCTGGCTGCACTGCAGGCCCAGGACCGCCTGGGCCGGGATGCGGTGGTGGTCACGGTCTTCAGCGACAGCAACAAGAAATACCTCTCCACCGATCTCATGAAAGAGGAACCGGTCAAGGCCGACTTCCTCACCCCACAGATCGAGTTGATCGGCATCGGTCACTCCATGCGCGTCTGCGAGCTCTGCATCCAGGGCAAGCACACATCGGAGTGTGGCTGCTGATTAGACGATCTCTGTCGCCTTTGTGAGCGCTTCCAATCGCTGGAACAAGGCCAGCAGGGAAGCGCTCAGCCACAGGTTCACCAGGCCGGCGGTGAGGTTGAAGCACCAGAAGGCCGGGTGCTTCAGGCGCAGGATGGCCGGCAGAACTTGATCCGGGCTGGTGGCGGGCAGCAGGTGGTTCATGAGCCAGCCGACCAGCCCCATGTAGACCAGCACCGCCATCAGCATGGCCAGCACCGCCTGGATGATCCGGGGCCAGTGGCGGGCCATGCTGGCCTGGCTCCACTTCAGGGCCGGTAGCAGGCCGTCTCCGCGAAGGAGCATGCGCAGAGGCGCCCAGCCGAAGAAGGTGACCAGCACGATGCCAGGTATCAAGACGAGCATGAGCCCGAAGCTGGTGGGTATGCCGAGGCCAATGGTGATGACGAGGCCAAATACCAGACCGAGGCCGATCACCAGGCTCATGCCCAGCCGGGCCAGGAAGGTTGGCAGCCAGCGGCCATCAAAGGCCTGGCTCCAGGAAGCCGCGGGGTTCTGGGGGTGGTTGAGGCTTTCCGCATCCAATTGGGCCTGCAGACGGGGAATGAGGTACATCTCCAGGGGCAGGAGCCCTGCGAAGCCGAAGATGGGTTGGAGGAGGGGGTTGGAACCCCCGCCCGCCGCCAATTCCAGGGCGGGGCCCAGCTGGGCCAGCAGCATGGCCAGCAGGGCCAGGCCGAGGCTGAGCAGGGGATGTTTCCGGAGGAGGGTGATTCCTTGCCGGAGGGCACCGAGGTGGGAGGTCGAAGGTGTCTGCATCCCTCCAGCCTAGCTGGTGAGGTGGGCTATCATCATCGGCATCATGTCGTACGAAGCCCCTTGCCTCCTGGTGGCCAGCCCTGCGCTGCTGGACCCGAACTTCCTGCACAGCGTGGTGCTGGTGGTGGAACACGACGAGGAGGGTGCCCTGGGGCTCATCCTGAACCGCCCCTTGCCGCTCTCCCTGGCGCAGGTCTGCGAAGAGGGCGGCATGACCTTCCTGGGTTCCGACGAAGCCATGGCCTGGCGGGGCGGTCCCGTGGATCCCCAGCGGGGCATCCTCCTCATGCAGGGGGGCCTGCCCGAAGAAGAGGACACCGTGGTGGACCTCACTCACTTCGTGAGCCATCGCAAGGACCTGCTGGAGACCCTGCTGGCGGATCCCACTGCCCGCTACCGCCTGTTCCTGGGCTATGCGGGCTGGAGCCCCGGGCAGTTGGACCAGGAACTGGAAGTGGGCGCCTGGACGCGTCGCCCGGTGGTTTCCGAATGGCTGCTGCATCCTGATCCATCGGGCCTGTGGCAGGTGGCGCTGGGGAGCGAAGCCGAGGGATGAGCCCCGTCCAGGTTATTCCTGGCTGAAGACGCTTCTGGGCCGTGTAGCCTCGGAGCATGCGATCCATCGTTTGGTTCCGGGGTAAAGACCTGCGTCTAGCTGATCACGCGCCTTTGTCTGAAGCTCTGGGGGCGGGGGAAGTCATCCTCCTGTTCGTGCTGGATCCCTTCTTCTTCGCACCCCAGCGGGCCAGGGAACTGCCCCACCGCATGCAGTTCCTGTTGGAATCGCTGAGGGAATTGGAAGCGAAAATCGCCAGGCTGGGCGGCCGCCTTCTGGTGGTGTCTGGACGCAGCGTGGAGGTGGTGCCTCGACTGGCGACCCAGTGGAAGGCAGACCAGGTGCTGGCCCACCGGTGGGTGGAGCCCTTTGGTCGGGAACGGGATCGCCAAGTGGGGGATGTCTTGGAGCGGGAGGGCATCACTTTCCGACTGTTTGAAGGGGAGACGCTGCTGCCACCGGGCACCGTGCGCAACGGGCAGGGGGGCATGTTCCGGGTGTTCACACCCTTCAGCCGGGCCAGTCTGTCGCGGCTGGACCTCGGAGCCGTGATTCCCGAACCCTCCTCCCTGCCAGCCTTGCCGGATGGCCTCCTGGTTGAACCTGCTCCGATTCCCACCCTGGCGGACCTGGGACTGGTTCCCAACCCGAAGCTTCAGGCGGGAGGTGAAAGGGCCGCCCGGGCGCGTCTTGGGGCCTTCGTCCAGGGGCCCATCGCGGAATATGGGATCGACCGTGATCGCATGGACCGGCCCGGAACCTCGCGGCTGAGTGCCGATCTGAAGTTCGGCACCCTGTCGGTGCGCACGGTGTGGCAGGCGGCTGCGGCCTCGGGTCTGGGTGAGTCCGGGCGGCGCTACTTGAACGAATTGCTCTGGCGGGACTTCAGCCATCACCTGCTCTGGGAATGGCCCGACCTGCTGCAGAGGCCATTCCGGCCTGAGTTCGATGGGTTTCCCTGGTACGTTGACACCGCTTCCTGGGAGGCCTGGACTGAAGGCCGTACGGGCTATCCCGTGGTGGATGCCGCGGCCCGGCAGCTGAAGGCCGAGGGCTTTGTCCACAACCGTGCCCGAATGGTGGCCGCCAGCTTCCTGACCAAACATCTGCTGCTGGACTACCGGCAGGGAGAAGCCCACTACCTGCGGTGGCTCACGGATGGCGACTGGGCCCAGAACAATGCTGGTTGGCAGTGGAGCGCGGGCTGCGGCTGCGATGCCCAGCCCTGGTTCCGCATCTTCAATCCCGTGACTCAAGGGTTGAAGTTCGATCCGGAGGGCGCCTATGTGAAACGCTGGGTACCTGAGTTGGCGGACTGTCCCAGGGCCTTCATCCAGGAGCCCTGGAAGGCGCCCAAAGTCCAACGAGCGCGCTGGGATTACCCCGAACCCATCGTGGAGCATGCCTTGGCCCGGGAGCGCTTCCTCGCCACGGCAAAAGGTCATCTGGGACGGGCCAGGGCCTGATAGAGTGAATCTGTAGTTTGTTTCTATCCACTCTGCTTTAACGACTTATGGGTAACCCATGCACACGATTCGATTCGACGGCAAGACCCCTGGCGCGGCGGAATGCGATCGGGAAACGGCGCTCCTCGCCGCCAGCACCAAAGCAAACGTGCCCCTGAACCACCGCTGCGGCGGCCATGCCCGCTGCGGTACCTGTCTCGTGACCGTGGTGGAAGGCGCCGAGCACCTCAGCGAGATGGGCGCAGCGGAAACCCGCGTGCTCCTGGCTCTGAAGGCCAATCCCGATCAGCGCCTGGCCTGCCAAACCTGGGCCCGGGGCGATGTGAGCGTGAAGTACTAGCGCTGCCGGATCAGACCAGCCGTCGGCCTTCCATGGCCCGATCGAGCGTGAGTTCGTCGGCGTATTCGAGATCGCTGCCAATCGGCAAGCCAAGGCCGATGCGGGTGGTGCGCACGCCGATGGGTTCGAGCATGCGGGCCAGCCAGCTGGCGGTAGCCTCGCCATCCACGGTGGGATTGGTGGCCAGGATGATCTCCTGGATGGCACCATCCTCCAGCCGCTTGAGCAGCTCCCGGATGCGCAGCTGATCGGGGCCCACGCCGCGCAGGGGCGAGATGAGGCCGCCCAGCACGTGGTAGCGGCCCCGGAAGTGCCCGCTGCGCTCGAAGCTGAGCACGTTGGAGGCCTCGGCCACGATGACGAGGCTGGCGGGATCCCGGCGGGGATCCAGGCAGATGGGGCAGGTGGGCTGGTCCGTGAAGGCGCCGCAAACCTGGCAGAAGCCCACCTTTTCGGCGGCCTGCTGCAGTTGATGGGCCAGATGGGCCATGGCCTCGGGGCCCTCCTTCAGCAGGTGGAGGGCCATGCGCTGGGCGGACTTGGCGCCTACCCCTGGCAGCTTCTGGAGGCTTTCGACCACGGCCTCCAGGGGCGGCGGCAGTCTCATCGTCAGCCCTCCTTTGGCTCGAAAACACGCACCACGGAGACACGGAGTTCACGGAGGTGGCACGGAGAGTACATGGCCTGAAAAGAGCCCTCCGTGGCTTTTCTCTGTGGCCTCTGTGTCTCCGTGGTGAATCTCATAGCCCGAGGCCCGGCAGGTTGAGGCCGGCGCCCATGCCGCCCATCTGCTTCTTCATGGCCTCGTCGGTCTTGGTGGCGGCGTCGCGGAAGGCCGCCAGCAGCAGGTCTTCGAGCATGGAGGGATCCTCGGGATCCATGGCGTCCTTGGAGATGGAAATCCCCATCAGTTCCTTGGAGCCGTTGAGGGTGACCTTCACCAGCTCACCGCCTGCGGTGCCTTCGATCCGCAGGTTGGCCTGGGTTTCCGCCAGTTTCGCCTGCATCTGCTGGGCCTGTTTCATCAGGAAGCGCATGTCCATGGAATCAACCTCCGGGAGGAATGTCGTGGGGAGTGCAAACGGGGTGGGTCAGGTGCGGCCAGTGAAGGCGGCGCAGCCGTCGGGCCAGCCAGAGCATGAAAAAGTATCCGACAGGCAGCGCCAAAAGGGTGCAGATGGTTCCGCCGATGAGGTAGGACTTGAGGATGGGCCTCAGCATGGTGGTCATGGCCTCGAAGCCGTTCCAGGTGAGGAAGCTCCGCCAGCCGATCTCGTGCCACTGGACATGAACCATGTTGGCCGTGGTGAACCGCCCTCGTACCAGGTTGCCCACCCAGGTGCTGGCCGTGGCCATGGGCACCACCGTCCAGGGATTATTCACCAGCATGGCCATGATCATGAGAGGTCGGTGCAGGCGCCGGAAGATCACGCAGAAGAGGAACACCATCCCCGTGTGGAGCCCCAGCAGGGGGTTCCAGGCGATGGACAGACCCAGGGCGAAGCTCCAGGCCACCTGTTCAGGGCTCAGTTCGGGATGGAGGATGTGGGCCTTCAGGCGACCCCACAGACCCTTCGCAGGCACAGCGGGGACGGGGGTGGGGCCTGGCTGTTCAATGGCATCAGTCATGGGTGAAATGGTCGAATCCGAGGTCCGGCAGGGTGCGCAGTCCACCTCCATCATAGACGAGCAGGGGGCCCGCTCCCGGTTCCACGGCGCGACCCACGGGAATCAAAGGCAGACCAAGTCGTGCTTCCAGTTCCATCTGGGAAAGCGAACTCCCGAAGCAACGGGCATAGTCCTCGCCGCCGCGCAGGGCATCCTCGCCCAGGCCAGGATCCACGATGATGCTGAGTCCAGAGGCCTCTGCCAGGTTGTGCAGATCGCGGCTGAGGCCATCCGACAGGTCGAGGCAGGCATGCACGTCGGGGATGGCGGCCAGGCGGACACCGAGCCCCAGGCAGGGCCGTGGATCCAGGTGGGCCCGCAGGTCCGGGTCGGGAGCGGTGGGATCCCAGCGCTGTCCCGCCTGGAGTTTGCGTAGTCCCCGCAGGCTGGCGCCGGGCGGCCGATCCACGAAGATTCCATCCCCAGGCTGCAGTCCATCCCGCCGGAGCCAGCGCTGGGCGAAGCCGAAGGCCGTGAGGCCCAGGCCCAGGCCATTCGGGCGCCCCACGGTATCGCCTCCCAGAACTCTGACCTGAGCCTCGTTCGAGGCTGCCGCCAATCCATCGAGGAAGGCCTCGAGCCATGGGCCATCGATATCCGGGCCCAGGGCCAGGGTGAGGGTGAA
>JAYVRY010000274.1:0-12497 GCA_043775845.1 Acidobacteriota bacterium
GGGCAGGGGGCCATGGATACCTTGGCATCGCTCGTGCTGGCGGCCTCCGAAAAGCAGCTGGATGCCCGCCGCGACCTGGAGGGCAAGACCGCCTGGACCTTCACCTACCTGGCCCATCTTGCCCGCACCCAAACCCAGGACCCCCGCGTCTGGTGCCAGGCCGCCGCCCTGGTGAACCTCTTTCCCACCGATGAACCGGAGGAGCGGGTGCAGCCCGACCTCCCCCGCGAAGCCAGCCGTGACGCCCTGGTGGAGGCAGTGCTGGATGCCGAGGCCGCCCTGGCCATGGGCCACGCCCAGGGACTGGTGCGCGCAGGAGATGCTGAGGCGGTCCTGTCGGCCCTGGCCGAGGCCGCCACCCGCAACGACCCCACCTTCAACCATGCCCATCAGCTGTTCGCGGTGGCGGCGGCGGTGGACCTCATGCCCCACTTGGCATCTGCGATCCAGGAGGCCATGCTGGTGGCCCTGGCCAAGAACCTCGCCAACAGCCAGGGCAGTGGGGATCTGGGACGCATGGCGGACAAGGCCCTGGGAGTAATGGAGCCGACATGACCCGCACCTTCGCCTTCCTCCGCGCCATCAATGTCGGCGGCCACACGATCACCATGGGGCGCCTGAAGGAACTGTTCGAGGGACTGGGACTGCAGGGCGTGGATACCTTCATTGCCAGTGGGAATGTCGTCTTCGAAGCCAGTCAGGAGCCTGATGCGGCCCTGCAGAAGCGCATCGAAGCGCACCTTTGCAAGGCGCTGGGCTATGAGGTGGAAACCTTTCTGCGCACGGGACGCGAATTGTCGGCATTGATCAAGGGCTGTCCCTTCGATCCGGCGAACATCGCTGCGGCCAAGGCGCTGAATGTCGCCTTCCTGCATGCGCCCCTGGGTCGCAGCGCGGTGGCTCAGCTACAGACATTGGCGGGCGACATGGATGTCTTCCGGCCCCTGGGCCGTGAGTTGTGGTGGCTGTGCCAGGTGAAGCAGAGCGATTCCAAGTTCTCCAATGCCGTGTTCGAAAAGGCCCTGGGCATGAAGGCCACCTTCCGCGGGTTCAACACGCTGCAGCGCATGGCGGCCAAATTCCCCAAGGCTTGACCGGCCAGCCGCGGAGCGTGGAACAATCGCGGATTCATTGAGAGGCAGGCATGGGGAAGAATCGGCTCGAGGCCTTCAGCGACGGGGTGCTGGCCTTCGGCCTCTACTGGGTGGTGGCGCTCATGTGGCTGATCCCCGATCGCCGCATTGAGCGGGCCATCAGCGAGTAGGCTCGCCTTTGCTTGGATTGACCATTCAACATTTGGGGCCAGGCCCATAGTTTGGTAATTTAAAAGGTCACGGAGTGTTCATGAATCGTCCCTTTTTTCCAACCTGGTCCCTGGTTTTGATGGCCGCAGGGGCAACCCTTGGGGCTGAAACCCTCACCGTGACTGGCCGGGGCGAGGTTCCCGCTCCAGCCAAGGGCAACGCAACCCAAAACCAACAGGCCCTCGCCAAGGCCGAGGAAGCCGCCAAGGCCGATGCCATCCTGCAGGCCATTCAAAAGGTCTATGGTGGGCGCGACAAAATGGGCGCGAAGGCCGACCAGATCATTTCGGAAACCACCAAGCGCAGCGCGGGCATGATGCTGGGCAGCGATGTCAAAGCCCAGGGCATTCAAGGCAGCGTGGCCTTCGCCGAAGTGGTTTTCCGCTTTGATGGCAAGGCCCTGCGTGCCTTCCTGGAAGACAACCAAGGCCTATCGCTCACCCAGGAAGCTGAAGGCAAATTCAAGGTCGTGGTGCTCAGCTACACCGTGGAAGGGCAGGATGCCGATCGCAACAAGCCCCAGGTGCTGCGCGAAGAAGTCCGGGATGACCGCATCAACGTGCAGGCCGCCAGTGCCAAGGCCACCGCCACGGTGGATGCCCGCTCAGCCCGCCAGACCTCTCTGCAAGGGGACTATGCCAGTTCCAAGCAAGGCAGCATCGATGGCCGTGTCTCCAAAGCCAATGGCGATGCCGCCTCCGTGGACGGTGCCTATGACCACCGGAAATCCGGCGCGGTGGACTACCGCGACAACCGGAGTTCCTCCGTGCAGGCCAAGGCCACGGCTCAGGCTTCCATGTTCAGCGATACGTCATCCTTCTACGAACGGATCACGGTCTATGCGGATCCCAACCAGCGCGGCGCCGGCTCCACCAACGAGGTGCGAGCCAAGCTGGGCGAGCTCATCAAGGGGAGCGGTCTGCAAACCCGCTTCGTGGATGTGAATCTCATGGGCCGCGAGTTCCGCCATGAGGATGAACTCTACTCGGCCATCTTGCAGGATCTCAAAGCCCGTCCCGAACTGACGCCGGAAGATTACGTGGCGGTGGCCCTCAACCGCCTTACCGCCACCCAGGTGCCCGGAGCTCCCGCCGAACACCGCTTCACGTCCCAGGTGGTGTACCGCGTGCTGCGCATTCGCGATGGCGAAGTGCTGGTGCCCGACAAGCTCGTGACGGGTGATTCGGGCCGGCAGGCCTCGGATGATCTGGGGCGCAGCGTGGCCACGGAAGTGGCTGTGGTGAAGGCTGCCGCCCTGCTGCCGCAGGAACTGCGCAAAGGCTTGCAGCAGATGAACCGTACCGAAAAGCGGGAAGCCGCTGCCACCACCTACCTCATTCGCGTGGATGGCGTGGGCAACCCGGCCTCGACCGTGGCCTTGAAGCAGGCCCTTCGCCAGGGCGGGTACACCATCCGCCCTCAATTCCGCAGTGAGGCCAAGACAGAAACCATCACGGTGGAGCTGGGCGGCAAGACCGGCGCGGATGTCATGGCCCTCCTGGAAGCCCACCTGGGCGCCTATCAGGTGCAGACCTTCGATGAACGCAACGCCATCTTGAGGCTGAATTGACATCGATTCGCCTCGTTCTGTTCAGCCTGATCGCAGCCATCACACCGGGATTCAGTCAGCAGGTGCGATTCTGGTTGGCCGAAAAGGCCGTGGTGGTGGATGCTTCTCCCTCCCCGGCCTTCGATGCCGATCTGGTGGCCGACATTCGCGCCCGGGTCCAAGCCGCCTTCCCGGGTTCCCTGATGGACATCAAACCCGGCCAGGCCCTGAACCCCGATGAACGTGTGGTGGTGCTCATTCCCACCCTGGTGGCCGCCCGCGTGGCCCAGGAAACCACCGCCGGCACCATCCAGCGGCTGGAATCCGCCGTGGTGGGTTCCCTCACCGCCATGGACCCCTGGACCGAAGCCACCCTCTTCTCTGCCACCCGCATGGTGTCGGGCCAGGTGGAAGTCGGCAAAAGCGAGAAGGCCCTGGCCGCCGATCTGGTGCGCCAGGCCTTTCGCCAAGCCAGCGCCCGCTGGGCGGAAGTCTGCGTGGGGCAATTGAAAGCCCGCTTCGCGCCCTTCGTGCTCTCGGCACCAACCATCACTCCGCCCACGTCCGGGCTGCCTGCCATCTGGCCCTATGGGTCGCTGCGCGGCGTCACGTCCGGTGCCCTGCTCGCCGGGCCGGATCGGACCCGAGCGCGCGTGCTCCAGGTCTTTCCGCGCTACGCCCTCATCGAAGACGTCCTCGATCCCACGCGCCGGATCCCCGTGGGTGAGCGCTATGCCCTCACGGTCGTGAGTACCCCCGCGGAGCGCCCCGAACCTCGCGTGGCCTTGCATTGGCGGGGCGCTCAGCCACCCCGGCCCAGCGGCCTGAAGCTCCCCACACTGCCATCCGCAGCCTTCCTGGGCTTGGCTGAGCAATACATCAGCCAAGGCGGTGGTCTTCGCGTGCTGCCGCCCCTGCGCCTGGATCCCCGCACCGCGCCTCAGCTTCGCCGGATCTCGGAAGCGCTCTCGCGCCAAACCACCTTGGCGCAGGTGGAGGATCTGTCGGTGCAGCGGGAAACCCTCGCGGAGTTAGCGAAGGAAAGCCCTGAATGGCGCGTGGATATCGGCATCCTCAACGGCTATCACGGTCTGCGCCGCAAGCCCGATGGGCGCATCGAACACTACTTCCGCCTGCACCTGGCCGCCGCCATCCTGCAGCGTGCCGATGAAGGCAGCCTCTATCCGCTGCACCAGGTCGTGGAGCATGAGGAGGAATGGGCCCAGGAAGAACAAGCGGGCGTTCGCGCCTTGGATGTGGATGCGGCCTGGTTCACCGTCTGCCGCAATGCCGCTGTGCGCCTGGCCGGGAAAGTCAGAACGGCATTGGAAGCTTTGCCTCGCCAAGGCCTCAGTCTGATGGAAGCTTCCATCAACAAGGCCGGAGCCCCGAGCTGGCCCACGGTCAAACCCGGTCCCCATGCCCCTTTGACGTGGCTCCGTCCGGTCGGAGAGGTGCAAGGTCCCGAGGGTTCCCTGGGCCCTTGCTACAAGCTCTTGGCTCCCAGCCAAGGCTTTCTCACGCCTTCCAACCTGGCCAAGGAAAACCTGAAACCGGGTGATGTCCTGCGGTACTCCGGAGCACTGTCAGAAACCCCCTTGGTGGGCCTGCTGCCCGCCCAAGTGACGGAGCCTCCAGCTTGGATGCCCGATCCCGCCTGGTGGCAGCCCCTTGCTGCAAAGGCGCTGCAGGGGGAAGCCCGATGCCGCTTTGTGCTGGACCCTCTGCCCACCCTCCCTCGTCACGTGGCTTTCTGGGCCGAAAAATTGGCCATCGGTTCAAGCGGGGATGCGTCGCTCCTGAGCGGTCAATGGCGGTTGCGTGTGCTGCCGACACCGGGCACGCCGGACCTTCCACCCCTGCTGAAATTCGGGTTTCAAACCGAACAACGCCCGGTTGGTCCCACTTCCGAGGCCACGCTTCAACCGGCCGATCAAGGCCGACTGGGGCTTGAATTCCTTCGACGGGCCTTGGCCCAAATGGCTGAAACCGGCCGCACCAAAGAACTCTCCCGGGCGATTCTCGCCCCCCTTTCCTCGGAGGCTCCATGAAGCCCATCATCGCCCTGTCACTTCTCACCGTTGGTCTTCAGGCCCAAGGCTTGGGCGGTCTGCTCAAGAAGCCCGAAGTGCCCAAAATGAACAACAGTGCCGCCCCTGGCCTCTCGCCCGATCAGGCCCTGGGCAAGGGGGCCGAACTCATCACCTACGTGACCCTCGCCACGGACCAGGGCATGGGCGCCTTGAACTCGATGATCTCGATGTTCCCGCCCGCCAAGGTGGCCGGTCTCGCCAAGCTCAGCGCCCAGTACTAACGAGCTCAAGGGCAAGCGCAAGGATGGCAACATCGACGCCGAGCAGCTGAAGGTGGCCAGCGCCGCCCAGGCCGAAACCGCCAAGCTGGAAGGCGATTGGAAGTCCTACCAGAAGGACAAGTCCAAGGCCGTTTCCAAGGCCCACGCCCAGCTGGGCCTCATGACCTTGGCCGATGGCGCCGCGCTGAAGGTGGCCCCTGACACCCTGAAGGGCCTGCAGGCCAACCTGGACAGCCTGAAGACCAATCCCATGCAGGCTGGCACCGCCGCCAAGCTGGGCGCGCAGGTGGCCATTCTCACCGCTGTCACCCAGCAGGTGCCCGCTCAGATCCAGAGCGCCACCACCGTACGCTCCATCTCCAAGAAGATCGCCGACGCCGAGAAAATCAAGCTCGCCGCTGACCTCGATCCCGCCAAGGTGAAGGACAGCCAGGCCCTCGCCACCACCATCAAGGAAATCGAAGGGTAGGGCTTTTCCCTTCAAGCAGGATTGAGCTGAAGAGCAGAGCAGAGAAGGTCAACAGTTCCGATGCTGTTGATCCTTCTCTGCTCTGTTCCTGCGTCGGCTCGCCCTCGCGGGTGTCGGTCTCATGCTGAGCTACCCCGTCCCCATCCCGATCCCGGCCTGACGTTCTGGGCACCCCCCTTCCGGTCCTTCGGCATCACCTTGCTCTTGGCGATGTGGCTGGTGCCGGTTCCCCGTATCGAATGCGTCCTCTAAGCCCTTCTACTGAAGCTCAATGGTGACGGCGGCCGCCATGGCTTTGGCGTTGCTTCGGGCTTCCTCCAAGCCAGCGGCGGCGGCGATGGCCACAGCCAGGCGGCGATGGCCTCTGCATTCGGGCTTTCCGAAGAGCCGCATTTGGCTGTCCGGAAACGCCAGGGCCTGCTCCAGGCCATGGAAGCTCGGGATGCCGTCGCCGTGCCCCAGCAAGGGTACGCTGGCGGCAGGTGACAACAACCGGATGGCGGGGACCGGCAGGCCCAGGATGGCACGGGCGTGCAGGGCGAATTCGCTCATGGACTGGCTGCCCAGGGTCACGAGGCCTGTGTCGTGGGGACGGGGACTCACCTCGCTGAAGATGACTTCCTCCCCGCAGATGAAGAGCTCTACCCCGAAGATGCCGTAGCCGCCGAGGGCCTTCACAACCTTGCGGGCGATGGCCTGGGCCTTGTCCCAGGTCGCTTCGCTCATGGGCATGGGCTGCCAGCTTTCGCGGTAATCCCCATCGATCTGTATGTGCCCGATGGGAGGGCAGCACTGGATGCCGTTCACAGCGCACACGGTCAAGGCCGTGATTTCGTAATCGAAGGAGATGAAGCCTTCCACGATGCAGCGTCCGGCCCCGGTCCGGCCGCCCTCCTGCGCGTAGGCCCAGGCCTGATCGATCTGCGCTTCGCTCTTAATGACACTCTGCCCTTTGCCGGAGCTGGACATGATGGGCTTCACCACGCAGGGCAGGCCCAGGGCCTTCACGGCCTCGCGCAGCTCTGCCTCCGTGGAGACGAAACGATAGGGGGACGTGGGCAAGCCCAGTTCCTCCGCAGCGAAACGCCGGATGCCCTCGCGGTTCATGGTGAGGTTCGCGGCTCGAGCCGAGGGGACCACCGTATATCCCTCGGCCTCCAACTTCAGCAGCTCCTCGGTGGCGATGGCCTCGATTTCCGGCACGATGAGGTGCGGTTGCTCCAGGGCCACGATCCGGCGCAGCTCAGCGGCGTCCAGCATGGAGAACACATGGCTTCGATGAGCCACCTGCATGGCAGGGGCATGGGCGTAACGATCGCAGGCGATGACTTCGCAGCCCAGCCGCTGGAGCTCAATGGCGACTTCCTTGCCGAGCTCGCCGGAGCCGAGGAGCAGGACGCGTGTGGCAGAGCTGGATAAAGGTGTGCCGAGGGTGGTCATGGCGATTCCCGAAAGGCCCCATTCTGCCCTGGAATCCGCGTTCAGCGGCCGGCCGCCCGGTAGTTCGGCATCACCTTGCCCTTGGCGCATTCGAAGATGAGGCTGGTCTGGATGTGGGCCACTTCGGAGCGGGTGGTGAAGGCATCCAGGGCGAGATCGCGCAGGTGGTGGGCGTCGCGCACGGCCACATGGACCTGGAAGTCGTGGGTGCCGGCCACATGGAAGACCGTGAGCACTTCGGGAAGGCCCATGACGTGTTTCCAGAAGGCTTTCACCTGGGCCCGGCTGTGCTGGCGGAGTTGCACGGCGATGAGGGCCTGGAGGCCCACGCCCAGGGCGGTTGGGTCCACTTCGGTGTGGGCCTCCCGCAACACCGCTTCACTGCGCAGCCGCTGCACGCGGGCCAGACAGGAGGAGGGCGCCAGACCCACGGCTGAGGCCAGTTCCTTGTTGGATAACCGAGCATCCTTCTGAAGAAGGTTGATCAGGGCGAAGTCGATTCGGTCGAGGTCCATATTTGGCATTGTTTCACGAAATCAATTCGGCGGAATACCGAATTGAACGAACCTACATTGGGAGGACAGGAGTTTCGCCATGACCAAGCTCTCTCCATCACTGTCCATGGAAACCCAGGCCGTTCACGCGGGCCGGGAAGTGCTCCACCAGCAGGGCGTCCACGCCATGCCCATCGACCTCAGCAGCACCTATCCCGTGCAGGATCTGGATGAGGGTGGCCGCAGCCTGGAGGCCATGGCCATGGGTGGCCTGCCCATCGGCAGCCCGGTGTATTCCCGCCTCTACAACCCCACCGTGGCCCGCTACGAGCAGGCCCTGGCCCAGCTGGAGGGCGCTGAGGAATGCGTGGCCTTCGGTTCGGGCATGGCGGCGGTGACCGCCAGCCTCATGGCGGCCAAGACCCGTGGCAACCACATCGTGGCCGTGCGTCCCCTCTACGGCGGCACGGACCACCTGCTGGCTTCCGGCATGCTGGGCCTGGAAGTGACCTGGGCTGAAGCCGATGGCATCAGCGCCGCCATCCGCCCCGACACCGCCATGGTGATTGTGGAGACCCCCGCCAATCCGACTCTGGCCCTGCTGGATCTCGAAGATGTGGTGCGTCAGGCCGGCAAGGTGCCCGTGCTGGTGGACAACACCTTCTCGACACCGGTCCTGCAGAATCCCATCAAGCAAGGTGCCACGCTGGTCCTCCACAGCGCCACGAAGTTCCTGGGCGGCCACGGTGATGTGCTGGCGGGTCTGGTGGCCACCAACAACGAATGGGCCACGGAGCTGCGCAAAGTCCGCGTCATCACGGGCAATGTGCTGCATCCCCTGGCGGCCTACCTGCTGCATCGCAGCCTGCCGACTCTGCCCCTGCGCGTGCGCACGCAGCAGGCCGGTGCCCAGATCCTCGCCGAGCGCTTGGCCAAGCATCCCGCCGTGTCCGCCGTGCATTTCCCTGGGCTGGCCGGTCAGGATCCCAAGGGCCTGCTGGGCCGCCAGATGAAGGGCCCAGGCTCCCTCATGGCCTTCGAGCTGGTGGGTGGCTTCGAAGCCGCTTCCGTGGTGATGGCTGAAGTGAAGCTCATGACGCCCGCCGTCTCGTTGGGCAGTGTGGACACGCTCATCCAGCACCCCGCCGCCCTCACCCACCGCGTGGTGAATGCCGATGCCCGCGAGCATGCCGGAGTGTCGCAGTCCCTCATGCGCCTTTCCGTGGGCCTCGAAAGCCCCGAAGATCTTTGGGCCGACCTGGAGCAGGCCCTGGTCAAGGCCATGGCCCTCACCGCCGCCCACATCTAGAGCGGGATCGCTTTCAAAAAGATCCACCACGAAGACACGAAGACACGAAGCAAAGCCTTCGTTCTTCGTGTCTTCGTGTTCTTTGTGGCCATACCTCTTTGGTTTTTTGGGGTGAGCCCTTCTTCTCCAACCATGCACGGGTGCGGCTAGGCTGGAGGGTCCGCCATGTCCTTCGCCCCCCTGCCCATGTCCTCCAAAGTCACGGTCCTTCGGGGCCTGGGACCGGCGCGGGCGGCGGCCTTGCAGGAGGCGGGGATCGACACCCTCCGAGACCTGCTGTGGAACCTGCCGTACCGCTACGTGGACCGGGGCAGCTTACGATCGCTCGGCAGCCTCGACATGCGGGGATTTGAAAGTCCGGATTCGGGCCTCATCACCGTGCTGGGCACCATCCAGGACCTGCGCCAGAGCACCACCCATGTGCAGCGCATGGCCCTCACGGAAGTGCTGCTGACGGACGAGACCGGGACCCTGCGCCTGATCTGGTTCAACCAGCCCTACCTGGGTCGCAGTCTGAAAGTGGGGGACCGCCTGCTGGTGTTCGGGTCGCTGTTCCTGGGCCGCCACGGGCTGGAGATGCGCGGCCCCCAGTTCGAGCTCATGGAACGCAGCGGGGACATCGGCTGGGTGCGCCGCTACCTGCCGCTCTACCGGAAACTGGGGCCCCTGAACGGCCGGGCCCGACAGAAGCTGGTGGCTGAGGCCCTGAACCGCGCCCACCTCGCGGAGGATTGGTTGCCGCTGGAACTGTCGCAGGGCCTGCCAGACACGCTGACGGCGCTTCGACTGCTGCACGAACCCCCGGATGAAAGCGAGGCCCAGGCCCTGGAACAGCGCACCACCCCCGCCCACCGTCGACTGGCCTCGGAAGAATTGTTCGCCTTCGCCCTGGGCGTGGCCCTGCGGCGGGCCGGGCGCATGAAACGCAAGGGTTTGGTGGTGCCGACCTCTCCGGCTCTGCGTGAACGCCTGAGATCCTTTTTGCCTTTTACCCTGACTGGCGCGCAGCGCCGGTCCTTCAAGGAAATCGTGGGGGACCTCACCTCGGGACGGGTCATGAACCGTCTGCTCCAGGGCGATGTGGGCAGCGGCAAGACCTTGGTGGCCCTGCTTGCCATGGCCATGGTGGCGGAAACGGGCGGGCAGGGGGCCCTGCTGGTGCCCACGGAAGTGCTCGCGCGGCAGCACGCCGCCAGCTTCCAGCGCTACCTGGGCGACCAGGCGGGCGCCATGCAACTGCTTTTGGGCGGCATGAAGGCCGCAGAGAAGCGGGCGGCCCTGGCCCGCATCGCCAGCGGCGAGGCTCGCTACGTCATCGGCACTCACGCGCTCTTTCAGGAGGCGGTGACTTTCCAGCGCCTGCAGCTGGTGGTGGTGGACGAACAGCATCGCTTCGGCGTGAAGCAGCGGGAGGCTCTCAAGGACAAGGGCGGCGATCCCCATTGGCTGGTGATGAGCGCCACGCCCATTCCTCGTTCCCTCGCGTTGGCGGTCTTCGGAGACCTGGACCAAAGCGTGTTGGATGAACTGCCTCCCGGGCGCCAGCCCATCACCACACGGCTGTTCAAGCCAGACTCGGCGGAGCGCGCCTGGGAGCTGATGCGGCGTGAACTCGCCGAAGGTCGCCAGGCCTTCGTGGTGAGCCCGAGCATTGATCCTTCCGACGAAGGCAAGGTGCAGCTGCGGGACATTCAGGCCATGGAGGCGCTGCTGCGGGGCATCTTCCCTGATGAGCTCCTGGAGGTGGTCCACGGTCGGCTCAAGGCCGATGAGATGACCGCCCGCATGGGGCGCTTCGTCTCCGGCGAGGCCCGCATCCTCCTGGCCACCACCGTGATCGAAGTGGGCGTCGATGTGCCCAATGCCACGGTGATGGTGGTGGATCATGCGGAGCGTTTTGGGCTCAGCCAGCTGCACCAGCTGCGGGGCCGCGTGGGTCGTGGCGTCCAGCGCAGCCACTTCCTCATGATCAGCGGTTCCGAGACCGAGCGTTTGCAGACCTTGGTGGAAACCCAGGATGGATTTCGCATCGCCCAGCGCGACCTCGAACTGCGCGGCCCTGGCGAGTTCTTTGGCGTGAAGCAGGCCGGATTGCCCAGTTTTCAGGTGGCGGATCTGGTGCGGGATCGGTTGCTGCTCCTGCGTTGCCGGGAGGCGGCCGACCGGGCCCTGGCCCTGGGACTCAGTGACTTGCAGACCGCCTGGCTCCACCGCGAACAGGCCCGGTTCAGGCTGGCCGAGATCAGTTAGAAGCCGCTCTGGGGGATCGGAGCCCCCAAGCCCCCTGGGCCACAAGGAGAGGTGTTTTCCAAGGCCTCGGCCAGGGTGCAGCCACCCGGGGTCAAGCGGTTGTGGTGAAGGGGTTCTTGATAGCCTGCTTTTTTGCTGGTAATGCCGTTTTAATACAGATTAAACGGTGTCTCATTTGGGGTTTTACACTCAAGGACTTCTCCATCCGTGACGATATAGTGGGCTTGGAGACAGTCCCCCATGTCCATGTTCGGAGCCCCCAAGTCAGGACCTCCCATGGGTGCAGAGTGGGTCATGGCCTACCTGATTGATGTGCAGCACACGGGGGCTCCCCTCCGGGTCGTCGATGCCCGTGGGCAGGAAGTCCCCGCCACCCTCGACCTGATCTCGGAACACCGTGTCACCCTCACGCTTCTCGAGCCCCTGGATGTGGATCTGGGGGCGGACACCCACTTGGTGTTCATTCTGGATGGCCTGCGGTTCAAGGCCCCCACCCGGGTGCTCGCTCTTGAAACCGGGACGGCTGCCGTCGAACTGCCCAAGGTCGTGGAACTGGCCGAACGCCGGAAGGTGTCCAGGGCGACCATGAGTGCCCGCGAGGGCGTGGCCGCCATGGCCATGGCAGGCCTGTTCAATCCTCTGGCCACTTGCACATTGACGGCGGCGGAACCCTCCCTGGTGCTCGTGGACGAAACCTCAGAGCAGGTCGTTCTGATGGATGAAGCAAGCACGCCTCGGCTGCCCGAACCAGGGCCGGTCGAAGTGCTGGAGTCGGCGCCGTCCGTGGCGCTTCGGGCCCGGATGCCCTGGACCAGCCAGGATGTGGCCTCGGATACCACCTTCTGGACCACCCAGGTGGTGGATTGGCTGAAGTCTCGCAACATTACCTTGAATGGACGTACCCATGCCCTGGTGGGTGAACAGACCCTCAAGACTGCTTCAGGCGCCTCGTTGGTGTATGCCAACCACGATTCCCTCCTGCACTTCTCGGCCCGCAATCCCTTTCTGGGGCCTACACCGGCGGCCAGGAAACTGAACGGCGGCCTCCTGTCCCATGGCATCACCTACACTTTTCTGACCCAGGCCCTGCCCGAGAGTTGGCGCCACACTGCCAAGCTGAACAGCGTGAAGCTTGAGGCCTTCTGTGCCGGGAATAGCATCCATCTGGGACTTCGAGTCAAGTAGGTGGGCCGGTTTCCTTCGCCTGTTCCAGCGGGGGCTGGTCAGCTTAAGGATGTTCGGCAGGTTGGTTCTCGATAGGGGGAGTCAAGGGGAACTTCAAGGTGAAGGTGGTGCCGACCCCCGGCACTGACTCCAGGAGGAGTTCCCCGCCCAGCAGGTCCATGAACTTCTTCACCAGGGTGAGCC
>JAYVRY010000275.1:0-3567 GCA_043775845.1 Acidobacteriota bacterium
CCGCCGCTTCCAAGGAATCCCCGCTGGCCTCATTGCCCATCCGGAACCTTGGTCCGGCGGTGACCTCAGGCCGCGTGGGCGACATCGCCGTGGATCCCCAGCATCCGAACACCTGGTATGTGGCAGTGGCCTCGGGTGGCGTGTGGAAGACCGTGAACGGCGGCACGACCTGGACACCCCTCTTCGACAAGGAAGTCTCCTTCTCCATCGGTTGCGTGACCCTCGATCCGCACGATGCGAACACGGTGTGGGTGGGCACGGGCGAGAACAACTCCCAGCGTTCAGTCTCTTATGGCGATGGCGTCTACCGCAGCCAGGACGGCGGCAAGCACTGGGAGAACATGGGCCTGAAGGCCAGCGAACACATCGCCAAGATCCTGGTGGATCCGCGCCACAGCCAGGTGGTGTACGTGGCGTCCCAGGGACCTCTCTGGAAGGAAGGCGGCGAACGCGGGCTCTACAAGACCGTGGATGGTGGGAGGACCTGGAAGGCCGTGCTCACCGTGGACGCCCACACCGGCGTGACCGATGTGGTGATGGACCCGCGCAATCCGGACGTGCTCTACGCCGCCACCTACCAGCGCCGCCGCCATGTCTGGGGCATGATCAACGGCGGTCCCGGTGCGGGCATCCACAAGAGCCTGGATGGCGGCCAGACTTGGACCCGCTTGAAGGAAGGGCTGCCCAAGGAGGATATGGGCCGCATCGGCTTGGCCATTCCGCTGGGCGAACCGGACACGGTCTACGCCACCATCGAGGCCGCCAACAAGGCGGGCGGGTTCTTCCGCAGCCTGGATGGCGGTCAAACCTGGGAGCGACGCAACGAGATCGTGTCCGGCGCCGCGCAGTACTACCAGGAACTCTTCTGCGATCCCAAGGATCCCAAGCGCGTCTATAGCATGGACACCTTCATGCAGGTGACCGATGACGGCGGCAAGACCTGGCGCCGGGCGGGCGAGGCCTCCAAGCACGTGGACAACCACGCACTGTGGATCGATCCCGCCAACACGGATCATCTGGTGGCGGGTTGCGACGGCGGCGTGTATGAAAGCCGTGACCGTGCCACCACCTGGGACTTCAAGTCCAACCTGCCCATCATCCAGTACTACCGGGTGACCACGGACAATGCCCGGCCCTTCTACAACGTCTATGGCGGCACTCAGGACAACAACTCCATGGGTGGCCCCAGCCGCACCCGGAACCTGCACGGCGCCACAAATTTCGACTGGTTCATGACCCAGGGTGGCGACGGTTTCTACAGTCAGGTGGATCCCGACGATCCCAACACGGTGTATGCGGAAAGTCAGCATGGCGTGCTGGTCCGCTTCGACCGTCGCACGGGTGAGCAGGTCGCCATCCAGCCCCAGCCCGCCCCTGGCGAGGAACCCCTCAAATGGAACTGGGATGCGCCGCTGATGCTCAGCCCTCACAACGGCAAGCGGCTTTACTTCGCGGCGCAGAAGCTCTTCCGCAGCGATGACCGGGGGGACAGCTGGAGCGCCGTGAGCCCTGACCTGACCCGTAAACTCGACCGCAGCCGCCTGAAGATCATGGACAAGGTGTGGGGCGTGGACGCCGTGGCCCGCAACGCCTCCACCAGCTTCTTCGGCAACATCGTCTCGCTGAACGAGAGTCCGAAAGCGGAAGGGTTGCTCTATGTGGGCACCGACGATGGTCTCGTGCAGATCAGCGAGGATGGCGGCAAGGCTTGGCGCAAGGTGGAACGTTTCCCCGGCGTGCCCGAGCTGTCCTACGTGTCCTGCCTGGCAGCCAGCCCGCATCAGGCGGGCACTGTGTACGCGGCCTTCGACAACCACAAGGCGGGCGACTTCAAGCCCTACCTGCTGCGTTCCAAGGATCGGGGCCGCACCTGGGAATCCATCGCGGCGGGCCTGCCGGAGCGGGGCAGTGTCTACACGCTGCGCGAAGATCCCGCGCGGGAAGGCCTGCTCTACTGCGGCACAGAATTCGGCCTCTTTTTCAGCCTGGATGCGGGCAAGGCCTGGTCCAAGTTCACGGACCTGCCCACCATCGCCGTGAAGGACCTCACCATTCAGGCCCGGGAAGGCGACCTGGTGATGGCCACCTTTGGCCGCGGCTTCTTCATCCTCGATGACCTCACGCCCCTGCGCGAAGCCAGTGCGGAATTGCTCGAGAAGGATGCCCACCTGTTTGGCCTCCGTCCCGCCCTGGCCTATGTGCCTGCGGCGCCCCTGGGCGGCCCTGGAAAAGCCTCTCAGGGCGAATCCCTCTATCTGTCGCCCAACCCTCCCTTTGGCGCGGTGTTCACCTACCACGTGAAGACCGAGCCCAAGACCCTCAAGAAGCAGCGCCAGGCCAAGGAGAAGGAGGCCATCAAGGCCGGGCAGGATCCTGCCATCCCCACCTGGGACATGCTGCGCGCCGAGGACCGGGAACTGGCACCGGCGGCCGTACTGACCATCAGTTCTGGTGAAGGCCAGGTGTT
This sequence comes from Acidobacteriota bacterium, assembly GCA_043775845.1. Classification (GTDB taxonomy): domain Bacteria; phylum Acidobacteriota; class Holophagae; order Holophagales; family Holophagaceae; genus Geothrix. The sequence goes on from JAYVRY010000275.1 coordinate 2,468, forward strand.
GCGCCGCCTGACCGGCAAGGCTGAAAAGGGCGTTCACCAGCTGGCCTGGGACCTGCGTCTTCAGGATCCTGATCCCATCAGCCTGAATGGGGGCGGGGAAAAAGACCCCTGGGATTTCGGTCCCCGCAGTGCCCTGGCCGTGCCCGGCCGCTACCAGGCCAGCCTCGCCTTGCAGATCGACGGCGTCATGAAGCCGGTGGCCGGGCCGGTGTCCTTCGAGGTGAAACCGCTGGATGCGGACCGCCTCACACCGGCCCAGTGGATCGCATTCAGTGCCTTCTGCGAGCGCATGGGCACGGCCCAACGCACGGCCATGGGCGCCTCCGAGCGCCTGAAGGAGGCGCAGAAGCGGCTCGAGTTCGTGCGGAAGGCCCTGCTGGAAACGCCGGCCGCCGACCCGGTCCTGCTGACCAAGGCTCGGGCCCTGCATGAGGCCTTGAAGAACCTCCGCGACCGCTTCAGCGGAGACGGCGTTGTGGCTGCCCGTCAGGAACCCACCCTGCCAGGCATCCTGGGCCGCATCGGCGAAGTGACCGGCAGTGTTTGGGGAACGACCCAGTTGCCCACCGCCAGTCAGCGCCAGGATCTGGCCTGGGCGGAGGAAGCGTTGAAGACAGCCCAGGAAGGACTGGATGCCGCCCAAGCCAGCCTGAAGGCCCTCGAAGACGCCCTGGAGGCCGCCAAGGCCCCCTACACGCCCGGTCGCGCCACGCGGTAGGAGATGTCTCCACCCGGTGGCATGGCGTCACCGGGTGGGAGGCACGATGGGCCTGGCCTATGTTCTGATAGATGCATGACAGAGCCGATCCCCTGCCTTGAGGCCGTGAACCTCCAGAAGCGCTACGGCGACCGCACCGTGGTGAGGGACGTGAGCCTCTGCGTGGAGATGGGGGAAGTGGTGGGCCTCCTGGGACCGAACGGGGCTGGCAAGACCACCACCTTCTACATGGTGGTGGGCGTGGAGGCTCCCGACAAAGGCCAGATCCTCTGGAACGGCGAGGACATCACGCAGGCGCCCATGCACCGCCGCGCGCGCTTGGGCATCGGCTACCTGCCGCAGGAGTCCTCCGTGTTCAGGGGACTTACCGTGTGGGAGAACC
>JAYVRY010000276.1:0-3560 GCA_043775845.1 Acidobacteriota bacterium
GATTTGGAACACCCCATGTCGATGCCCCACGCCCTGAAGCGCTTCCTCCACCCCACTCTGATGATCCTCTTGGGGCTGCTGGGGCTCTACGTGGTCACCCTGGTGTACGCCACGGGAGAAAGCCTGTTGGCTTGTGTGATGCTCGTGACGCTGGCCTGTTTCATCTGGGTCTACACCTCGGCGAAGACCTACGCCTACCGCTACCTGTTTCCGGGCATCGGCGCGGCTCTCATCTTTGTCGTGTTCCCGATGCTGTACACCGTGCGCATCGGGTTCACCAACTACAGTTCCAAGAACCTGCTGACCTTCAAGCGGTCCACCCAGTATCTGCTGGAAGAGGCTTACCGGGCCGAAGGCGCCACCTACACTTCAGCGCTCTACCCTGAAGGCAACCGGTGGCGGTTGAGGTTGGAAGACGCGGATACGGGCAAGGCCTTCATCACCGAACCCATCGCCTTGAATGGGGAGAAACCCCGCACCCTCCCGGCCCTCCCGGTCAGCACCCCGCCCGAAGGCGAGGAGATGTCCATGATGGACATCATCGAGCGCCAGGCGGCCCTGAAGGCCCTCGCGGTGCAGATGCCGGACGGATCGCAGATCCGCATGACGGGCCTGCGGGAATTCGCACCGTCGCGCCCCCAGTACGCCCTGAACAAGGACGGCAGTCTCACCAACAACCAGGATCACAGCGTCATCCGGCCCAATCCCAAGACCGGCTTCTACGAAAAGGCCGACGGGGAGCAGGTGCAGCCGGGCTTCCAGGTGGACATCGGGTGGAAGCACTACGTGGACATCCTCACGGATGCCAGCGTACGGGAACCCTTCGGCCGCATTTTCATGGGAACCGTGGTTTTCGCCGCCCTGTCCGTGCTGTTCACGGTGAGCCTGGGCATGGTGCTGGCGGTCTTGCTGAACTGGGAATCGCTGCGCTTCCGCAGTGTCTACCGGTTGCTGTTGTTCCTGCCCTATGCGATTCCGGGCTTCATCTCAATCCTGGTGTTCAAGGGTCTCTTCAACAACAACCTGGGCGAGATCAACATCGTCCTCAGCACCCTGTTCGGCATCAAGCCCGCCTGGTTCTCGGATCCCTTCCTGGCCAAGTCCATGATCCTGATCGTCAATACATGGCTTGGTTTCCCCTACATGATGGTGGTCTGCATGGGCCTCATCAAGGCGATCCCCCAGGATCTGTACGAGGCTTCGGCCGTGGCGGGCGCAGGACCCCTCACGAACTTCTTCAAGATCACCATGCCGCTGATCATCAAGCCGCTGACGCCCCTGCTGATTTCTTCCTTTGCCTTCAACTTCAACAACATGGTGCTCATCAGCCTGCTGACCGGCGGTCGGCCCGACATCCTGAACACAAGCCTCCCTGCAGGCACCACGGACATCCTGGCCACCTTCACCTATCGCATCGCCTTCGAAGATTCCGGCCAGCAGTTCGGCCTGGCGGCAGCCATCTCCACCTTGATCTTCCTCATGGTGGCGGCCATTTCCATCGTGCAGATCCGCGCCACCAAAATCACGCAAGACGACAAGCGCTGAAGGGAGGCGACCATGGCCATCGTCATCGACAAGTCCCAGCGCTGGCGGGTGATCCTCGCCCACCTGTTCCTTATCGGGCTCTGCGCCCTGGTGATTTTCCCCCTCCTGATGGTGGTCTCCATCTCCCTTCGGCCGGGCAACTTCGCCACGGGCAAGCTGATCCCCGACACCATCAGCCTCGAGCACTGGCGCTTCGCCCTGGGCATTCCTTCCATGGGGCCCGACGGCCAGCTGATCAAGCCCGACCTGCCCGTGCTGCTCTGGCTCTGGAATTCGGTGAAGGTGGCCACCATCTCCGCTACGGTGTCTCTGTTCCTTTCCACCACTGCGGCTTACGCCTTCGCCCGCATGAAATTCGCGGGCAAGAAGGCCGCCCTCATGGGCCTCATGCTCATGCAGATGTTCCCCACGGTGCTGGCCCTGGTGGCGATCCACGCCATCTTTTCCCGCATCGGCCATGTGTTTCCGTCCTTCGGTGTGGACAGTCACTGGGCCCTGGTGCTGGCCTATTCCGGCGGCATCGCCCTGCACATCTGGACCATCAAGGGTTTCTACGAAACCATTCCCGCTGAGATCGAGGAAGCGGCCACCGTGGACGGGGCCACCCCCTGGCAGGCCTTCTGGCGCGTGCTGCTGCCCATGTCGTTGCCCATCCTCATGGTCATTTTTCTGCTGGCCTTCATCGGGGCCATCATCGAATATCCGCAGGCCTCCATCCTGCTGCGCAGCCAGGACAAGCTCACCATGGCCGCGGGCATGAAGCAGTTCCTCTACGCGCAGAAGTACCTCTGGGGCGACTTCGCGGCGGCTGCCATCCTATCCGGCCTGCCCATCTCCATCGTCTTCATCCTCGCCCAGCGCTGGATGATCTCTGGCCTTACCTCCGGCGCCAACAAGGGCTGACCTTTTCCACCCTGAGGGCGTCGCCCTCTCTTCCCCACTTGGAGTCACGCATGAGCCTCCGCTCGAGCCTCCTCAAGGCGATCGCCGTGATCGCCCTGGCCATCACCCCCGCCCTCGCCGCGCCGCCTGATGGCAAGGTTGAGATCAACTACCACCGCTGCGACGCCAACTACACCAAGTGGGGCGTGCATCTGTGGAAGAGTCCCAACATGCCCTTGCCCGACATCGAGTGGCCCAATCCCATGATGCCCACGGGCACCAATGATTTCGGCGTCTACTGGCATGCCGACCTGGAAGAGTTCAAGACCGGCTCTCGCGCCCAGGTGAACTACATCATCCACAAGGGCGACATCAAGGAGCAGGGCGGTAAGGACATGGCCTTCGACGGCAATGGCCACAAGGCCATCTGGGTGGTGAACAACGACCGCACCATCTTCTTCTCTAAGGAAGAGGCGATGAAGGATCATGTCTGCAAGAAGTAGGTGCAACGGCACATCAGGGGCCCCTGCCCCTGATGTGCCCATGTTTTTAGCCGCCTTTGCGGAGTGATTCCATGGCCCTTGATCGACTCATGACCACCGGCGCTCGCGCCCTGCTTCTCATGGCGGGGATGGCCGTGGTCGCGCTGCCTGTGCTGGCTCAAACGCCCGTGGCCATCCCCGGCACCTTTGCCGAGAACCCCATCGTCTACTTCGTGATGACGGACCGTTTCTACAACGGCAACCCAGCCAACGATCTAAGCTACGGGCGCCAGCGGGAAAGCACGCCCAAGGCGGATGTGGGCACCTTCCATGGCGGTGACCTCAAGGGCCTCACCTTGAAGCTGAAGGAGGGCTGGTTCAAGGAGCTGGGTGTGAACGCGCTCTGGATCACGGCGCCCTATGAGCAGATCCACGGCTGGATCCAGGGCGGCAACAAGGAGTTCAAGCACTACGCCTATCACGGCTACTACGCGCTCGATTACACGCTGCTCGATCAGAACATGGGGACGCCCGCCGACCTCCACGCGCTGGTCGACGCGGCGCACGCGCACGGCATCCGCGTGCTGTTCGATGTCGTGATGAACCACCCCGGCTACCTCGATATCCAGACCGCGCGCGATCTCAACGTGA
>JAYVRY010000277.1:0-3533 GCA_043775845.1 Acidobacteriota bacterium
GGCAGGGCCATGTAGGAACCGACCTCCGGGCCCCATTCCACGGTCATTTCGTCACCGGATGAACGGACCAGCTCGACATCCGACCCACGTCCAACCCGCTTGAACACATCGATCTGGAAGATGCTGCGATCTGGGCCAGCAATGCTTACGAGCAACTGATCCAGCTTTTCGGGATCCTTGAAGCTTGGATCGCGTTCCACGATATCGGTTTCGACAGTGCCAGAGGCCTCGATCACCAGCTTGCGCGAATAGCTTTCAATTTCCCGGCGGCTGTTGCGGGTGATGGAATAGGCCACGGCCACGGTCAGCACACTGGTCACCAGGCCGAGCAGCAAGAAGAGCTTGGCGTGCAGGCTGCGCAGCCACCTCAGGGGCCGGATACGGACATGCCAGAAGCTCACGCCGGGCTCCCCTGTCCAGGAGGAAGACCCAAGGCTGGACGCAGGACGCCTTCCATGGCGAAGGCATCCATGCCGGGTACAAGAGCGACGAAACGGTCAAAGGCGGCCCGGCGGCTCTCGGCCACATCCCCGAGCAGGTCGAGCAATCCAGCGCACAGAGTGGCTCGCTCCCGGGTTCGAAGCTGGGCCTCTGCGTCCCAGAGCAGGGCTTCGAGTGCCGCCAGATCGTGGTGTTCGCCAAGGGTGGTCTGGAGGGCGCGAATCCTCTTCAAGACGGCTTCGGGGGGCTCGGCAAAGGCGCTTTCCAGGGCCTCAATGGCGTACCGCAGCTTCTTAGTCTTCACCCGGGCCCGGTGCAGGGCCGCCGGATCTTCGTGGGCAGCGAGAGCGCTGAGATCCCCCAAGGCCGCATGGAGGCGGGGGGCAAGGCAGATCCAGGCGGCTTCTTGCAGGGAGGTGGATTGGAAGGGATTCTGCAGGACGGGGACTTCGAGGAGGCGGCCCAAGTCCGGGAGTCGCAGGCGATGGAGTTCCTTCACCATGGCTCGACGTGTTTTGGCGCGCCGTCGGTCCACCAGTTCCAGCAGATGTTCAAGGACTGCCGCCTGAGTGGGGGTGCCGGCCTCGAAGTGGTAGGCCTTTAGATGTTCGGCGTGGACATCCTGCTCGCGGGTCAGTCCAAGCAGGTCGACCAGACCCTTGAGGGCACGGCGCTCGCCCTTGTGGCCAGGCTAGACCTCGGCATCCACCAGATCCAGCACGGCACCAAGACGGCGGGCCGCCACCCGGACCTGGTGCAACTGCTCCGTGTCTTCAACCCAATGCTCCTTGCCAACCAGCTCTTGGAGCCGGGCTAAGCGAACCTCAAGGGCGCGATGAAGCAGGATCGCCAGTTCAGCTGGGTGCATCCCATGAGTCTAGACGCATTTCAAAAAAGCGAAAAAATGGCGTAAGCTGGGGAAACCATGGAACACATTCACATCAAGGGTGCCCGGGAACACAACCTCAAGAACCTGGATCTCTCACTGCCGCGCAATCAGCTGGTGGTCATCACGGGCTTGTCCGGCTCCGGCAAGTCCAGCTTGGCCTTCGACACGCTCTATGCGGAAGGCCAGCGGCGCTACGTGGAGAGCCTCTCCGCCTATGCGCGGCAGTTCCTCGACCAGATGGAAAAGCCGGATGTTGACAGCATCGAAGGGCTGTCACCGGCCATCTCCATCGAGCAGAAGACCACCAGCAAGAACCCCCGCTCCACCGTGGCGACGGTGACGGAGATCTACGACTACCTGCGCCTGCTCTACGCCCGCACAGGCAAGCCCACCTGCGTGGCCTGCGGGAAGCCCATCGCCAGCCAGACCATCCAGGAAATGGCGGACCAGATCCTGGCACGGCCCGAGGGCACCAAGCTGCAGCTGCTGGCCCCCGTGGTCCGCGGCCGCAAGGGCGAGTACAAGAAACTGCTCCAGGACCTCATGAAGCGGGGCTACATCCGGGCCCGGGTCAATGGCCAAATGCTGGACCTCACCGAAGGCATCCCCGACCTGGACAAACAGAAGAAACACACGCTGGAAGTGGTGATCGACCGCCTGAAGGTGAGTCCCTCCATCCAGTCGCGGCTGGCGGACAGCCTGGAGATCGCCTGCAACCTGGCGGAGGGCAGCGCGCTTGTGGATTTGGATGGCACCGAGCAGCTCTTCTCCAGCAAGTTGGCCTGCAACAACATGAAGTGCGTGAAATTCGGCCTGGGACTGCCCGAACTGGAGCCTCGTTCATTCTCCTTCAACAGCCCCTACGGCGCCTGCCCGACCTGCGACGGACTGGGTTTCAAGCGGCAGTTCGCGGAGGAGCTGATCATCCCGAATCCGGCCCTTTCCATCGCTGAGGGGGCCATCCAGGCCAGCGGCTGGAAGAGCGTCAGCGAGGATGGCTGGCGCTCCCAGCTCATGGACCAGCTGGCCCGCAAACTGAAATTCAGCCTCGAGACACCCTGGAAGAAGCTGCCGGCGGACATCCGGCGCCTGCTGCTCCACGGCACCGAAAAGGAGATGCGCTTCACGTACGAAAGCAAGCGCAACCGCTACGATTTCGTCCACCACTTTGAGGGCATCATCGGCAACCTCGACCGCCGCTACCGGGAGACCAGCAGCGAGGAGATCCAGGCGGAGCTGGAAGAGTCCATGCGCATCATCCCCTGCGAGGACTGCGGCGGGAGGCGCCTGAAGGCCGAGATCCTGGCGGTCTACGTGGGCGGCTTGCATATTGCCGATGTGGTGGCCCAGAGCGTTCGGGAGGCCAGGAAGTGGTTCGGAGACTTGGCCCTGGAAGGAAAGGACGCGGTCATTGCCGAGAAGGTGCTGAAGGAGATCCGCGAGCGCCTGGGCTTCCTCGATGATGTGGGCCTCGGGTACCTTACCCTGGACCGCAGCGCGGCGACCCTGTCCGGGGGCGAAGGCCAGCGCATCCGCCTGGCCACCCAGATCGGCAGCAAGCTCCAGGGGGTGCTCTACGTGCTGGACGAGCCCAGCATCGGTCTCCACCAGCGGGATAACCTGCAGCTCATCCGCACCCTCAAGGAGATGCGGGACCTGGGCAACACGGTACTGGTGGTGGAGCACGATCTGGAGACCATCCTCGCGGCCGATCATGTGGTGGACATGGGGCCCGGCGCCGGGGAGCACGGCGGCTGGATTGTGGCCCAGGGCACGCCGGACGAGATCAGCCAGACGCCGGGCTCCATCACGGGCGATTTCCTGTCGGGGCGGGATGCCATTCCCGTGCCCCGCACCCGCCGCAAGGCCAAGCGCGGACAGCTGTCCATCCTGGGGGCAGAAGAGAACAATCTAAAGAAGGTGGACGCGGACTTCCCCATCGGCCTGGTCACCTGCGTGACCGGGGTGAGCGGCTCGGGTAAGAGCACCCTGGTGAACGAGATCCTCTATAAGGCCCTGGCGAACATGCTGCACCAGGGTGTCCACATCGTCGGCAAGCACAAGGCCATCAAGGGCCTCGAGGCCATCGACAAAGTCATCGATCTCGACCAGGCCCCCATCGGCCGCACGCCCCGAAGCAACCCGGCCACCTATACCGGCCTGTTCACGCCGCTCCGCGAGCTGTTCGCCCACTTGCCCGAAA
>JAYVRY010000278.1:0-3531 GCA_043775845.1 Acidobacteriota bacterium
CCGGTGATCATGTGGTCCTTCTTGAAGGTCTCCACACTGAAGCCCGCGTTGGTCCATTCTTCGATTTCCTTCTTCGAGGGCTTCACCACGTCGTCGTAGAAACCGGGGATCTTCACCTTGCCCGTCTCGCCATCCATCAGGGTGGCGACCACCTTGATGAGCTCCGCCAGGGGATTGCGGGCCGCGCCACCCACCACGCCGCTGTGCAGGTCGTGATCGGCCGTCTCCAGCGTCAGGCGGAACCCCTTGAGCCCGCGCAGACCCGCGGGCGTGCTGGGTTTGCCGCGCGTGATCCAGACCGTATCGCTCACCACAATGGCGTCGGTGCGGAAGCGGCCCTTGTGGCGGTTCAGGCCGCCCTCGAAGCTGGGCGAGCCGATCTCCTCTTCCGTTTCCCAGAGGAAGTGGATGTTGAGGGGTACGCCCGCCCGGCGAGCCGCCAGGGCGCCGAAGAAGGCCGTCACCGCCGGGCCTTTGTCGTCCGTGCTGCCGCGGCCGCGGTAGGTGTCGCCATCCACCACGAAATGGAAGGGCTCCGCCGTCCACTCGGGCTCGTTGGCGGGCTGCACATCCATGTGGTTGTAGACCGTGATGGTGGGCAGGCTGGGATCCTCGCCGAACCAGCCGTGAATGAGCGGGTTGCCACTGGTTTCCAGAATCTCGGCCCTGCCGCCATGGCGCTCAAAAAGCGACCGGGCCGCCTCGGCCACGCGGCGTACATCGCTCTGATGGGCGGGGTCGGCACTGATGGAGGGGATTTCCACCAAGGTCCGCAGCTCCGCCTCGAAGGCCATGCGGCTTTCCGCCGCGTATTGCCCCAGGGCCTCACGGGTGAGAAGAGAAGGATTCATGGCTGCTCCAGGAAAGGGAGACCATCATCCCACAGCCCGAAGTGTTGTCTATAAACAGACCTATGGGTAGCCGATGCCCCTAAGCCGGGAAACCGCCAGCCCCTCTCAGACCGGTCCATTCTGGCAGCCCCAGGGCCAGGTTGAGATTCTGAACGGCCTGGGCTGCCATGCCCTTGCCGAGGTTGTCGAGGGCGACCATGACGGCGCCGTGCCCATGCCGGGCGGCCACCCCGATATCGGCGAAGGCGCTGCCGGTGGTGGCGGCCATGAGGGGGGAGCCGTCCACGATCCGCACGAAGAAGCGGTCGCGATAGAATTCCTCAAATCGGGCCCGCAGGGCCCCTACCTCAATTCCCGCGTTCAGCGGGAATTGAGCCGTCGCGAAAATGCCTCTCACCATCGGGGCGCTCTGGGGCACGAAGCTGAGGGGCGCCTCCCAGCCCACGCTGGCCAGGGTGCGCAGCACCTCGGCCTCATGCTGGTGGGAGAGCATCTTGTAGGCGCGGAAGTCGTTGGCGCGGGTGGGGTGGTGGGTGGTATCCGAGGGCGCGGCGCCGGAACCTGAGGAGCCCGTGGCGGCAGTGACGGCCACGAAGGCCGGCTTCCATTCGGCTAGGGGCAGCAGGGCCAGCTGCAGGGCCGTGGCAAAGCAGCCGGGGTTGGCGATCCGCCTGGCGCCCTGCATCCGCTCGGGCTTCCAGTCCACCAGGCCGTAGACCCAGGCGGGATCCAGGCGGAAATCCGCGGAGAGGTCGATGACGGTGAGTTTGTCGGCGAGGCCCAAGCGTTGCCATTCCGCCTGGAAGTCAGGCCATTGCCTGGCGAACTCGCCGTGGGGCAGGGCGGCGAACAGCACGGGGGCCTCGCTTTGGGCCAGGGCTGCCCAGTCCGGCACGGTCTCAAAGACGCCCTCCACCAGCCCGCGCAGGTTCGGGTGCTGGGCGTGGAAGGGCTTGCCTGCGTGGCTGCGGGCCGTGCCCCGGATGGACTTCACCGCCGGGTGGCCCGACAGCCAACGCAGCAACTCACCCCCGCCGTAACCAGAGGCGCCGAGAATCAGGACATCAACTGAAACCATGGGGATTCACCAGAAAAGAAAATCGAACCAGGGGGAACACAGAGGGCGAATAGAAAAGCAATAGCGGAGAGAAAAGCGTGTTGCCAGGATGAAGGGGATGGACGGGATGTGAAAGTTGGCTACTCGAGATCCCCTTTATCCCCTGCATCTTTGCTCAACCCTTCTCAGACCTTGGCGCCGATCTTGGGTTCAAGGAGCCCCAGCACGAACTTGCCGAGGGCGTCGGCGTCGGAGCGGGCGTTGCGGGCGGGGAGGCCGAGAGAGGCCACGAAGCGTTCGCCCACGCGGTTGTCCGTGGCAGGGCCGGCGATGAGGTCTGCCCGGATGCCGAAGGCGGACTGCAGGTGGTGTACGCCACCGGCAGCGCCCACGGGATCGTTGGCGCAGAGGATGAAGGCGCCGCTGAGGGACTGCAGCTCAGCATCCTCCAGGATGGCCTGCACACCGTACTCACCCATGATCCCATCGCCAGTCTCGGCCACGATGACGTCCACGCCATGGGCCGCCAGCTCCGAGAAGATGATGCGGGCCACGCCGGCGGCATTGCCTCCGTCCGTGCACACGATGCCCGCGTCCGTGAAGTCCAGGGCCACTTCGGCGCCGTAGTCGCGCATGGCCAGGGCGTCCCGCATGAGCGATACCCCCGTGAGCTTGCAGGCGCCCACCCGGTAGCCCGCCCGGCTGAGCTGGCGGATGGTGGCGCAGGCGGCGGCGGTCTTGCCCGAATTCATGCAGGTGCCCGCCACATAGACCACGGGGCAGTGGGCGGAGAGGCCCGTGCCCTTGAGGGAGCCCATGCGGACGTGGGCAGGCTGGCCCGCCCGGGACTGGAATTCCGGGAAGACCTGCACCTGGCCGAGCACCTCCAGCTCGAAGGGCTTGCCCACATCGGGGTTGTGGGAGCGGCAGAGCCCGAGCACGCCGCCCATGTTTAGCAGGTTCACCCAGTCCCCGGGCTTCAGGGCCTCGGGCATGACACCCTCGTAACCCTGGAGTGCATTGCGGTGGCCCAGGGCGCCCACGAGGATGTCGCCATCGTGCAGCGTGCTCATGCGGCCGTGGGGGTCCTCCAGCTGGTTGTACGTGGTCTTCTCGCCCTTTACGCGGCAGGCGATGACTGAGCCTTCTTCCACCAGGATCTCCGAGCCCAAGGTGAGCGTGCGGCCCAGCCGCAGGTTGCGGGTGACCGAGGCGAGCTTGTCGACGTGGATTCTCATGGATGACCTGGCCGATCAGTTGGGCTTGGCTTTGAGTGTCAGTGTCTGCTGTACTCCGAAAACTTTGGCGAAACCTGCGGCTTCGGCGCCGGTCCAGAGCTTGTTGGCTTCGCCGTAGGTGGCGATGCGGGGATCCATCAGGGAGTAGGGCGACTGCACGCCCTCCACCACGAAGGCGCGGGGGTGCAGGGTGAGGCGCACCTCGCCGCGCACGCGATCCTGGCTGGATTGGAGGAAGGCCTCGAGATCGCGGGCCAGGGGATCGAAGAAGTGGCCTTCGTGGAGCAAGGAACCGTAGAGGTTGCCCAGGCTCTCCTTCCAGAAGAGTTGCTTGCCCGAGAGCACCAGCTTCTCCAATTCGCGATGCGAGCTGATGAGCAAGTGC
>JAYVRY010000279.1:0-12277 GCA_043775845.1 Acidobacteriota bacterium
CAAGCGGGTGGTGGCGTGAGCAACGAGCATGGACATCTCCAGTGGGACGCCGGCATTGGCGGCCTCGTTTCGACTCTCCCAACGTGGGCATTGAAAAACTGCTCTGAGAGCGTGATTTGGAATCTGGCCCTTAAACCAGCCAGCCTAAGGTTCCTCACCCGCATCCGGAGCAAGGCCGAAGGCTGGCATACCCAGCATGGCCTGTACGGAATCCATGCCCTTGAAGACCCGGGTGTTTTCCTTGAACCAGTCTGTCTTGGAGAGGTTGTAGCGCGGCGTCATCCGTTCCAGATACCGGTTCCAGTCCGTGTTGACCACTGACCTCGCCGCGAGTTGGCCGCTGGCCGAGTCACCGAGGAGACGGTGCGACTGCGGGTCCCAATGGCGGGTCAAGGCGGCGCTGGGCTTGATCTCGACCACGAGATCCCGCCAGGCCTTCGGGTCGAGTCGGTCCACTGGATGGTCGGCGGCGACCAGCATGCCCTGCCCCCCGAACTCCCAGAGGGACACATAGGGGAACACCGACTTCATGGAGGCCACGATGGAGCCGATCTCCCTCGACGAGATGTGGTGGAGTTGCACCCATTGCTGGATGACCCCTCCAACGGCGAGTCGCTGCTTGGCCAGGGTATAGAACTCACGGGCGTAGAGACTGGTGGCACCGGCCAGCCAGACGCTGCTTATTTCCACCTGGATCACATCGTAGTGGCGTTTGGAGGTCGCCAGCAGGCTTCGCCCGTCATCCACGATGACCTCCACGTTCGGCGAGTCCAGCACATCGGCATTCACCATCTTAAAGTGGGTTCGAGCGGCCTTCAGGATGCCTGGTGCGTTATCCACGACATCAACCTTCGGGAAGAACTTGGTCAAGGCCCAGGCGCTCTGCCCTGTCCCGGCGCCAACACAGAGGGCCCTGCCGCGCCCCTTGGCGAGCGCCGTTGGAAGCACCGCGAAGGACCGCTGGGCCTCCTCTTCGGACTCATCCGGGGCACTCGCCGTAATGCCCTGGAACTTGCCATTCGTCAGCAGGACCTGAGCCCAGTCATGCCCGTTTGGATGTGCATTCTGGACGACGGTGGTGATACCGCCGAAGGCGTCCTCATCCCAGAACAGAATCCGGCTCTTCTGGTCGCTAGGATTTGTATACGTGTAACCAAAGTACACACAATTACCCGAACTGATCGAATTCCGGCTCCAGGGTAACCAGAGGCACAGGACTGCCGTCAGGAACCCCGCCGCCCGCCGGAACACCACTGGTTTCGCCAGATCAGGCTCATTCTCTTCGCCCTTCCTGTGGACGAGGTCCAGGTAGGCGTAGCCCAGGCCCAGGGTCACGACCCCGAGCACCCGCAGGCTCCACTCGGAGCCCAGGTAGGGGATCAGCAGCAGGGAGGCCGCCAGGGCGCCCAGTAGGCAGCCCAGGCTGTTGGCGGCCGAGATGCGGCCCACCTGCTCCCGGAGCCCTGGATTCGAGCTGGCGGTTACCAGAAGCCTCGGGAAGATCATTCCGAGAACAGTTGCCGACGGGAGCGCCACCAGCATGAAGGCCAGCGTGCGCCAGACCTCGCCAGCCCAGAACGACTTCAGCCAGGGCACCAGGAGGAACATCTCAGGGATTCCAGGCCACAGGAAAACCTGGGCCACCACCGTAAAACCACCAAGCACCGTAAGGACATGCAGAGGCATGCGCTGAAACCTGGGGCGCCGCTGGAGCCAAGCCCCAAGCAGCAGGCCAGCCATCACGACCATCAGCATCGAGGCATAGGCATACATGCTGCCGCCGATGACGACTGAGCCCAGGTGGATCCAGAGCACCTCCATGGCGAAGTAAATGAAGCCAGACAGGAATGCCCCGCTCAGGAGAACTCGAACAGCATCCCTTTCGACCGCAACCGGGATCGAATGGTCGGTCATTTCGACCAAATTCGGGCCATTTTCGGTCGAATCAACCTTCGGTCGAATCTCAGAGTCGAATGCGGGGTTTGTCGTGATCGAATTCCGGGCGATCTCGACCGCCCGGCCGACCAGGCAGGCCTTCAGGGCCATGCCTGCGACCACCAAATTGATGGCCGCGCAGGCTCCGAACACCAGACCAAGACCACCTAGCGGCATCACCGCATGCGGCCCCAGAACCGCGCCAGCAAGGCCTCCAGCGAGGTTCATCAAATACAGGCGGTCGAGACGAGAGTCACCAGAGGTCCAATCCAAAGAAGCACCAAGAACCGGGAAGCTCATCCCCATCGGGATCGAGATTGGCAACACCATCGCGGCACCGAGCATGGTCCTGATGGCGACCTTCCCGACACCCAGCTCGATCAAGCCGGACTGGATCTCGTAGATCCCACCCGACCATCTCGACAGCGCGAGTGGAACAAGGAGGAACATGACGCCAACCAGGCCCTCGAGCACGCCATAGAGTTGGATCCTGGGAGTCCGGGGGGCCAGGCGGAGCAGGCCCTGGGCCAACCATCCTCCCAGCGCGAACCCTGCGAAGCTGGCGGCCAGGACCACCGCACCCGTGTGGGCTGTGGCGCCCAGCAGCACGGAAAGGGCCCGTTCAATAGCCCCTTGCGCCATCAGGCCCGTCAGGCCCGTAAAGAAATAGAGCGCGTAAACTCCGCGCAGACCAAGCCCTCTCTCCGACACGACAGCTCCCCTCTCAAAACGACGAATCAGGCCGCGCTGGTCGCGCCGGTGAGGCCCTTGGACTTCTTGGCCGGGCGGGGTTCACGAGCCACAGCGAAATACCGACTCTCGACTAGGTTGTAGAGGGGCAGTCCCAACATCAGGGTCACGCCGAAGTAGACGGCGGTCATGATCAGCCCCGAGACCCAGCCGAGGCCCGGCCAGGCAACAGCCAGGCCCATGACAACCGAGGCCATGGCTTGGCCGAGGTAGAGCGAGTAGATCCTGTCAGAGCCCCACTCCACGCCCTTCTTCAGCCACGCCTGCCTGGGGGCGGTGGGCACAAGGGTCTTGAGCCCCACAACGAGGAACATGGCCGAGAAGGCCACCAGCGTGAAACCGAAGACGCCCAGCACCCAAGGCCTCGGCATCCAGGTCCGCCAGGGTGCCAGCACCGCGTAGGAGCCCGCGAATCCAGCGATGCCAAACGCAAGGATCTGCGTCTTCCATTTTTCAATGGCTCCATGGATCCACTGCTTCTTGTCGTTCCAGACCATACCCAACCAAGCGCCGAGCATCAGGCCATCCAGATGGGCAACCGAGGAGGCGTAGAGGTATTTGCCGAACACCGTGCTGATCTGGCTGCCGGGGATGTTGGGCGTGAAGACCTGGGTCGCCGTGGCATTGAGTTCAGGGTGCAGCAGGTAGCTTCCGGCCCGGAACAAGGCTGGAATGGCTGCGGCCAGGATTAGCCCAGCGAGCGGATCACGGCGAACCAGATCAGCCAGCCGCTTTCCAGGTTTGCCCAGCCCCAGCACGGGCATCAGTACGTAGAACTGGACCTCCACAGAGATCGACCAGAGGACCAGGGCCAGGATCTCAACCTGGTTCGCGGTGAAGGTCAGGAAGAACGGGATGTTCGAGAGTGCCTTGGCCCGGATCGGCGGGAACGGAGCCGTGAACAGGGTCACCACGGCCACCGTCACCAGATAGGCAGGGATGACACGACGGGCCCGCTTCAGGTACAAGTTCTTGAGGACAGACCGGAAGTCCCCGCCACTGGCGTCCTGGTCCTCTTGGATCTTCTGGAAGCCCTGGGCCACCAGGAACCCGGACATCACGAAGAACAGATCGACGCCCATCCAACCAGCCCCACCGAGGAAGCCGAGGATGTTCGTCTGGCCGCCGAAGGTGTGATAGAGCAGCACCAGCGTGACAGCCAGCACGCGGGCGACATCAAGGCCGAAGTTCCGGTTCATCTTTAGGCTCCCTGCTCAATGGCTGCGGTTTGCACCAGTGGGACGGTGACGAGCTTGGAAGGCCGACTCATGGCCAGTTCCATGCACGCCCGGCCAGATAGGGGCGAGCAGAGCGCGTCGAAGAGACCCTTTTCGATGGGAACTGGCACCACCTCGGCCTCAGGCTGGTATTGCCGTCCCCCAGAATTGCACTGGTGGTAGATGCCGATGCGGCTGAGGTGACCCTCGAGTTGGTCGAAGTGGAGCGTGGTGTCCACGCACCATCCGCCCACCTCAAGCCAGATCACCGCAGGCGCAAGCCATTCATAGGGGTGGGGCACAGCCGCGCCAGCCACCTTGCCCGTGACAACACGATGGGCCACCTGGTTCCTCCGCAGAGCCTCAGAGAGCACCATGGCGAGGTCAATGGGCGTCAGGATCAAGTTCATGAACGGGCAAAACACCCTGTTCAGGGTCTCTCGCTGAATGGGTTGAGACATGGCTGCTCCTGGACTTTCTACATCCAGTGTCCCGAAGGGGAGATTTTCCCCGGTCAGACAGCTAGGTTCAGATCGAAGGGGACCTGGCCGGTCGGGACGACCTGGGAGGCATTAGCAACGTGTCGGTTGCTGTCGTCGAAGTGAATCAGGGCCCCGAAGGCCTCCAGGACCGGCCCCTTGTCGGCCCCGCAGAGAAAATGCGCCTCATCCACCTTGATGCCCCAGGATTCCAGGGTGTTCATCGCCCTGGCATGGGCGGCCACGGCTCGGGCAGTCACCAGGGCTACACGGATGGGCGACTCCTCGAACTGCGTCTGCCAGCGACTGAGCGTTCGCAGGAATGGCTCGAAGGGGCCGGGCCCCAGAGGACGTTCAGCGTGGGCTCGCTCGTGAGCATGAAAAGCGGCAACGCCATCTTGCTGAAACACCTTCTCGGCCTCGCCATCAAAGAGGCAGGCGTCGCCATCCACAGAGATGTGAACCTTGTCGCCGTTGTCTGTGGAGAGGTAGTGGTCAGCCCTCTGTTCAATGATCCGAGCGGCTGCGATGCCATCCCTGATGGCCGAAGCCACATCCAGGCTCTCGGCAGACAGGAAAAGGTCCACATGAAAGGCCTTGAGGTAGCCGGAAACCCTTCGCCCACTGGTGAACATCGCGCTGGTCACCGGCAGCCGCTCAGCTTCAATGGTGCGGAGCATTCTCATACCGGACAACGGGTCATTCCTGGAGGCCAGGACCACGGAGACGGCCTCCCGGCCAGTCTTCTCGTTGATTGCCAGCAGGCGCTTCACCAGCGGGTAGGCCGCGCCCCAGGCAACAGGCAGGTCTTGTCGTTCCTTCTGGAGGGCGATGTAAGCGGCCTCGCCTTGGGTGTCGAACACCTGGGCTTCTTCCCTCAGGTCGAAGAGTGCCCGGCTGGAAACAGCGATCACGAGAGTCTTCTCTTCAACCATCGGCCCCTCCTCTCTGAATGGTGATCCTTTGGCCTGGACATCCCCTGTCTCAGATCAGGAGCTTTTCTTGGGCAACTCGGTTCCGAGCTGCCGACTTGCTGCGGAAAGAGCCAAGGCCTTAACCCCGTCGAGTGCTCCCCCCTGCCCTACCCCTTGTTCAGTCAAGATCGAGCATCCCAGGGCCTTCATGTCGGCCCTGGTGAGACCGAGCTTCTCGCCGGTCTCTCCAGCCTTGACGGCAACCGATTCCGCCTTGGCAGCTCCGGCCACGACCCTTTCCGTGATGGCGACAGCCTTGGGGCCGAACTTCTCGGCAGCAACCAAGGCCTTGCCCCCGGCCTTCACAGCCAAACCACCGGCACGGGTCAGAGCAATGGCAGTGGCATCCGCCGCTAGGTCGATAGCCGCTTCCTTCATCCCCTGCTTGTTGCCCTTCGCCGTTTGGCCCGCCAGTTCGATGGCGGACATGGCCGCTGAGGCGATCCCGGCAGGAACATTCGCCACGGGGACGAATCCAACCAGATCGCTAGTGGTTTTCAGCCACGTTGGGATCACCTTCTCAACAGGTGGCTCAGGCTGAGGTCTAGCCTTCATTTCGACCTCGGCCTTGGGTTCGTCAGAGGAGAGTCTCATCTCATTTCTTCGTCAGAACGCCGTGCATGGACGCGACCTTATCAAGGGCGTCGGCCTTCTTCGAGTTCTCGGACCAGTTCTTGAAGAGGTTCGTGCCGAGCCAGCCCGCCGCACCCGCAGCGATGCTCCACTTCCACCCACCGCCCATTGAGGCCGTCGCCAGACCAACGGCGAGCCCCACGGCTTCAGGGTGTTCCAGGATGTATTGTTTCAGCGTCCCGAAAACCCCCTTCTCCTGGGTGGCGTTCTGAACGATGGACTGCGTCTTGGGGTCCAGCGAACTAGCCGCCCCAGGATTGGCACTCGGAGTGGCAGGATCCGTCGCTCTGGCCACCGTCTTCGTGGGTCCATCCTGGGCCATCGAAAGCGCATGCCCGGGGCCCTGGTGAGAGTTTGCCAGGGAGGCTGGCGGGCCCATCGGCTCCTCGGGCACGGGGTAGCGTTCCGGAGCGGTCGAATGTGCGGCCGTGCTGAAATCCGACTTCGGATCCAGCAGGCCATCAGGATGCACCCGGGCCGTCGTGGCGATGTCGTTGCTGCCATCGAAATTCCGCGCCATTGCAGGAAGGTTCTGCTCTTCGGCTGATGCACCGAGCCCAGGGGTTCGACCTTGCAGTTGGTTCAACCCGTCAAGGATTCCGACCCCTTGATGAAGCGAAGGCTTGCTGATCCCATCAGGAATCGGGGGCAGATCGCCAGTCGGGATGGAAGGGCTCGGAATCGCCAGGGATGCGGAGCTTTCCCCTGCACCAGAGAGATCAGGCATGGCTCCTCCTAGATAGTTCGCTGGGTTTGGGCGTTAGGAGCTGCCATGGGAGCGATGGCCTGGGTGGCGGTACCCGGGACCACGGGAGCACTGGTCGGTACAGCCCCCTCAGCCTTGTTCTCCATGACCTTGGAAGCCATCTCGCTCGCCTTGGAGAAGCCCGGGACGACCCAGCCAAGGCCATCCTTGAGGCCACTGCCGAACTTGCTCCAGAGGCTGGTTTCATCCTTCTTACTGGTGTCCTTGGAGTCATTCCCCAACAAGGCGCCGCCAGCCTTGATAGCACCCCAGGCGAGGCCACCATATTTGAGGGCTCCCATGACGCTGCCGCCTTCCGAACTCAGGGTGGATTGCAGCGCATAGACTGCGACAGCGGCGATGGCCGCCGAGGCCACGGGGTTTTCCTTCACCCAATCCATGACTTTGCCAAGCCCGTCCTTAATGGGGGAGGCGGCCTGGGGCTGGTCCAACTTGGTGGCTGTGACCGCCTGGTCTTGGCCGGGCTGAAGAAGGCCCTGATTTGGGCCGCCCTGGCCGCGTTCAAGCGTGTTCGTGCGTTCGGGGCCGCCCTGCGTCATCTGCTGCCGCAGGCCACGCTCAGGGTCGAGGTTTTGCTGGGGCCCAGCCTTGCTGGGCATCTCGCCCTGCTGCTGCTTGATCAGGCCCTCTGCGGTGCCGAACTCAGCGGGATGAGCCTCAAACCAAGCGGGGTCCACCTTGGCTCGGTCCATAACCTTACCGGCTTCCTGCATGACCTCGGCCTTGGACGCTCCGCGCTCCACGGCATCCAAGACTGATGGCGATCCCTGGGTCTGGCCAGGCGTAAAGGCGTTTCGCATCGGAGCATCGACAGTCACAGATCGACCT
Source organism: Acidobacteriota bacterium (assembly GCA_043775845.1). Taxonomy (GTDB): domain Bacteria; phylum Acidobacteriota; class Holophagae; order Holophagales; family Holophagaceae; genus Geothrix. The sequence goes on from JAYVRY010000279.1 coordinate 7,583, forward strand.
GGGAAGTTGAAGTCACTGACCTCTGCGAGCGGAGCCTTCACGACACCGGTGGCTTCCGGTGTTCCAAACGCCGAGAAGTTTGCATTCGGACCCTCTGTACCGATTTTGCCAGTCACTGGTGCCAATTCTGCTGCCGTCTTGGCCAGGCCAGCGTCCATGGACGGGCCCTGCGGGATGGCAGGCGACGAAGAATCAAGAGATGGCGCTGGCATGTAGGCTCCTGTGCATTGAAAACATTGGGCAGATCCAAGGGTGCAGCGTGGAGGTTGCTCTGGAATCGAAATCGGAGATTGAAAGCCGAGTGCTGGGCTATTTACTGCCCGAAGGGGCTTAGGGAGCCGTCCCCGGAGTGCCGCCAGTCAAGGGCGACATGGGTGAAGGTCGAGACGAGCCGCCCATACACCGGAACGATCTGTGGACTGGTCGCCATGGCCTCGCGGAAGGTCTTCCCGGGGATCTCCAGCGCGAGGGAATGGTTCTGGGTCACGACGAGCACTTCCTGGCACAAAGCGTCCTCATCCTGGCCCAGCAGGGCCGCCTGGCTAAAGCCTGGCGCCCGCCAGCCTGTCACGGAGTAGATGTCCTGGAGCAGGCTGCCCATGTTCGGAGCATCCACCACGACCGACCCCATGTCGCCACCCTGGACGGGCACAGCCTGTGTGCGGTCAGGCCGGGTGTGGATGAACCCCGAGATCCGTCGGCTCGAGTTCGGCCCCACTTCCGCCGTGAGCACGCCGTTGCCCCAGTCCCCGAAGGACGGCGCGTCCAGACGGTCACCGTAGACCTCGACCAAGGCGCCGGCGCGAATGGCCTCAGCGAGATTCCAGGAAGCCCCATTCGACTCGCTCACGGGGTAGAGCTGGGGATTCACCGCCGGGAACTCTGCCAGGCACCTTTCGATCAGGTCATTCGACCGAGGTTCATCGACCACTGGGCTGATGAAGGCCTCCCACTGCGGGGAGTACACCGCCAGGTGCCACTCGCCCTGCTGGATGCAGGTGAGGACATCGGCACACCAGCGGTCGAAGCCATCCTCACCGTAACGTGCCCGTGCGCCATGCCCGAGCAGGTGGGCATAACGAGCCACGACTTCCTCTTCGCTCAGGTTGGCCATGTTGCGTGTGGCCTCCTGGATCCGCTCAGGAACGCGCATGGAAGTCCGGAACAGTCGGTACCAGGCTCCGTTGGCGACTCGGGGGATGTGGACGTTGTAATGCTTGGGCGGCTGGATCCAGTTGCGGAACCAGCTCTGGAGCTTCAGCTTCAAGGTTCCGTCCGCCAGGCCGCCGCCATACCGCGCCGACCAGTAGGCCATGGCAGGGTCGATCACGCCTGCGATCAGTTCCCAGCCCTGAATCGAGCCGGCGATGGCCTGCAATTCCGCTTCTGTGAGGAGTTGGGGCGCCATGGGATAGGCCAGCGCACCGGCGGCGATGTCTCCATAGGCCGAGGCAAAGTCGGGCGCGGTAGCGGTCAGGGACATGGTTCCTCCTGACGCTATTGTTCTGGCGGCGACTTTTTCGCTCGAATTGCCCGTCGAATAAATTCATGTCTGAGAAAATGGACTCCAAGAGAGAGCCATACCCTGCTCCGCTCGGTAAGAATTCGACTACGCTTCCAAGGATTCGATCATGATCGCCGTGAAGACCGCCCCTTCCCTCCTCACCCCGGCCCAGTCGCTGTTCGACGGGCTGACCCGGCTGGCCCAGTCCATGGTCCCGCCCTCCATCGGGCTGGGGGATGATGAAGCCGTGCCGAACGCCTTCATCATCCGGTTGAGCCCCGTGGGCATCCCGGAGATCGTCGCCTTCGCCAACGTCACCACCTGGACAGGCCCCATGACGGCCCACGGCTACATGGAGGGCACCGATCAGATCCCCGGTGAAGGGTCCTGGTGCTCCATCCACCGCCCCTTGGTCCTTCCCTTCCCAAACCGCCCTCTGCCTGTCGAAGCATCAAGGCCTGACGCCGGGGTTGACCTCACCATTCCTGCGATCTGAGCAAGTCCCCATGCGAAAAGGCCCAGCACATGCTGGGCCTTTCGTTGTCAGGCATCTGGCTGTTGGACTAGAAGTGAACCCCTCCACGAATTTCCAGGGTGAGGCCTCCGGCCGCTACGCCTTCCTTCGAGTTCTTGAGCCACTGAAGATTCACCTCGAAGATCCCCATGTTGCGTTCGGAGAAGGCCCGACGCCCCCAGCCAAGGCCTGCTCCATGGAAGGTTGTGCTCGTGCTCGGCAAATCCAGGTCTCCGCCGCCAAATGCCGCAGTCGCCTTAGTCTGGGCCTTGGCCACAGTGGGGCCCAGCCAGAAATACCAGCCCGGGTGGGTGTTGCTGCGGAACGAGTAGATGAACTTCCCAGTGGCCCTGACCACCGTCTGCTGGACGCTAACCGAGTCGAGAGAGCCGAGGTCGGTTCCGGTAGCCGTTTGGAGCTTGCCCGTGGACTTTCCGGCCTCCTTTCCGATGACACGCACGATGTCCATGTCGAGGCCGAGGCGGATGCTCGAAGGCTGGAAGGAGTAGGTCAGGCCAAAGCCCAACTGCGGGGCCAACTGACCAGCTCCATCGGCCGTGACGACATTCTTCGAGCCGTCGTTGACCTGGCCCGCGTAGCCACGGAATTCCTTGGCTGGGCTCCAAGACAGCCCGATCATCGGCCCGCCGTGGAAGTGCGCGTATTCACCATCGGCCATCAGGCTGAGGGGCAACGAAAGAATCAGTCCGGTCTTGATGAGGCGATGCGCCATCTCTCTCTCTCCTGGGATACTGCGCGATTGAGGGTGTGCCTTAACGTGCAGGCGTTGGCCAGACAACCCGATAGGGCTTGGCCATGATGTTGGTGACGAGAATGATTTTGGTGATGCTGCCTTCCTCGAGTTGGATGTCGGGTTGGATCTTGGCGAACCGCTGGAGGAGCTGGTTCGAGGTCTGGCCCATGCTCGAAACAGTGTTCTGCCGGACGAGATCCTGGTTCGTGGCGTTCTGATTGACCGCGCTCGTGCTGCCCTGCCCTGTGAACCCGCTGATCACGGCGAGAGCAAGGGATGAACCCAGCATGCGGGCCCAGTGGTAATCGACGACACCGTCGATGCCACTGATGCCGATCCGGTTGGCGGCGATCACGGGAGTAGCGATGGGGATCACACGACCGGAAGGCTCAATGAAGGTGTGGAAAATGACCTTGCCCCGGGCTTCTGTGTCCGAGCCCATGGAAGCAGCCTGCCCGATCAGTTTCGACCCACGCGGAATCACGATCACCCGGGTGTCCACATCCCAAATATCGTAGACAAGCTGGCCAATCACGATCCCAGGAATTGCTGTGTTTACAGCGGTCAGCAGTCGAACGTCGGCAATGGTGCCCATCGGAACAAAGCCCAACCCCTTCTTGCGAGCAATGTCGGGGCCGTCTTCCATGGCCAGAGCGTCGATGGCGCGGGCCATCTCCGGGCCGCCCTTACCCTTCTGCATCTCGGCAGAGACCTGCGGGGCCGCAGCCGGCCCGAAGTTCATGGACTGGGCTGGCGACACCATAGCGCCACTGCCGTTGCCCTGCTGGCGAAGCGCAAGGATGTTGCGCTCATCGTCAGTGAGGGCGCCGGAATCACGGCGCTGCTTCTCGAGGATGTCTTCGTAGAGCTGACGCATGGCCGAAGCGGCTCGCTCCTGCTCGTCCCTCAGTTTTGCCTGGGTCCTAGCCTGCCCCTCCGCGTTGTTGACCTGGAGTTGCATCATGTACTTGGCGTCGCGCTCTTCACGCTTCAGATCGTCATCAGTCGGCGCAGGCCTGGGGACCTGCCCGACCAGACTCCCAACGCCGAGCAGGAGGGCCAGAGCAAACTGGCCAGCGCGACGGAGGAAGAATGGGGTGATCGGGTTCATGGGGCTCTCCTATTGGTTCTAACGGTTCGGCTGGGGAGCTGGGGGATTGGGGGGGGTCAGGCGCCCAGCAGGATTCGGCTGAACAGCCACATACCGCTGAACGAAGGTGAAGTCCGAGCCCGTCACGCGGGTCTTGCTAGGAGGCACCTTGTAGCCGATGGCGACGTTGGAGGCTTCCTTCTCATTGATGTCGGTGGACGCCTTCAAGGAGGTGCGCCACTGGCGGTCTGCTTCTTGAATTTCGGTTGGCGCATAAGGACGGGTTCGTCCGGTCAAATATCCCGGCTTGACCCATTGGGTCACGGTGACCGCGTTCTTCTCGCCAAGAGGCACATAGGAGAAGGAGATCGGGTAGGCGCCGTTCTCGATGTCAGGCGTGCCATCTGGCTTCAAGCCGCTGACGAACATGCCGTCTCCGCCAGGCTGGGGCGCTGCTGCGGTGACAGGGAGACCAGTTCTCGGGTCGATGGAGTTCGGTACCGAGACTTGGCCCTGGGCCTGAGGCTGACCGCCCTGAGCCGGAGTGCGAGCGACGGCGTTAGCCCCCGGAGGAGTTGGGGCCTTCGGAACACTCATCCCACGGACCTTCTGAAGTTGGGCCCAGAGTTCGGGATTTTTCGACTGGATGACCTTCTCTTCCTGCTCAGTCAACTTCCGGATCTCGATGCCCTTGCCGCTCGACTGTGCCGATAGCATGCGGCTCTCCCACTTAGCCGCCATCGTCGGGTCGTGCGGAAGAAGCTGGACCTTCCGACTGTAGTGGAGGTTCTCGGCCACGATCTCACCTGCTTCTTGTGCTTCCTTCTCGGCCT
>JAYVRY010000280.1:0-12187 GCA_043775845.1 Acidobacteriota bacterium
TTTCGGCATGAGTTCGCCACAGAACCAGGGGCGCCCGGCTTCCCACGGAGGGCGGATCAAGGGCTTCGAGCTTGATGGAATAGGACGACATGTCTTCGCTGCTGGTGGTATCCGGCCCAGGTGTCCCATCAGCGTTGGTGGTGCTTACGGTGTAGGTATAGGTTTGCGTATCGCCCACCCGATAGGTGACCCGGATGAGCAGCTCGGGCGCCTTGGCATCTGGCACAAACCCCTTGACCACGAGCGCCTTGGTGAGCATGCCCGAGAAAACCGGCCATCTGGGATCACCTCCCAACTGGCTGGGTTCAGGCCCCAGCAAGGCGAAGCGCTTCAAATGGGAGGTATCAGGCCTTGAATAGGCCGTAACCCCCGTCACAACGGGGGGGTAGCAGCCCAGCAAACCTGCCAGTCCCACGACCACCCACAGCCTTCGAATGTTCATCATGAATACCTCCATCGCGTGTTCGAACAAACCAGGGCCCAGCCAAGGTTCTCGCCCTCTGCCGGACATGTCTCCTTCACCCATCCCAACGGCCTCCGCCCCATCTAGAACCGCCGGCCCGAGCGCCAAGCGGCGATGGCGCGATGCCCCGTGGAGGCGATGTTCCGGCCCGGATGCTGGGACATCGTCGCCGACTGGCCGATGAAGGGTGCGAAATACCAGGCAGGGAAGGCCGAAGCATCGTGAGGGTAGCCCACGAAGAAGCGCGGCAGGGGAATTTCCAGGGCATCGCCAGACCTTCGAGCGGCCTGGGCCTGGAGGCGAAGGGCCTGGATGGTCTCAGGCCGCAGGCCAGCCTGCGCCAATGCCTGGAAGTCGGCTTCCGTCACCTGGAGTTGCGCTCGGTAGGCCTGTAGAAAGGCCAGGATGGTGTCATCCCGGAGGCCACCCTGGTGCATGCGGAGCAGATCGGCTGCGGTGGTGAGGTGGTCAACCGGGCCGACCTGGCCGCTGGCGGCGCAGCAGACCAACCCGGAAGCGCCGAGGAGAAGGGGAAATCGCATGGGAATCCTCCTCACGTTCAGCGAGACAGCCGTGCTTGGATTTTCTTCAGGAGGTCATCCTCCAGCCTTCCGCTGGAGGCCACCACCGTCCAAGCTCGGGGGTAGGTGCTCCGCTTGAAGGCCTCGAAATGGCAGACGAGGGTGACCTGGGTCCGGCCAGGCTCGGCCTCCTCAGCCAGCAGACGCAAATCCATGCGCAGGTTGTTCCAGGGATTCACCAAGTCCCCCGCGTCCTCGCAATTCTTCGCCCATTGGCTGGCAGGCAGCGCCATGTTGCTCGTCCGGGTGGTGATGAGCCCACTCTCCTTCTCGACGACTTGGATGGGAAACGCGATGCCGAGAACGGCCACGATGGCAGCCCAGGCCTTGTCCTTGGAAACCGGGAAAACGGCCAAGGTGGGCTGGGGCACCACGGGGACCTCCACCGGGGGCCTGCAGCCCGGCGCGGCGGCCAAGGCGAGCAGGGCGGGGAGCAGCAGATTCCGGTGCAACATGGGGGCTCCTGTGGGTTGGGACGAGGCAGAGACCCTCTCCCCTTCCAAACCTCACCCAAGCTAAGAGCTGCGCCATCCGTCGAAAGTCCTGATTTCCGCAATCCGGACCTAAGTCCGGCACCACCACAACGGACGTCAAAACAATCCTTACAAAGGAATCCGTGCGCTTGGTCTAATCTTGAAACATGGCGCCCACCCTCGTTCTGACCTTCCTGTTGGCCCTGGCAACGGGGCTGGTGGCCCTCGCCTTCGTGTCCCGCCGCTCCCACCTTCACTACTCCCCCGTGGTGGAAGCCCTCGTCCCGCCGCTGATGTTCTACAACCTGTGGATCCTCCTGCGGCTGTTCATCCGCTTTGCGGATTCGGGAGCCCTCGGCGCCATGACCCCCGGCCTCAGCCGGATCGTTCTGTCGGGCCTGGTCACCGTATCTCTGCTGGTGGTCATTCAGTTCGGTTCGTCCTACCTGACCTTTGCCCTCAGGGCCTCCGATCTAGAACGGCCCGAGGCGCTGCTGCAAAAGGCGCAAAAAGGCGCGTCCATCCTGACGTTCAGCACAACACTCATCTGTCTGGTCTTTTTCGCGCTGCGCCAGGATGCCTGGATCCGGTTCTTCGGCCGGGGCCTGGTGGCCTCCTCCTTCTTGGCCTTGGCCGGGATCAGCCTGGGCATCGCCTACCGCGCCCACCGCAACCAGGCGGATCCCTCCCGCCGAAACCTCGAAATTTTGGGGGCGGCCTATTTCGTCCTCTTCGGGGTGCTCGCCCTCTTCATCCTGTGGTACCGCTTCTCGGCCACCCTCGCCCAGACCACGTACGTCAGCGTCACCGTTGCGCTCGAAATCGTCTTCAACCTCGTCACCGTCCTCTGGATCCGGTTCTTCGACAAGGGTGCCGAGATCCAGGCACCCGTAGCTCCTGAAACCCCACAGGCCAGCGCCCCCAGCCCTTCGCTGAGCGGCGCCTTCGGCATCTCGAAACGGGAAGAGGAGGTCATCCTCCTGGTCTGCCAGGGCCTCACCAACCAGGAGATCGCCGACGCCCTCTTCATCTCCCTGAAGACGGTGAAGGACCACAACTACCGGATCTTCCAGAAGACGGGTGTGCGAAACCGCGTGGAGCTGGCCCAGCTGGTGCGCCGCCTGGCTCAGGATGAGGAACCTGAAGCCCTGACGGCCCTGCCCCAGCCATCTGGATTCTGACCCTGGGCTACTCTGCCACCGCACCACTGTCGGACCACCGCCGGGTGTCCGCAGCCCCTTCCGCGCGGCCATTCCCCACGAGGATCACCTGGGCGCAGCCCTGACGTTTGGATTCCTTGAGGACATGCCCCATGGCCTGCAGCGCCACCCGAGTGGCCGAGGGCAGGCTGGCTTCAGCCAGGATCTGATCCGGGAGCCACTGATGGTGGATGCGGGGCGCATCGACCGCCGCCTGGGCATCGAGGCCGTAGTCCACCACGCCCAGCACCGTGTGCAGCACCGTGGAGGGAATGGTGCGCCCGCCGGGGCTGCCGGTCACCATGAACACGGCGCCCTCCTTCACGAGGATGACGGGGCACATGCTGGACAGGGGCCGCTTGCCGGGCTGGGCGAGGTTGGGCGCCGTGCCGATGAGCCCTTTGTTGTCGGTCAATCCTGGGGCGGCGTTGAAGTCGCCCAGTTCGTTGTTCAAAAGGAAACCCGCGCCGGGCACGATGCGCTTGAGACCATAGCTATCCTCCAATGTGTAGGTGAGGCTCACGGCATGGCCCTGCCGGTCAATCACAGAGAGGTGCGTGGTGTCGGGCCGATCCTTGGGCCAGGTAAAACGATCCGGCGAGGAGACCGACGCGTGGTCCACAGAAATCGTGGCCCGCAGCTCCGCCGCGTAGGCCTTGGACAGCAGCCGATCCATCGGAATCCCGGGATTGAAACCCGGGTCGCCCAGGAACTGGGCCCGGTCCGCGAAGGCGCGGCGGAGGGCCTCCGCCGTGAGGTGGGTGGCCCTGGGCGACCCCGCACCGGCGGCCTTCAGGTCATAGCCTTCCAGCACGTTCAACGCCTCCAGGATCACCTGGCCTCCGGAGCTGGGGGGCGGGGCCGCCACCACCTCCAATCCCCGGTAGGTGCCCTTCAACGGCTCGCGCAGCACGGGCTGGTAGGCCCGTAGGTCCGCGCTCGTGATCAGGCCCTCGTGGGCCTTCATGTCGCGCACGAGGAGGCGCGCGGTTTCGCCGCGGTAGAAGTCCCGCCAATCCCTGGAGACCCGGATCAACGTCCGGGCCAGGTCCCGCTGGACCAGCCGGTCTCCGCCCCGCAGGGGTTCGCCCTTCCGGCTGAACTGGGCCAGGGTGGGGGCGTGCTTGCGGAATTCCGGCAACTGCCTTTCCAGACTGGCGGCCTGGTTGTCTGACAGCACGAAGCCCTCCCGCGCCAGGCGGATGGCGGGCTTCAGCAGCCGCGCCCAGGGCAGGCGCCCCTCCCGCTTCCAGGCTTCACGCAGGCCCGCCACGGTGCCGGGCACGCCCACACTGGCGAGGCTGTCGTGATGCCGCGCCTCGTCGTAGCTGCCGTCGGCCTTCAGCCACATGCGCGGATGGGCTGCGGCGGGAGCGGTTTCACGGAAATCCAGAAAGCTGGCCTGGCCGGAGGCGGACCGCGACAGCAGGAAGCCGCCCCCACCCAGGTTACCCGCGGCCGGATGCACCACGGCCAGGGCGAAGGCCGTGGCCACGGCCGCATCCACGGCGCTGCCACCTTCGCGCAGCACCTGGGCGCCGGCCTCCGAAGCCAAGCGTTCCTGGCTCACCACCACACCCCGCATGGGGCCGCGGGGCGCTTGGGCCGACAAAGCCAGGCCCATGCTCAAGGCCAGGCACAGTGACAGGGCGGCAGACAGACGCATGGAAGCTCCGAAGGCTGGTCTAGAGTCTGTCATCCTTGAGGCCATGTCCCGAACGGTTTCCATCCACGGATCCACCCCGCAGACGCCCGGCGAGGAACTGGCCAACAGCCTCACGCATGGCCTGGGCACGGCCCTCTCCATCGCCGGCCTGGTGATCATGGTGGTCTTCGCGGCCAAGCGCGGCACGGCCCGCGATGTGGTGGGCGCGGCCATCTTCGGCGCCATGCTGATCCTGCTCTACCTCATGTCGACGCTGTACCACGCCTTTCGCGGGCCCAAGGTAAAGCTGGTCTTCAAGGTCTTCGACCACTCGGCCATCTTCCTGCTCATCGCGGGCACCTACACGCCTTTCTGTTTGTCGGCCCTGGGGCGCGTCAGCCCGGGCTGGGGCTGGACGGTATTTGGCCTGGTGTGGGGCTTGGCCGTGCTCGGCATCACGTTCAAGGGCATCTTCTACGCGCGCATCGCCAAATCGGCCCTGCGCCCGCCCCCCGTGGATCATCTGCATTCCCCGATCGTCACGCCCATCAATCCAGCCTTTGTCAAGCGCATGGACTGGATCTCGACGGGCATCTACCTGCTCATGGGCTGGATCATCATCATCGCTGCCGCGCCGCTGGGACGGTCCCTCTCCACCCACGGGCTCTATTGGCTCTTCGGCGGCGGTCTGTTCTACAGCCTGGGCGCCGCCGTCTACAGCATGGAGCGGGTGCCCTTTCACCATGCTCTGTGGCACCTCTTCGTGGTGGCGGGCAGCGCCTGTCACTTCTTCGGCGTGCTCTTCCACGTGATCCCGGGGAAGTAGCACCGTGATTCCGCTGGCCCTCCTGCCGGGCTTCGCCCACTGGGGCGCCCACCTCGATGACTTGCTGGCCCGCCCCGAAGCCATCTGGATCCACGGCACGGCCGGATCCGGCGTCTCGGCCCTGGCGGCGGAGCTTTCCGTGCGTCGGGAGGCACCCTGGTTCGAAGCCGCGGATGGGGAAGCCGCCGCCACCTGGCTGCAGACCCACCCCCGCGGCATCGTAGCTTCCCAGGAGGGTGCCCCGGGCCATGTGCCCTGCATCGCCCTGCGCCTGCCGAGCCTGGACGAACACCCGGAGGCCATTCCCGCCTTGCTGGTGGCCCTGGCGGAAGAGGAGGGCCTCACGGGGCCCCTGCCTCCTTTGTTGGGCAGCCTGCCCTGCCCCGGCAACCTGCGGGAGCTGAGGAACCGGCTGCTGCGCTGGAAGCTGCTGGGTCAGCTGCCCACCTTCGAGTCATCGGGCCCACCCCGCTTCGAGGCCGAGGATCTGGCCACCAACCTGCACGCGCTGGAGCGCTTCCTGCTGCATCAGGCCCTGCGCCGGGCCTACGGCAACCGCGTGGAAGCCGCCCTGCGCCTGGGCGTGAGCCGCCGCCAGCTCTACCTGCTCATCCGGCGCCACGGCGATCCCGTGCGCGGGGAGGCGGCCTCCGGCGATCTGCCCAGGCGCGTCCTCAAGCGCCGTGATGCGCAAAACTCCAGTCCCGATCCAGGCACCCGATAACAGAGGGAGCGACCACGGTGGTCGCCTGGAAGCTGAGCTATGGCGACTCCCCTTCGGGTGCTGGTGGTGGACGACGATCCTGGAATGCGGGATGGGATGGCCATGAGCCTCAAGCGTTCTGGTTTCTTTGCGGAACAGGCGAGGGGCGGCGAAGAAGCCCTGCGCATGGTGCGGCCCGGCGCCTACGATGCCGTGGTGACTGACTTGCGCATGCCCGGCATGGATGGCCTGCAGCTCACCGCCCGCCTCAAGGCCGTGGATCCCGCCCTGCCCGTGCTGCTCATCACCGCCTTCGGCAGCCTGGAATCGGCGCGGGAGGCCATGCGCCTCGGCGCTTTTGATTTCCTGTCCAAGCCCTTCAGCCCCGAAGAACTCACCACGGCTTTGAACAAGGCCCTCAAGGCCGAAAGCCACCTCAAGGCCGAGGAGGCCGCCGAAGCGCCGGTGATCCTCACGCAGGATCCGGCCCTGGGCGAAACGCTGGCCCTGGCCCGCCGCGCCGCCGATAGCCGCGCCACCATCCTCATCCAGGCCGAAAGTGGCACGGGCAAGGAATTGCTGGCCAAGCTCATCCACGGCTCGAGTCCCCGCCGCAGCGGTGCCTTTGTGGCCATCAATTGCGCGGCCATCCCTGAGAACCTGCTGGAATCCGAACTGTTCGGATATGAAAAGGGCGCCTTCACGGGCGCCACGAGCATGAAGCAGGGCCGCTTCGAGCAAGCGGATGGCGGCACCCTGGTGCTCGACGAAGTGGGCGAACTGCCCCTGGCGCTGCAGGGCAAGCTGCTGCGCGTCCTCCAGGAACGCACCGTGGACCGGCTGGGCGGCAATCGCCCTATTCCCGTGGATGTCCGCCTCATCGCCCTCACCAACCGGGACCTTCAAACGGAAGTGAAGGCTGGGCGTTTCCGGGAGGATCTCTACTACCGCCTCAACGTCATTCCCCTGGATCTGCCGCCCCTCCGCGATCGGCCAGGCGATCTCAGCCTGCTGGCTGCCCACTTTGCGGAACGCTATGCCCGCGAGAATGACCGACCCGTGCCCGAGCTGGTGCCCAGTTTCCTGGGGGCCCTCACCCGCCACGGCTGGCCGGGCAACATCCGCGAACTGGAGAATGTCATCCAGCGCTGCGTGGTGCTCAACCTAGGCCGCCGACTCAGCCAGAAGGACCTGCACTGGCTGCTGCCCGCCGATGCCTTCGACGGGCTGCCGGAAGATCCACCCGAACCCATCACCATCGAGCCCTGGACTCCGCCTGCCACGCCGGTCTCCACACGCCGGGACACCACCGCGCCCGCAGGCGCCGTGGTGGCCGATCACCGGAAGCCCCTGGTGGGCGTGCCCATGGGAACCCCCGTGGTGCTGCCCCTGGGCCTGAGCCTGCCCGAGCTGGAGCGATTCTGGCTGCTTTCGACCCTCAGCGCCTTGAAGGGCAACCGCACCCACTGCGCCGAACAGCTCGATATCGCCCTGCGCACCGTGCGGAACAAGATCAACGAGTACAAGGCCGATGGCTATTCTATTCCCGCCAGCACGCGGGGGCGCGACGAGGAGTGAAACCTGCCGGTTTCACTTCAGCGAAAAGCTACTGCTTGGTCGACTCACCCGCCCGCAGCCGCAGCCAGGGCGGCACGGTGGTGCCAACGGTTTCGTGGCGGTAGAAGGCGGCGGTGATCTCGGCGCCCAGCAGCAGGATGGCGCAGCTGTAGTAGAGGAAGGTGAGACCCGCCACGATGCCCAGCAGGGAGCCATACATGATGCCCCAGGTGAGGGTGTGCCGCAGGTAGACGCCGAAGCCCCACTTGGCCAGCCACCACAGGGCCGTGGACACGCCCGCGCCCAGGACGGCATGGCGGAATTTCACGTGCAGCCGCGGGAGGTGCTGCAACACCATGGTCATCACCACCAAGCCGATGAAGGGTCCCAGGAAGGGCAGGAAATCAACCTGCTTGAAGGGCAGGACCTTCCGGATGACGCCGCTAAGGAGCAGGGCCAGGAAGACCACCGTGGACAGCAGGCCGCCCACCAGGAAGGTGATCTGCCGCAGCAGGTGGTTCTTGCGGGTCTGCCGGTACTTCTTGATGCGTAGCCCGAACACGTGGGCGAGGCTGGTGTCCAGCTGGCTGATGCCCCAGTAGCTGCCGAAGAGCAGCACGATCCAGGACAGGCCCATGCCGCCGATCTTCTGGCTGTTGGTCACGGCATCGACGACGAATTCCTTGGGCAGGAAGGGCACGATCTCCTGCAGCGTCTTCATGGCCGCGGGTCCGTAGGCCCGGCTGCCCAGGATGGCGCCCAGCAGCTTGAAGAGCAGCGTGGACAGCGGCACTAGGCTCACGATGAGCCAGAAACTGAGACCCGCGGCGTAGCTGAGGCAGTCATCCTTGTGGTACTTGCCGAACACTTCGAACACGAAAGTGCCGAAGCGGCCAATGGGCGGCACGGCGCGGGCGATCTCATGCCACAGATCCACGACCGTCTGGCGGGCCCGTTCCCAACCCGCCTCCAGCATGGCCCAGAGGCCCAGGACCTTTTCGACCATCAGCGTTCCACCGAATTCAACGAATGGTTAGCCACGGATGAACACAGATTCACACAGATGGAATCTGACGGGAGGGCGCGATGGTTTCTTGAACCCAAATCCGTGTTCATCCGTGTTCATCCGTGGCAAAGATATTTTTTTCGATGGATCAGAACCGCACAGGATGGCGGGGCAGCAGGTACATCACCCAGGCGAGTACCAGGCCGATGCCGATGAGCCCCGCCGCATGCTTGAGGATCGAGGCCTTCGTCCGCTCGGGCCGGTTGGTGGGATGGAGCAAGCCCAGCACCAGGGAGATGCCCAGGCCCATGACGAGGAAGTGGATGACGTGGCTGGAGAGAAAGCGCATGGATCCAGGGTAGCAGCCTGGCTCTAGGAGCCCGTCCAAGTAATGGGTGGGGGCTGCACTGGGGCGCCAACCTAGGGAGGCCAGGAAGGCGACGAAGGCCTTCTCGGTATCGGCTTCGCCGATACGCGAGGCGAATTGAAATATGGCGGTTCCAAGGACGAGGAACCTGACGCAGCATCCCGACGGCTGCCGCCCTAGCCCAAAGGGTTGATGGCAAAGGGCCCCCATGCTGTGTCGGCGGGCTTGAACGGTGAACCCGCACCGCCCTTCGCCCGCCTCCGTGCCTGGAGGCCCTTTGCCATCAATGCAGCCCCTATCGATTACTTGGACGGGCTCCTAGACTTCGGACAACGTACGCATGGCCTGAAGGACATCAGCCCCTATTGCGCCGTCGCCGGGTTTTCGCGGGCCGTGTTGGGATGCGCCAGCCCATCCGGACCCAGGGGTTCGGGCATGCGGGTGAGGGCCAGCTGGATGACTTCGTCCATGTGGCTCACCAGATGGATGCTGAGCTGCTCGCGGACTTCGGCGGGGACTTCCTCCAGGTGGCGGGCGTTTTCGCTGGGGATGAGCACGGCCTTGCGGCCCTGGCGATGGGCCGCAAGGAGCTTTTCCTTCAGCCCGCCGATGGGCAGCACGCGGCCTCTCAGCGTCAATTCGCCGGTCATGGCTAGGTCGGCCCGGGCGGGAATGCCCGTCAGCACCGAGATCAGGGCCGTGGCCAGGGTGATGCCAGCGCTGGGGCCATCCTTGGGGATGGCCCCCTCGGGCACGTGGACATGCAGGTCCACCGTGTCCAGAAAATCCCGCTTCAGGCCCAGCCGCTCGGCCCGGGCCCTCACGTAGCTCAGGGCCAGATTGGCACTCTCCTGCATGACTTCGCCCAGCTTGCCCGTAAGCTTGAGGACGCCCTTGCCCGGCAGCACGGCGGCTTCGATGGTGAGCAGGTCGCCGCCCGTGGGCGTCCAGGCCAGACCGTTCACCAGGCCCGGCGGGGCCGTATCCTCGGCGCGGCTTTCCAGAATTTTTTCGGGGCCCAGCAGCTTGGGCACGCGGTCGGCGGTGATGAGGGGATCGAAGGCCACGCCCTTCTCGGGCTGAAGGGTATGCCGCGCCAGCTTGCGGAGGATGTTGGCGATCTCGCGTTCGAACTGGCGAACGCCAGCTTCTCGCGTGTAGGACTGCACCAGTTTTTCCAGGGCCGCCGCTTCGAAATGCACGCCCATGTTCTTCATGCCATGACCCTCAAGGGCCCGGGGCAGCAGGTGCTGCTCGGCGATGGCGAGTTTTTCCTTGGTGGTGTATCCGGAAAGCTCCAGCACCTCCAGGCGGTCTTCAAGGGGCTCCGGAATCTGGTGGCGCACATTGGCGGTGGCCAGGAAGAGCACCTGGCTGAGGTCGAAACCCAGGTCCAGGTAGTGGTCCTGGAAGGCGGCGTTCTGTTCGGGATCCAGCACCTCCAGCAGGGCGCTGCTGGGGTCCCCACGGAAGTCCGAAGCCATCTTGTCGATCTCGTCCAGCAGCATAAGCGGGTTGCGTACCTTCGCCTTCTTCATGAGCGAAATGATGCGGCCGGGCATGGAGCCGATGTAGGTGCGCCGGTGGCCGCGGATCTCGGCCTCGTCGCGCACGCCGCCTAAGGACAACCGCACGAAGGGCCGGTTCAGCGCCCGCGCGATGCTGCGGGCCAGTGAGGTCTTGCCCACGCCGGGCGGGCCCACCAGGCACAAGATGGGACCGCGCAGCGGAGCGTTTCTTTTGTCTTCGCCGGGAAGGGGCGGCACATTGCGCAACCGCGCCATGACAGCCAGATGCTCAAGGATGCGGGCCTTGACCTTGTCGAGGCCCGAGTGATCCTCGTCCAGCACGCGCTCAGCCTCCGTAAGGTCGAGACGCTCCTCGGCCATGGCCTGCCATGGCAGGGCCAGCAACCAATCCAGATAGGTGCGGCTGACCGTGGCTTCGGCACTCTGGGGCGGCATGGCCTCCAGGCGATCGAGCTCCTCCAGGGCCTTGGCCTTGGCCTCGGCGCTCATGCCCGCGGCCTCGATCTGATCTTTCAAGCGGGTCGCTTCGTCCTTTTCTTCCTTCTTGCCCAGCTCCTGCTGGATGACCCGCATTTTTTCATTCAGCACGTAGTGCTTGTGATCCTGATCCAGGCGTTGGCGGGTCTTTTCATCCAGGGTGCGATCCACGTCCGTGCGGGCCGCATCCAGCTCCAGGAGGCGCATGAGGGCCTCCAGGCGGGGGCCGATTTCCAGCAGGTCGAGGATCTCCTGCTTTTGTTTCACCTCGGCGGGCACCAGGCCGGCCACCGTATCGATGGCCTTGCCCAGGGGTAGCTCGCGGATCTGATCGAGGCTCAGGAGGCGCGAGGCATCCGAGTTGCGGCCCAGGAAGGCCTCCACCGCTAGATGGAAGGGCTGGAGCGACTCGCCGGCGGTGTGGACGGGCTCGGGCAGCAGGTAGGCCTCGGCCTGGATGACTTCGCCCGAGTCGTCGTAGCGGCGCAGGGTCACGCGGGCGATGCCCTTCACACCCACCTTGTAGTAGTCCTTGGGCAGGGCGATGACCGATTCCACCAGAGCCAGCGTGCCGATGGGGAAGAGGTCATCCTGGCCCGGCAGCTCCACCTTGGCATCCTTTTGCGTAAGCATCAGGAGGTGGTCGCCGGCCTTGATGGCCAGCTCGATGGTCTTTACCGAGGCGGACCGGCCCACCACGAACGGCACCCGCGCACCCGGAAACAGCACCATGTCCCGGATGGGGATGGCCGGCAGGGTGAGGGTTTTGGGAACCGCCATGATGAGTCCGCCTTAGGACAGGGGTGCTTCGGCTCAGCCAGCGGCGGAGATGGGCTGGGTGGGTAGGCCCATCACCTCTTCAACCTTCTGGCGGGTGATGCGCAGCGTTTCGCGCGTGGTGCGCTTGTCCGAGGGCAGCTCGTACATGGGCTCCAGGAGGATCTGCTCCACCAGGCTGCGCAGGCCGCGGGCGCCCAGCTTGCGGGTGAGGGCCTGATCGGCGATGGCGTCGATGGCGCCCTCCTCGAAGCTCAGGTCCACATCGTCCATATCGAAGAGCTTCACGAACTGCTTGGTGATGGCGTTCTTGGGCTGGGTAAGGATGGCCACCAGAGCTTCGCGGTCCAGGGGTGTGAGGCCCGCCACCACCGGCAGGCGGCCCACCAGCTCGGGGATGAGGCCGAACTTGATGATGTCTTCGGGTTCCACCAGGCGCAGCAGGTTCTCCTTGTCGTCCTTGGACGAAGGGGTCGAACCGAAACCCACGGCCTTGGCGCGGATGCGCTGCTTGATGATGTCGTCGATGCCCACGAAGGCGCCGCCGCAGATGAACAGGATGTTGCTGGTGTCCAGCTGGATGA
>JAYVRY010000281.1:0-3502 GCA_043775845.1 Acidobacteriota bacterium
ATCGAAGCGCCCCATCACCGGGCCCAGGCCAGCACAGGACGGCGCCGACAGGTGATCGTCACCCTCTGTGGCGACCACCGGGGGAAGCGGCCCATGCATCGCATCTCCATGGTGGGTCAGAGCCCGGAGGATCGCCGGGTCCTCGAAGGGCTCGGCCTGTCCGTGCGCCCTGCCAAGGCAGATTCGGCCAGCTGGCGCATGGAAACCTGCGCAGCCTCCTTCGGCGCCATCCGTCGCACGGCCGATCTCATCCAGAAACACCTGGGCGCCGACCTCCACCTGCAGGCCCGGATGGGGGCCAGCCCTGGACGCGAAAACAGCAGCCTGCCCTTCATGCCCGCTTGCAACCTGAAGCCTGGGATGGCCCTCTTCGATGCTCAAGGCGCACTGGAAGTGGTGGAACAGGTGGAGCGGGTGCCGCTGACGGCAGAGGTCCACGATCTTGACATCGAGTGCGTCCACAACTTCATCGCCAATGGCCTGGTCACGCACAACTCGATCTATGGCTGGAGGGGAGCGGATATCCGCAACATCCTGGACTTCCAGCAGGACTTCCCCGAGGCCGTGCGCATCGAGCTGCTGCAGAACTACCGCTCCACGAAGAAGATCCTGGATGCGGCCTCGGAAGTCATCGCCAACAATGCCCAGCGGGTGGAGGGCAAGGGCGCGCTCATCACGGACCTGGGTGACGGCGAGTCCATCGTCTTCAAGCTTTCGGACGAGGGTCGCCTGGAAGCCGAATGGGTGGTGCAGCGCATCCAGGAGCTGCGGTACACGGATCCGGATGCCAAGGCCGCCGTGCTCTACCGGGCCAACTGGCAGTCGCGGCAAATGGAAGAGGCGCTGCGGGCCCAGAACGTGGCCTACCGGCTGGTGGGCGGCGTGAAGTTCTACGAGCGTCAGGAGGTGAAGGACCTCATCTCGTATCTGCGCCTGATCTCGAATCCCTTTGACCTGGTGAGCTTCCGCCGCTGCGTGAACGCCCCCAGCCGCGGTGTAGGCCCTACGACGCTCGGCAAGATCGAGGGCGCCATCCCCGAAAACGGCACGCCCCTGGAAGGGTTGGCCCTGCTGCTGCGCTCCGGGGAATTGAAGGGCCGGGCCCAGCGGGAGCTGGGTAAGTTTCTCGAACTGTTTTACCGCGCGGGCCCAGAGCGCGAGGCCCAGGGCCTGACGGGCCTGGTGCGGTGGGTGCTCCAGGAGAGCGGCTACCTGCAGAGCCTGGAGGATGAGGCCACCCTCGAGGCCGAGGGCCGCATCCGCAACCTGGAGGAGTTTCTCAGCGCCGCCGCCGAATCCGAATCCCTGGGCCTGCGCCTGTCGGAGTTCCTGGACCGCATCACCCTGGCCTCAGACACCGACCAGATCGAGGAAGCGGCCCTGCTCAGCCTCATGACCATCCACTGCGCCAAGGGGCTGGAGTTCCCCTATGTCTTCGTGATCGGCATGGAAGAGGACGTGTTTCCCAACCGCAATGCACGGGAGACGCCGGATGGCCTGGAGGAGGAACGGCGGCTCTTCTACGTGGCCATCACCCGCGCCCAGCGGCGGCTCACGCTCAGCGCCGCCCGGCGGCGGCGTATCATGGGCACCGAGATGCTCTCCATGCCCAGCCGCTTCCTCCGGGAGATCCCGGTCGCGGCGCTGGCCGTGCCCATCCGCTGGGGCACCGAGCTCTACCAGTCCGGCGAAGGCGTGCGGCCCGGCACCTCCTTCACCCGGGGCGCCGGCGGGGCTTCCGTGGCCACCGAACTGCAGCGCATCCGCAGCTTCTTTGATCGGGTAAGGGAAAGTACAGTTCCACCCGGCGCGCCGCAGGGCGGCAGGCTCGATGAGCCTGCCGATATAAATGATCCAAGTGCATTTGAGGTCGGCACCCGTGTGGAAAGCGCCCGCTTCGGTTCGGGCTCCATCCTGGCCGCCTCGGGGCGGGGCGACGGGCTGACCTACACAGTTCGCTTCGACCAGGGCGGCGACAAGCGCATCATGGCGCGGTTTGGCGGGCTGGTGCGGGTTTGAAGCGCTCGGCCAGCACCTGCTTACGGAACTCGAAGATGCGCTGGATGTCCTTGCGCACCCACAGCACGGTGACGATTCGCCCAGCGAGTCCCCACCCCACTCGGTAGCGAACGGTGTCGGTCATGCGGGTGCCGCCGCCCGGCCAGTTTGTGGAAGGGGGCAGATCCTCGAAGCGGTGGGTGTGGTGCCAGAGGGCGTAGGGACCGGCGATCTGGCGATCCACGAACTTCTCGCCAGGCACGAAAGTTTCGATGAGGGTGCGCCACTTGATGGCAAGCCCGCGCACCTTGATTCGGTAGTCGAACAGGGCGCCTTCCCCCCGGGGCAGGGGCCTAGGAGTGAGCACTTCGAAGCGCAGCCAGGGCGGCGTGAGGGCCTCGAGGTTGGCCGGATCCGAGAAGAACTCGAAGACCTCGCTGCGGGGCGCGGGCAGGTCCTGCAAGGCGATGAACACTTCTTCCCTCACAGCAGGCCCCCCAGGGCGGCTTCGGCCGTGGGGAACCGGAACTGGAAGCCCAGGGCCTGGGCATGTCCCGGAAGAACAAAGGCGCCCTGCAGCAGGAGGGCCTCGGCCATCTCACCCAGCAGCAGTTTTGTGGCCATGCTCGTCAACAAGCCCGGGACGGGCAGCAGGGGGCGATGCAGCCGCTTTGCGATGAGGCGCGTGAAGGCCTCGTTGCCCAGGGGCTGAGGTGCGGTGCCGTTGAACACACCCCGCCAGGCTGGATTCGCCGCCGCCTCGATGAGCATGGCCACTAGGTCATCAATGTGGATCCAGCTCAGCCCCTGGGTGCCCGAACCCAGCTTGCAGCCCGCGAACCAGCGCACGGGCAGCGCCATCTTCGGCAGGGCGCCACCCTCCCGGGCCAGCACCACGCCGATGCGCACCAGGGCCACCCGCACACCGAAAGCCGCGGCGGCCTGGGCCTCAGCCTCCCAGGCCCGGCAGACATCGGCCAGGAAGCCCGTTCCAGCCGGGGTGTCCTCGTTCACCGGGGCGTCATCCCTGGGGATGTAATATCCGATGGCCGAGGCGTTCACCAGGACGGTTGGCCGCTGCGTGCAGGCCTCCATGGCCGCCACCAGCTGTGCCGTGGCGGCCGTACGGCTGTCGCGGATGACGGCCTTGCGGGCAGTGCTCCAGCGCCGGTCCGCGATGCCCTCCCCCGCCAGGTTGATGACGGCGTCCGCGCCCTCCAGCGCCGCCGGGAGATCCTTCCAGGACTGGGTGGCCGCGCCCCGGGGAAGATCCAGACGCGTTGGGTTCCGAGTCAGCACCGTCACCTGGGTGCCCATGGCCACGAGCCACCTGACTAGCGGGCGTCCCACCAGCCCAGTGCCCCCGGCTACCACCACTCGTTTCAACCTGAAATCACTCAAAGTCCACTCCAGTCAGCAAGCTCGTGCCGCGTGCCAGGAACAGGGGCTCGCGCTTCACCTGGTGTCATCGGACGGGTCGGCATGTCCCTGCAGCTCCGTTTTG
>JAYVRY010000282.1:0-3493 GCA_043775845.1 Acidobacteriota bacterium
TGAAGCCTCCGCTGAAATCGAATAGGTCCGAGAGGGTTCTCACCCCCCGCTCCCCGCTGAACCCCGGCAGCCGCCGCTTGCCGGTCAGCAGTTCCTGCATGGCGCCTTGTTTGAGGTGGCGCTTTTTGGTGAGGAGTTGCTCTAGTGATTCGATGAGGGCGTCCGCATCACTCAATATCTCTGTGATCGCTTTTTGTTGAGGGAGCGAAGGGACGCGAAAACGCAGGGAACGCAGTTGCCCCAGATTGAAACCAGGCACTGAACTGCCAATGCTCTGATTGATGATTCGATTCTGAAGCTCTGTCCCAGAAAATAGATAAAAAAGGAACAAGCTGTCCGCTTTCGCCGGATCCGGCGTCAGCTTCATCTGTTTGTTAGAGATGAGGTATCGCGGATAGGTCGCTCGATCACTTATCAGGCCGACTTGATTGATCGTTCCCCAACAAGTAAAGATCAGGTCACCTTGACTTACCGATGAACGCCGGAGCTCTGCTGCCTTGGATTCGGAAACAAAAACAAATCCCTCGTCTATCAGATGAGTATGTCCGTCTGCGGCAAGGTTGCTTCCTCGAATCAAGGGTACCCCGGTTGTTTGAAAGAACCGAGATCCAATGCTTGATCCGAAAGGCCCAGTAGTGAGGGAATTTTCGCGTGGGGCCTTCAGATCTTCGACGCATGTCTCCAACCACCCCTGCGGCTTTAGGACGGCATGGGTATTCACTTCCATGCGAACCCCATCTTCTCCAGATGCCCGGTCACCTTGGCCTCAAGCTCCGCCAGACGGCTGTTCATCGCTGGCATCGGCGTCTCATACCGTTCAGCCAGCTCCTTCACCCGCTGGGTGAGGGCCTGGCTGATGCGGTCCATCTCGCCGTGAAGAGCGGCATCTAGGGCGGCCAGCCACTTGTCATCCACCACCAGGGTCTTGATCTCGGCTTCGCTGAGCTTGGGGTAGCGAGCATAGGCCTTGGCATCCAGCTGGACCTCGGCTTCCTTGAGCTTCGCCTTGAGGTCGGACTCCTGTTCGCTGAGCTTCAGCCACGCCTTGAGCGCGGCGGCCTCTTCCTTGGCTGACTTGTCGCCCTGGATCTCCTTCAGGCGGGCCTTCACAGGGGCCTTGGCCACCTTGTCCAGCTCGCTGAAGGCCCCGTCTTCGCCGCCCTGTTCCTCCTCCAGCTCGGCCAGCTGGGCGCTGGCGGCTTCCAGGTCCGCGGCCAGGGCCTCGATGGCCGCCTGCTCTTTGGCGAAGTAGCGGGCGACCAGGAGGGCCTTGGGCACCAGGTCGCAGGCCCAGCCCCGATCCTTCACCTTGCCCTTCTTGTCCGTCTCCAGAATGCGGGCGGGCACGGCCTTCCAGCCCTCGGCGGCGATGAGGTAGGCGTCGTCCAGCAGGGTGCGGGCCGCGTAGTCCATGAGGTGCTGGTAGACATCGTAGGCATCCAGGAGGGGCCGGCCCCCGTAGTGGGCCAGCAGATCCTCCGCCAGCGCCGCGATCTCCACCTTGGGGTGGAAGCCCGGCTTCAGGGCCTTGAGGGTCTTGGCGCTGCGCTGGCGCCAGATGGCGAAATGCTCGTTCATGCCCTGGATGAAGGCGGCGAACTCGGGATGCCCGTGGATGGTGGCCTTGAGGGCGGCCTTGGCCACGGCCAGGTTCAGGTAGCCGGGGCGGTTGGGCTTGAAGAGGGCCTTCCGTAGTCTGGGGCAGACGGCCCAGTAGGGCCGGAGGGCCTCCACATCGGCGGCGGGGATGCCTCCCTGCAGGTGACCCGCAAGATCCTGGAGATCTTCGGGCACCTGGCTGTCGATGTAGCGCGGCAGGTTGAGGTTGAAATCGTTCTTCTCGATCTCGTCGGTGGGCACCATGCGGGCGTACTTGGGCACCTCCAGGCGCCGGGTGAAGGTGTCCACGATGCGGTGGATGTCCATGTCCCGCAGGCGGTTTTTGGGGCCGTCCTTCATGAAACCCGCGCTGGCGTCGATCATGAAGATGCCCTTGCGGGTGTGGGCCTCGGCCTTGTCCACCACCACGATGCAGGCGGGGATGCCGGTGCCGTAGAAGAGGTTGGCGGGCAGGCCGATGATGGCCTTGAGGTAGCCCTTGCGAACAAGGCTGCGGCGGATGTCGGCTTCGGCGTTGCCCCGGAACAGCACGCCGTGGGGCAGGATGCAGGCGCCCTGGCCGGTGCTCTTGAGCGAACGGACGATGTGCAGCAGGTAGGCGTAGTCGCCCTGCTTGGCGGGCGGTGTGCCGAAGGGTTTGAAGCGCTCGTGGGGATCGTGCAGGGGATCGAGGCCCGTGCTCCACCGCTTGTCGCTGAAGGGCGGGTTGGCCACCACGAAATCGAAGGTCTTGAGGCGGTCGCCCTCCTTGAACTTGGGATCGGCCAGGGTGTTGCCCTGCTCGATGAGGGCCGTGGGGTGGTTGTGCAGGATCATGTTCATGCGGGCCAGGCCGCTGGTGGCCGCATCCTTCTCCTGCCCGTAGAGCGTCACCTTGGCGCGGGCCTCGTCGCCCACCTTCAGGAGCAGCGAGCCCGAGCCGCAGGTCGGATCGTACACGGTGGTTTCACTGGTGGTCTTCGCCTCGCGGATGCCGATGACCCGCGCCATGATGCGGCTGACCTCGGCGGGGGTGTAGAACTGGCCCTTGCTCTTGCCGCTCTCGGTGGCGAAATGCCGCATGAGGTATTCGTAGGCGTCGCCCAGGATGTCATCGCCATCGGCCCGGTTCTTCGAGAAGTCGAGGGCCTTGCTCTCGAAGATGGCGATGAGGTTGGTGAGGCGCTGCACCTTCTCCTTGTCCGTTCCGAGCTTGGTGTCGTCGTTGAAATCGGGGAAGTCGGACAGCCGGTTGGCCTTGCCTAGAGGGCCGAGGATCTGCTTGTTGATCTGGTCGCCGATGTCGGGCTTGCCCTTCAGGGCCACCATGTCCGCGAAGCTGGCGCCTTTGGGGATGGTGATGGGCGCGTAGGGCACGCCCGCGTACTTGTCGCTCACATACTTGATGAAGAGCAGCACCAGCACATAGTCCTTGTACTGGCTGGCATCCATGCCCCCGCGCAGCTCGTCGCAGCTGGACCAAAGGGATGAGTAGAGTTCTGATTTCTTGATGGCCATGGGGTTTCGAGGTCTCCGAATTCACTTAGACATTCAGGCTGAGCAGGTTGGTTCAATGACTGCCGACAACCCAGGCTACTTCAACCGCTCAGGTGAGGACCTCCGGAACTGAGCGTCGAGGTGACCGCTCGGCAAGAGGGCTGGCCTTGTTCCTGGGGGGCCGCTTCGCACATCGGAAGGCCCGATCCGCAGAGAGTGTGGAGATCAATGCCCGCTAGAAACGGATCTCACCCCTGGAACTCAAGCCCCATTCCCTTACAACAATTCACCCATCCTAATCAACCCTCACAGCAGCGGCGGCCGCCACCCTGATCAGTCGCCTACTGGTTCCATTGGGTGGGAATTCCGGCTGCGAGGAAGGCCTTTGGCCGCTGGC
>JAYVRY010000283.1:0-12074 GCA_043775845.1 Acidobacteriota bacterium
GATCGCCCGCCTGACCGATTTCGGCGCCTTCGTCGACCTCGGCGATGGCATCGAGGGTCTGGTGCACGTCTCCGAGCTGAGCCGCAAGCGGGTGGAGGACATCCAGAAGGAATTCCTCGCCGGCCAGGACCTCACCATGAAGATCGTGAAGCTCGATCCCACCGAGCGCCGCATCGGCCTCTCCGTCAAGCAGCTGG
This sequence comes from Acidobacteriota bacterium, assembly GCA_043775845.1. GTDB lineage: Bacteria > Acidobacteriota > Holophagae > Holophagales > Holophagaceae > Geothrix. The sequence goes on from JAYVRY010000283.1 coordinate 198, forward strand.
AGCAGGACATGGAGCGTGGCGACCTGGACGCCGCCAAGGCCCGCCAGCCTGAGTTCAAAAAAGCAACCCTGGCTGACGCATTCAACCGGGCGGAACGCGAGTAACCTCGCTTTTACCCAGGCAAAACAGGGCCCCCGCACGGGGGCCCTGTTTTGCCTAACGGGGTAAATGCTATTGATGGTCACAGCGCGCGGGGGCTAAACTCAGGACCAATCGAACACTGCACAAACCCACAAAGGAAGCTCCATGAGCGAACTTACCCGGAAGGAAGTGGTTTTCATCCTCAACTCGGGGAAGAACTTCCACCGCACGGACCTGAGTGGCCTCGATCTGCGGGGTTTTGACTTCTCCGGGGCCAACCTCTCCGAGGCCAACCTCGCGGGAGCTGTGCTCAACCAGACCCTGCTGCCGGGGGCCAACCTGGCCGGTGCTGACCTGCGTCTGGCCAACCTGGACGAAGCCAACCTGGAAGGGGCCAACCTCAGCCGCGCTCGCCTGGCCGGTGCCAACCTCTCCGGCGCCAACCTCTCCAATGCCGACCTGACCTTCTTCGACATCCAGCAGTATGAACCGGCCACGGTGCCCAACCTCACCGGGGCCAACCTGGCTGGTGCGAAGCTGACTGGCGTGACCCTCACGGGCCTCGACCTCAGCGGCAAGGACCTGCGCGGCGCCGACCTCAGCAGCGCCGACCTCCGCCAGACCATCCTGGAAGATGCGAACCTCCAGGGCGCCAACCTCGGCCAGGCCAACCTGGTGGGGGCCAACCTGGCCAAGGCCAATCTCTCGGGTGCCAGCCTCCTGGGCGCCACCCTGGGTGGGGCCAACCTGAACCTCGCCAACCTGGGCGGCAGCAACCTCGCCGATGCCGATCTCCATTGGGCGAGCCTCACGGAAGCCAACCTGGAGGGCGCGAACCTCAGCCGGGCCAACCTGAAGGGCACGAACCTCAGCGGCGCCAACCTGGCCGGTGCGGATCTCCGCCACTTGGACATCCTGAAATACGAAAAGGATGACGTGCCCAAGCTCAAGGGCGCCAACCTCCACGGCGCGAATCTCCACGGCACCAACCTGCGGGGCATGGACCTGGGCCGGACCAACCTCAGCGGCGCCGATCTCGGCGAGACCGTGCTCCGCCAGGCCATCTTCGAGGGCGCGGATCTGCGGGAAGCCAACCTCAAGGCCGCGGACCTCAGCGGCTGCAACCTCAGCAGCGCCGTGCTGGCGGGAGCCAATCTGGGCGCCGCTCAGCTCAGTGGCGCCGTGCTCGGCAACGCCGATCTGCGCGGTGCCGATCTCACCGGCGCCGATCTCAGCGACATCAACCTGGGTGGCGCGAATCTCAGCAATGCCAACCTCACGGGCGCCAGCCTCACGGGCGCACAGCTGGATGGCGCGGTCCTCGCGGGCACCCTGCTGGTGGGCGCCAACCTCAGCAAGGTGGACTTGTCTCGCAAGAACATGAAGGGTGCCGATCTCTCCAAGGCCGACCTCACCGAGACCAACCTCGATGGCGCCAACCTCGCCGGGGCCCTGTTCACCGAAGCCAAGCTGAATGAAACCCACCTCGGCGGCGCCAATCTCCGCGGGGCCAAACTCAGCGGCGATGACCTCCGGACGGCCAACCTCTGCGGCGCCGACCTTTCGGGTGCCGACCTCTCTGGCGCCAACCTCACGGACAGCATCCTCAGCGCGAACCTGCACGATGCCAACCTCTTCGCGGCCAACCTGCGGGGCGCCGCGCTGGACCGCGCCGTGCTCACGGGCGCCAACCTCTCGGGCGTGGACCTCAGCGGTTTCATCCTCGAGGGCATGGATCTGAACCATGCGGTACTCAACAACACGAACCTGACCGGGGCCAAGCTCAAGGGCGCCATCCTGCGCGGAGCCCAGGGACTGGGCGCCGACTTCAGCGGCACGGACCTGGCCAGCGCCGACCTGCGCAACTCAGATTTCAGCGGCAGCAATTTCTTCGCCTGCAACTTCGAGGGCGCGAACCTGCGCGAGGCCAACTTCGCCTCCCTGCCCACGGAATCCCGCGGCGAGTACCGGACCAACCTCAGCAACGCCAACCTGAGCCGCGCGAACCTGAGCGGTGCGAACCTCTATCAGGCCAACCTCAACGAGGCCAACCTCGTAAACGCCGACCTCACGGGCGCCGCCCTGGTCTGGGCGGATCTGCGCGGTGTGGATCTCCGTCAGACCTCCCTCAAGGACACGGATCTGCGTCAGGCCAACCTGGATGGCGCCAACCTCTGCGGAGCCGATCTCCGCGAGACCATCCTCCAGGATGCCTATCTGGATGGTGCCAACCTCTCCGGCGCGAACCTCTCCGGCGTGAATCTCTCCGGCGCGGATCTGCGCCATACCAACCTCATCGATGCCAGCCTCGATGGTGCCGACCTCAGTTCCGCCAACCTCAATGGCGCGAACATGGTGTGGGCCAACCTCAGCGGCGCGAACCTGGGCAAGGCCAACCTCTCCAAGGCCAAGCTCAGCGGTGCCAACCTCGGTGGCGCCGATCTCCGCGAAGCCAATCTGGACGACGCCAACCTGGATGCCACCAACCTCACCGGCGCCAAGCGCTAATCGTCTTCTACGAACACTCAGGCAAGGCTCTGCCGGAGGTCCGACCTAGAATCGGCTGCGGTCCAGGTTCCGGCCCGTCGGCAGGATCTCGGGATGGGCGCCCACCGTGCCTGTGCTCACAGCTGCACCCGGCGGCACCCGCTCCGGAATCCGGTCATCCCGACGGGGCACGAAGGGCACCGGCTCTGCCTGCTTGGGGCGCGGAGGCAACTGGCAGGTGCCCTGCAGCATCCCGCCCTCATCCACCACCAGGGTGACCAGCTCCACCTCGCCTTCCACCCAGCCGGTGCCCAGGATCTCCAGGCACCCGGACACTTTGACCACACCTTCCACCCGGCCCGTCACGGTGAGGTGCTTGGCGTGAACCGTGCCCTTGATGATGCCCGTGGGTGCCACCACCACCTGGCCTTCGCTGAGCACCGTGCCCTCGACGATGCCTTCCACCCGCAAGCCGTTGGGACCGGCCTGGATCTCGCCCTGCCAATGGGTGCCTTCACCCAGCAGGGTGAAGATCGACTCGGCCACAGGACGGGCAGTACCAGCTTTCTTGCCGATATGGAACATGCATCCCCCGAACCTGGCAGCGGCCCAGAGCATACCAGGGGCACTACCTAACCGACATGGGTCGGCCACTCCTCTTCTCGGCCGCTACGGCCCTGAAACTTGAGAACAACGCGTCCATCTGCATCGGCTTGGAACGAAGCGCGCCCGAGTGCCATACTCCCAAACGATGCCCGATGGCCCGCTGCGGATCCCCATGCGCTTTCTCCACACCTCTGATTGGCACCTGGGCAAGACCCTTTGCAACGCGAACCTGTTGGAAGATCAGGCCCATGCCCTGGACCAGGTGGTGGCCATGGTCCGCGACACCCGTGCCGAGGCCCTGATCATCGCCGGAGACATCTATGACCGCGCCGTGCCGCCCAAGGAGGCCGTGGCCCTGCTGGACGAGACCCTCAACCGCCTGGTGCGCGGCTGCGGCGTGCCCGTGCTCCTCATCGCGGGCAACCACGACAGCCCGGAACGGCTGGGCTTCGCCTCAGGCTTCCTCGGCACTCAGGGGCTTCACCTGGTCGGCCCCCTGGATCCTGATCCCGAGCCCGTGCTCATCGGCCAGACCGCCTTCCACCTGCTGCCCTACGCCGACCCCGCCATGGCCCGCTACGCCCTGGAAGACGGCGAGCTGCGAACCCACCAGGATGTGCTGGCCTCGCAGTTGGAGCGGGCCCGCCGCCGCCATCCCGCCGGCTACCGCTTCGTGGCCGTGGCCCATGCCTTCGTGGCCGGAGGTTCGGTGTCGGATTCCGAACTGGGCCTATCCGTGGGTGGCACGGGCGAAGTCGATGCCGCCCTCTTCGCGTTCAGCGACTACGCCGCCCTGGGCCACCTCCACCGCCCCCAGGAAGCCGGTCATCCCCACGTGCGCTACGCGGGCAGCCTGCTCAAGTACAGCGCTTCCGAGGCCAGTCACGTGAAGGCGCTGACCCTCGTCGAACTGCCCGATCAGGGCCCGGTCCGCACCGAGCCCCTGCCCCTCAGCCCCCGCCGAGACCTGCGCCGCCTGCGCGGCACCTTCGAAGATCTGATGAAGGGCCCGCAAGGCCCCCCCGATGACTACCTCTTCCTCGATCTGCTGGACGAGGGCCCGGTGCTGGATGCCATGGCCCGCCTGCGCCAGGTCTATCCCAACATCCTGGGCATCCAACCCGCCGCCAGCCTCCCTTCAACCGGAGATGCCGAGGACATCCGCCACCTGCGGGACCTGAACCCCGACCAGCTGTTCCGCGCCTTCTTCCAGGAGATGCAAGGCCGCCCCATGGATGACGAGGAGGCGGCCATCTTCCTCGACACCGCCAGGCGGATCCTGGAAGGCCAAAGCACAGAAGATCAGGCCCAATCATGAGACCCCTGCACCTCACCCTCGAAGCCTTCGGCCCCTATGCGGCCCACCAGGAACTCGATTTCTCAGACTTGAAGGATCAGGCCTTCTTCCTCATCCATGGCCCCACGGGCGCAGGCAAGACCAGCATTCTCGATGGCATCAGCTACGCCCTGTACGGCGAGACCAGCGGCGGCCAGCGCGAGACGCGTGATCTGCGCAGCCACTTTGCGGCAGCGGACACGCCCACCCGGGTGGTCTTCGATTTCGCCATGGGCGAACGGCGCTACCGCGTGGCCCGCCTGCCCGAGCAGCAGGTCCCCAAGCAGCGGGGCGATGGCACCAAGAAACAGGCCTACACCGCCAACCTGTGGGAGCTGAAGGACGGGCAGGAGATCCCCCTCGCCACCGAGAAGCCCACCCAGGTCGATCCCAAGGTGGCCGAGCTCCTGGGCTTCAAGGCCGATCAGTTCCGCCAGGTGGTGCTCCTGCCCCAGGGGCGCTTCCAGGAGTTCATGCTGGCCGGTTCCACCGAGCGCCAGGCCATCCTCCAGACCCTCTTCCAGACGGCGCGGTACGCCCGTCTCGCCACCGCCCTCACCGAAGAAGAAAAGGCCTTGAAGGAGGCCATCCGCAGCACCCAATCCGAGATCAAGCACCGCTTGGCTCAGGCGGGCGTGCCCTCGGTGGAAGCCCTGCCGGGATTGCTGCTGCAGGCCACTGAGCAGGCCGAGAACCTGCTGCAGGTACAGACCCAGGCCGGTCAGGAGCTCGAGCGCGCCTCGGCGGCCTGGATGGAGGGCTCCCGGGCCGCGGAACGCCTCGCCGAGCAGGCCGCCGCCTGCCTGGAGATGGAACGGGTCCGCTCCCAGTCACGCCTGCATGATTCCCACCGGACCGAACTGGATCGGGCGCGACGTTGCATTGAAGTCCTCCCCGCCGCCGATCGACTGGAAACAGTCCTGGCCCGCATCCTCATCCAGGAAGGCGAAAAGGATGTCCTCACCGAAGCCGCCCGGGACGCCGAGAGGGCCCTGGCCCAGGCCGAAGCAGCCGTGGCGGACGCCGAGCAGCATGAGGTCCGGCGGGAGGAGCTGCGCCGCACCATCACCCGCCTGAAGGACCTGGAACCCAAGCTCGAGGCCCTGGAAACCGCCCGCCGGGAAGCCCGCGAAGCCGCCCTGGGCCGGGGCCGTCACAGCGATCTGGCGGAAGAACAGAAACGGCGCCTGGAGACCTGCAAACAGAAATTCTCGGAGGCGCGACTGGCCCAGCAGGACGCCCGCACGGAAGCGGCCCAGGAAACCGGACGCGAAGGCCTCCTCACCCTCGTGAAGAAGCGTCGCCATCAGCGGGAGGACCTGGAGCGGTCCCTCGAAGAACTGGCCAGGGCGGAAGGCTCGCTGGAGACGGTCCAGGAGGCTCAGGTCGCGGCCCAGAAGGCCATGCAGGCCGCCCGGGAGCGCTACCGCGTCATCCAGGAACGCCGCCTGGCCGCCCATGCCGCCCGGCTGGCCAAAACCCTGGTGGAGGGCGAGGCCTGCCCTGTCTGCGGCAGCCACGAGCACCCCCAACCGGCCCAGCCCTCGGTGGATCTGCCGGATGAAGACGCGGTGCGCCTGGCCCTGGAGCAGCAGGAGGAAGCGGAGACGACCCAGGCGCGGGCGCAGGATGCCACGGCATCGCGCACGGCCGCCCTGGAGATGGCCCGCAGCCGACGGCAAGATCTCATCGCGGCCCTGGGTGAGCATGCGGACTTGACCCTGGAATTTCTCATCGCCGATGAAGCGCGTCTGCGCGAGGAACTGGATCGCAGCCGCGCGGCCTCAGCTCAACTCGCCTTCCTCGAACGCCAGTTGCAGCAGGCCGAAGAGGCCCGCAACCAGGCTGAAGCCAAGTTGTCGGAAACCCACCTGCGCTTGAACGAGCTCATGGTCCAGGAAGCTGAGGCCAAGACCCGCATGCAGATGCTGGAGGAGGATCTGCTGCAGGAGTTGCGCGTGCCCGGCGCCCTCTCCGCCCAGCGCCACGAAGCCGAAACCGAGCTGGAGATTTCCCAGACGCAGCTGCGCGAAGCCCGGGCCGCCAGGGAACCCGCCCGCACGGCCACCATGAACGCCCATGCCACCCTCAAAGCCCACCAGAAGCAGCTGGAGGCCTCGCAGGTGGAGTCCTGGGGCCTCAGCGAAGTCTTTGACGAAGCCCTGGCCGGCGCCCATTTCCACGACCGCACGGATTTCACCCGGGCCCGCCGCACTCCAGAAGACATGCAGACGCTCACCGAAGCCATCGAGCGGTACACCGCCGAACTCACGGCCGCCACTCAGCGGCTGGGCCAGGCCGACCTGTTGGCCGAGGGCCTGAGCGCGCCGGATCTGGCCAGCCTCCAGACCGAACGCGACCTGGCCCAGGCGCGCTTCGCCCAGGCGGCGGAAGCCCTGGGCCGCGCCCAGTCCGAGCGCGAAGCCCTGGATCGTCTCGAAAACGACCTGCGGCGCCTGGCGGAGGCCACCATGCAGCAGGACCGCCGCTACCGGGCCGTGGCCAACCTGGCGCGGGTGGCCCGCGGCGACGATGGCGAGCGGATATCTTTCGAGCGCCACGTCCAGGGCGCCATCCTTGACGAAGTGCTGGTGTCCGCCTCCGAACGGCTGCGCCTCATGAGCAAGCAGCGCTACGCCCTGCGGCGCTCCGCCCTCAGCACCGATCAGCGCAAGGCCGGGGGCCTGCAGCTGGAGATCACCGACACGCACACGGGCCGTTCCCGCGCCGTCAGTTCCCTGAGCGGCGGCGAAGGTTTCCAGGCCAGCCTGGCCCTGGCCCTGGGCCTCTCCGATGTGGTGCAGCGCCATGCGGGCGGCATCCGCCTCGACACCGTCTTCATCGACGAGGGCTTTGGCAGCCTCGATCCCGAGGCCCTGGATCTGGCCCTGCGCACCCTGGAAGATCTGAACCAGGGCGGCCGTCTCGTAGGCCTCATCAGCCACCTCGAAGAAGTGAAGGCCCGCATCTCGGCCCGCCTGGAAGTCACCCCAGGCCCCGGTGGCAGCCACGCACGCTTCCGGGTCACGTAGCCGCCCAGGACGCACCCACAGAAGGGCCACCCATCCCCCGAAAGGCAGGATCTGTCCCGGTTTCAACATGGCTTGCCCCAATGGACCTGCATGGATGCTCCATGCGGGCCAGCATGGAGCAGGTCAGGAATTCAATGGGATGCCAAACTGGCCCTGTTAAAAGGAAGGCCGAGTTGACCTCATGAACAGCTGCTTCCACAGACTTGGCTGGCTGCGACGCTCAGCCTGCATCTTTCTGACCACCACATGGACCCTGTGCGCCGCACCTGGCCAGAGCCGCGCCGTTCAGGCCACCGGCCAGCTCCTTCCCGCTGTGGTCTGCCAGGCTTCTCCCACCCATTCCTACGCCCTCTATCTCCCCAAGGCCTACCGGGAAGATCGGCTCTGGCCAGTCATCTTCGTCTTTTCTCCCTCGGGCGAAGGAGCCGGGGCCGCAGCCCTGTACCAGGCCGGTGCAGAGCGCCTGGGCTGGATCGTGGTGGCTTCCAATGATGCCCGCAACGGCCCCAAGGCCCCCATTCGCGCTGCCCAGGTGGCCCTTTGGAAAGAGGTCTTCGAACAGTACCAGGCAGATCCCAAACGAGTGTATGCCTCGGGCTTTTCCGGCGGGGCCCGCATGTCCATGGATTTTGCGGAAAACCACAGCGGGGCGTTCCAGGGACTCCTTTCCATCGGAGCCTTCGGCACCGACAAAACCTTGGGCCCAAGGCATCTGTCCCATGTGCTCCTTTGTGGGGAGGAGGACTTCAATCACTACGAACTGGCGAAGTCATGGGAGCGGTTGCGCAGCGCCAAAGGACGATGGCTGTGGTTTGAGCAGTTCCCTGGCGGCCACGCCTGGGCCCCGGCCAGCCTCGTCGAGGAAGGCATGGCCTTCCTCGACCTCGCCACAAGCATGAAAGGGCTCCAGCCTCGGGATCTGGCCGGAGAAACAGCCTTCCTGCAGCGGCGGCTGGAGGCGGCCCGGACCAACCTGAATGCCGAGGACAGGGCCCACGTCAGCCGCCTCTGGCAGGATGTGGCAGCCCTACCCGGTGCACCTGTCGAAGCCCTGGCTCAGGCGCAACGGTTGGCAGATGACCCGGGGGTTCAAGCCGCCCAGCAGTTGGAGCGCACCTACCCAGAGCGCTCCCAGCGCCTTCACTCAGACGGTCACTACTTTTCTGCGGTTCAGGGCTTCCTGGGCGTGGCCGCCGGGAAGGGCACTGTGGCCCTCGATGCACGGCGCCTGCTGGAGCGCGAGCGCAGCGCCCAGGAGGAAGGCTGTGTGGAAGCCCTGGTGAAAGAGTCCTGGGAATCGGCCTTGGCGCTGGCGCGGGGCCTGCTGGCCATGGGCGACCGTGGCGCACGTGGAGGCGCTTACGCAGCCGGTGCCCTGGCGCAGCTGGGTCGCAAAGAAGAGGCCTTGACCGAACTGAGAACAGCCATCGCACGGGGCTACCGGCCTTCCAGACCGCTGGCGGAGCTGCCTCTGCTGGCGCCGCTTCGGGAAGAGCCCGGTTTCAAGGCCATTCAGGTACAGCCTCGATAGGTCTCGACACATGTCCCTGGTATGGGGGCAGACCGCCCCTTCGCGCCACTGTCCCGCAGAAACGCATCAAGGCCTTGTATGGCGAAGGGGCCAACCCGGTCATTGAAACCCAGCCCGGACAGGGCTTGAGGGCCTGCCTCCGACTTCCCCTTTTCGGAGGTGCCGGCATGATCCGCGCGCTGCTGGTGCGGTTTCCTGCTTTTTTGGCCGAGCTTCGCCGACAATCGGAACCCAGAAAGGCTTATGCATCGCATGACGTGGTAACCTCCTGGCACGCCCCCGGAGTCGCCATGCTGCGCCCTCTCGCCCCCTTCCTGAGCCTTGCCCTTCTGGCCCAGCCCACGCCCTATCAGAAGGCGCCCAAGGCCATCCAGGCCGTGCTGGACGCGCCGGGAACGCCCAACCTCATCATCAGCCCCAAGGGCGATCGGTTCCTGCTGGCGGAGTTTCAGCGGAACCCCTCCATCGCCGATCTGGCCCAGCCCATGGCGCGCCTGGCCGGGCTTCGCTTCAACCCCCAGACCCGCGGACCCCACAGCCCCCAGCGCCTGATCTCACTGGCCATCCAGAAGGTTCCGGGCGGCGCCGCGACACCCATTGTCTTGCCGAAACACGTGAGCCTCGGCCAGCCCCACTGGTCGCCGGATGGCACCCGCTTCGTGCTCACGGGAGCCATCGCCTCGGCCACGGAACTGTGGGTGGGCGATTCAACCACGGGCAAGCTGCATCGGATCGAAGGGCTGAAGCTCAATGCCATCCTGGGTTCACCGCTGGACTGGCTGCCCGATGGCCGCCTGCTCTGCAAGGCCGTGCCCGCGCACCAGGGCCCCACCCCCAAGGCGCCCGCCGTACCGCTGGGACCCCGCATCCAGGAAAACGAGGGCAAGGCCGCGCCGGTGCCCACGCACCAGGATCTGCTCCAGAACAGCTACGACGAGACCCTCTTCGAATTCATGGGCCAGACCCAACTGGTGAGTGTGGATCTGGCCAGCGGCAAGCTAGTCCCCGTGGGCAAACCCGGCCTGTACGCCCATGTGGACCCCTCGCCGGATGGCCGCTTCCTCCTGGTGGCGCGCCTCCATCGCCCCTTCTCTTACCTGGTCACCTCGAACCAGTTCCCCGTGCGCGAAGAAATCTGGGATCGCTCCGGCGCCCTGGTACACCTCGCCGCCGATCAGCCCCTGGCCGAAGAGATTCCCCTGGAAGGCGTGCGCACCGGCCCGCGCCGGCTGCAGTGGCGGCCCACGGAAGGGGCGACGCTGGCCTGGGTGGAGGCCCTGGATGGCGGCGATCCCAAGCGGAAGGCCGAGTATCGGGATCAGGTCCTCACGCAGGCCGCGCCTTTCACCACCGCACCCACGGAACTCATCCGCCTGAAGGCCCGCCTCATGGGCCTGGACTGGGGCGAAGGGGGTGACCTGGCCGTGGTGCGCGAATTCGATCGCGACCGCCGCTGGGTGCGCACCTGGCTTCTGGATCCCGCCAAGCCGTCCGAGGCGCGACTGGCCTTCGACCTCAGCAGCAACGATCGCTACAAGGACCCCGGCACCTTCCAATCACGGCTCCTTCCCAATGGCCACGCAGCTTTGCGCCAGTCGAAGGGAGCCTTGTTCCTGGCAGGCATGGGCGCCACGCCGGAAGGCGATCGTCCCTTCCTCGACCGCTTCGAACCCGCCACGCAGACCTCGGAGCGCCTCTTCCAATCGGCGTCGGATCACTTTGAATTCACGGCGGCGCTGCTGCCGGATGGCCGCTTCATCACGCGCCGCGAAAGCCCCGCCGAGGCCCCGAACTACCTCCTGCACGGCACGGAAACGAAGGCCCTCACGGCCTTCCAGGATCCCCTGCCCGAGCTGCGCAAGATCCGGAAACAGCTGGTGAAGTACACGCGCCCCGATGGCGTGGCGCTGAGCTTCACCATGTACCTCCCCCCCGACTACAAGGCCGGCGAGCGGCGTCCCGCCGTGGTTTGGGCCTATCCCATGGAATTCACAGATGCCTCCACGGCGGGCCAGGTGAGTGGTTCCGCCAACCGCTTCACCACCCTGGGCGGCATATCGCATCTGTTCTTCCTGCTCTCCGGATACGTGGTGCTCGATAGCGCCACCATGCCCGTGGTGGGCGATCCAAAAACGGTGAACGACACCTTCCTGGATCAGGTCGTGGCCAGCGCGAAGGCCGCCATCGACAAGGCCGACGAGTTGGGCGTCATCGATCCCAAGCGCGTGGGCGTGGGCGGCCACAGCTACGGCGCCTTCATGACCGCCAACCTGCTGGCCCACTCGACCCTCTTCAAGGCCGGCATCGCCCGCAGTGGCGCCTATAACCGCACCCTCACCCCCTTCGGCTTCCAGAGCGAGCGGCGCACGCTGTGGGAGGCGCCGGACATGTATCTCAAGGTGTCACCCTTCATGTCAGCGAACAAGTTCAACGCCCCCATCCTCCTCATCCACGGCGAGGCCGATAACAACACAGGCACCTTCCCCATCCAAAGCGAACGCCTATACGCGGCGCTCAAGGGCAACGGCCAGACCGTCCGCTACATCACCCTGCCGCTCGAAAGCCACGGCTACACGGCCCGCGAATCCATCGAACACACCCTCTGGGAGATGCTCCACTGGTTCGATAAGCACCTAAAATAAAGGTCAGGCAACCTGCGTTTCCGCCAAAGGCTTCATGGGTTCCGAAGGCGCTCTGCTTCCGGATCGTGAACCTTTCTGATGACCTTCATCGTCTCCGTGGCGGTCTGGCCGAAATAGTCCTCCATCGAGGCCACCAGATACGGAAACACGTTCGCCATATCC
>JAYVRY010000284.1:0-3471 GCA_043775845.1 Acidobacteriota bacterium
TGCCGCGCCAACCCTCAAAGGTTCCGGGATTGGTGTTAATTCCCTGGAAAGGAAAAACAGGGACAGGATTAACAAGATTAAAGGATGGATTAACAGGATTTAAGGAATGGGACTTGGGAATTTCGCAGAAAAAAATCTAAGTGCAGGGGGGGGCTGGGGTGAAAGACAGGATTGGGCTGTGACTGGAGTGGGCGAAATCATACATACGCGAGCCTGGGCTCCACCCAGGGGCGTCGCCACCGCGCCTTCGGCGGGCCCATGCTGGAAACAGCCCCGCCCTGCTTTTTCACTGGAATCACCGGGCGTCACCTGCAAAAAGCTTTCCCTGACCACTGGCATTTCTCAGGATTGAACCCTGTTAATCCAGCTTTCAATCCTATTAATCCTGTTCCAGCATTTCAGTCCGTGAACGCCGACACACAAAGTGGGGTCCGCTCCTGGGTCCGGCGCTCGGTGATGCGGTTGCGCTCATCCACAAAGACCACCTTGGGGGCCAGTGTTTCGGCTTCCTCGGGGCTCATCCAGCCGTAGGCCGCAATGATGACCAGGTCGCCCTGGTTCACCCGATGGGCGGCGGCGCCGTTGATGCCCACCTCGCCCGATCCCGGGGTGCCGGGGATGACATAGGTGGCCAGGCGCGACCCATTGGTCACGTCGTAGATATCCACCTTCTCGTTTTCCAGGAAACCGGCGGCTTCCATGAGCAGGGGATCCAGGGTGATGGAGCCCACGTAGTCCAGATCGGCCCGGGTCACGGTGGCGCGATGGATCTTTCCGAGCAAGAAGTGACGCAGCATGCATCCTCCGGTCCAGGCTCGCAGCGGAGTCCCGGCCAACGCTTATAGAATGGGCCCGGGAATCCTTTGGGTCCAGCCCCGATTTTTTCTTGGGCCTCAATCACAATTTGTAATTTATCTAAAGTCATTTAGTTAAGTGTTCTGAGGGGCTCGATCCGCGGCTGGGTCCAGGATGCCCGGTACCAGCAGCACGTTGTCGATGAGCCGGGTGCTGCCCACGTAGGCGGCCACGCACAGGGCTGCACTGCGATCCACCGGCCCCTGAATGGGCTCCAGATTCTGGGTGTCCACCAGCTCCAGGTACTGGAGGGAATCCACGCCAGCCAGGGGGCTACGGGCCATTTGAAGCAGCCGGGCAGCCTCCCGTTCGCCTTCATCGAAGGCTGCCTTGGCGGCCAGCAGACCCTGGCTGAGGCAAAGGGCCCTGCGGCGGGCATCCTCGTCGAGGTAGGCGTTCCGGCTGCTCAGGGCCAGGCCGTCCGCCTCCCGCACCGTGGGCACCACCACCAGGTCCACGGGCAGGTTCAGGTCCCGGGCCATGCGCCGGATCACCACGGTCTGCTGGAAGTCCTTCTGGCCGAAGAAGGCCAGGTCCGGCTGCACCATGTTGAAGAGCTTGGCGACCACGGTGGCCACCCCCCGGAAATGGCCGGGCCGGAAGCGTCCGCAGAGGGATTCCGCCAGGCGGCCCGGTTCCACGTGGGTCTCGAAGCCGGTGGGGTAGATCTCGGCGACCTCGGGCAGGAAGAGCACCGTGGCGCCGGCCTCCAGGCAGAGATTCTGGTCCCGTTCCAAGTCCCGGGGGTAGTTGGCCAGGTCCTCACTCGGACTGAACTGGGTCGGGTTCACGAAAATCGAGACGATGGTGGCGTCGCAGCGGGCGGCGCTCTGGCGGATCAGTGCCCCGTGCCCTTCGTGCAGAAAACCCATGGTGGGAACGAAGCCGATCCGTTTGCCTTCCCCCTTCAAGGGGCGGAGCAGGGCGCGCATATCAGCAATGGTACGGACAACTCGCATAGACAAAAGCGGGATCCTTCAAATGGTGCCGACCAGCTTGCCCAGGAGGAATTCAGGGGTGCCACTGGGTCACAGCCAGACGAACGGCTTCTGGAAGCGTATAGGATTCCCGCCCATCAGGGAACCCTCCGCCCCTCACATCTTCCGCCCAGGAAGCCAAGGCCACCCGTAGGTCTTCAAATCCCTCGGCATAGCGTCGAACAAATTTCGGCGAGCTCCCGGGGAGCAGCCCAAGCACATCATGAAAGACCAATACCTGGCCCGAGCACTGGGGCCCCGCACCGATTCCGATGGTGGGAATCTCAACGGTTTCGGTAACCTTGGCGGCCAGATCCGCGGGGATGCCTTCCAGCAACAGGCCAAAGCAACCGGCCTCTTGCAGCTTCTGGGCGTCCTCCAGCAGGCGCAGGGCGTCGGGTTTCTGTTTGCCCTGGACCTTGAACCCGCCCATGGGATTCACGCTCTGGGGGGTGAGGCCCAGGTGGCCCATCACGGGGATCTCGGCGTCGATGAGGGCATGGATCATGGGCAGGCGCTTGGCGCCGCCTTCCAACTTCACGGCCTGGGCGCCCCGCTGCAGGAAGCCGCCGGCGTTGCGCACGGTGTCTGCCACGCTGAGGTGGAAACTCAGATAGGGCATGTCGGCCATCAGGAAGGCGCTGGGTTGGGTGCGGACCACGGCTTCCAGGTGGTGGTTCATCATGGCCATGCTCACGGGCAGGGTGTTTTCGAAGCCCAGGCAGACATTCCCGACGCTGTCGCCCACCAGGATGAGGTCCACCCCCGCGGCGTCCGCGATGCGGGCGGTGGCGGCATCGTAGGCTGTAGTCATCACCAGCTTGCGGCCCGCCCGGTACCAGGCATGCAACTGGGGGAGGGTGATGCGTACGCGTGTTTCGGCAGGCTGGTGGCTCATGGGGTCTCCGCTGGAAGGTCGAAGCCGTGGGCTCTAATGAGAACACTAAAAAGCTGAGACAGGATTCACAGGATTGAAAGAAGGATGAACAGGAAGGGGACAGGGAGGCTGGTCGCGGAAGCCGCCTTCAGCGGGCCCGTGCGGCGAGGATCACGGCCACTTCCGCGTCCTCTGCGAGCTTCTGCGCCTTCCGTGACCAGCGCTTTTTTTTGAATCCTGTTAATCGAGCCTTTCATCCTGTCAATCCTGTTCAAGCTCTTTTCACTCGGAAGCAGGGAAGGCCGGAATGTTCATCTGGGTGGGGGTCCAGTCCACCAGCGGGTCGGCCCGCTCGGGGAGGATGAAGCGCAGGCCCACGGATTCGACGGTCTGGCGGAAGCGATGCATGTCTTCCCGACCCATGAAGCTGGTCTCCTGGGCTTCGGGGAGGCGGGTCCAGAGCTGCTGGAAGCTGGGGAAGGCATCCTGCATGCGGGATCGGGCCCCCAGTTTCTCGCCCCGCTGCAACAGCAGTTGGGCACCCTCGGCGCTGGCCTCGAGGATTTGCGCGGGGAACTGCAGATCCCGGGCCGCGGCCTGGACCTCGCCCCAGGCCTCCAGGGCCTCCTGCACCACTGCCTCCGTGGCCGGCACGGTGGTCAGGAGCAGGGCGTGGGCTCGATGCCATTCCAGATCCAGCCAGCGGGAGCCGGAGCCGTCCACGGGGCCCTTCTGTTTCTCCAGGATCGCCCAGCCCTGCTC
>JAYVRY010000285.1:0-12040 GCA_043775845.1 Acidobacteriota bacterium
AGCCATGGAGAGTTGTCCGAGTGGTTTAAGGAGCACGCCTGGAAAGTGTGTGTAGGTCAAAAGCTTACCGAGGGTTCGAATCCCTCACTCTCCGCCAGATTGAAGCCGCCGAAAGGCGGCTTCTTTCATCTGGCGGCGGAGAGTGGGGGATTCGAACCTCAGTGGTGATGAACCTCTTCCATCGAGGTGTAGGTGGCTTCGAGGTTCCGGAGCCAGACCTCGATCTCGCCCTGCCCTACCACCACGCTTTTCCGGGCTTCGAATTTCTGCATGTCCCGGAGGGTGTTCCGGAGGATCTGACAAACCCGATCCTGGAATTGGAGGTGGAAGAGGGTTTCCTGGATGTCCGCCTGGACGGTCTTGTTCACGCCTTCCAGGTGGGACATGGAGGCATTCAGTTCCGCCGAGGCCTCGTGGAAGGACGACACCACCGACTGGGCCGTGTGTTTGGCCGTTGAGGTCAGCTCTTCACCACGCGCATTGAACTCCTGAACGCCCTGGATGATGTTGTCCAGGGATTCGCTCATCCAGCGGACCTTCTCGGTGATGTTGACGCCGGCGGTGGCGGAACGGTCGGAGAGCTTGCGCACCTCATCGGCCACCACGGCAAAGCCCTTCCCCTGCTCGCCGGCATGGGCGGCCTCGATGGCCGCATTCAAGGAGAGCAGGTTGGTCTGGTTGGCAATGCCGATGACCTCCTCGGACATGGCCTGCAATTGCTCGGTGAATTCCAGCAGACCGCTGACCTTGGTGATGAGAACCCCACGCCGGGCATGGTTCTCTTCGAGGGTGGCCACGATTTGTCCCAGGCTTTCCTGGGCGCCATGGATCACCTTCTGCATGTGCGCCTCGACCTCCAGGCCGGATTTCCCGGAAGCTTCCAGGAGCAGGCGTTGCATGCCGGAAAACCGGGTGGTGAGATCGGTCACCGCTTCTTCAGTCTGGTCGTGGACGGACTGAGTTTGCCGACGCCAGACGGGAACCACCGCCACGGACAGGGGGTCCTCCGTGGCAGGAGAGGTCGAGTGGGCGTGGGCTTCCTCCTGGTCGGATGACTGGACGCCAGGCTTCAAGATTTTCCGCAGCAGCCAGGCACCCGCAGCAGCGGCGATGAAGCCCAAGACCCATCCGAGCAGCGCTCCCTTGGTGGCAAGGACGGGCGCGAGCAAGACCATCGCAAGAAGGACGTAGCCCCTCGATGGAATCCCCATTTCTTGAGACTGCTGGTGTCCGGACAAGGAGATCCTCTCTTGAATGTTGGGTTGATGCCCTACTTTCGTCTCCTTTGAAACGGGGGGTGAATTCTGAACAGATCCCAGATAGAAAAAGACCCCCAAAACGGGGGTCTAAAGAGGCGCTATTGGCCCAATTATTGGCGCTGCTGACGGATGAAGGAGGACCGCCCCTCTGGGAAACCTTGGGCAATCCTGGGGACGTTATTCGGCTTCTGCCGGTGGCTGGCTGGCCAACCGGGCCTTGATTTCGCGCTTGCCTAGGGTTCTCAGCTCGGTGATGGCGGCCATGTGCTGCTGACGAGGCCGAGATTTTTCGGCCTCCCAGTTGTAGACCGTCTGCGCGGAAACCCCCAGCAGCACGCCCAACTCACCGGCGGACAATTTCAGCCGCTTCCGCTGCGAGGCAAATCCTTTGGCACTGAATCGCACGCGGGTCGCGCTTTCGCCCATGGCTGGGGCGCCCACTTCCTTCGCGGCTCGCTTCTCCGTTCGGACCTGCTGTTTCTCCAGACCAGCCAGGCGCCGCTTCAGTTCCGCAATATCAGATCGGTACTGGGCCGAAGCTTTCTTGAGGCTGGCGACTTCAGCACGAACTTCCTTTCGGGCCAGTCGTAAAATTTCATCCTTCATGATGGAGGCAATGTTTGGCATGTGAATGCTCCTCTTGATGGAACCGTCAGCTCAGGACGTCTTGACCACATACTAGGTCAAATTGTGAGCAAAGATAGAACGCGGATAACTTTCAATAACCCAATTTGCTCTACATTGACTTGTACATGTGAGCCATTGTTTGGATAAAAAAGATAATCATTGTTTTAACATTCGCAAACAGAGCATCTCCATTTTGACTATGCCCCCGTTCACGAACACCCCCTTCATCGGTCAAATCTGCGTGGGGTTTAGAATCCAGTTCTTTTCCACAACAGGCGGACGTTCAAGGGTGGTCATTCTCGCCAACATTCAAACAGCACTTGATTCCAAGGGCAGTTGCGTAAGGAACGTAGGCCAAAAAGAGCATCGCGGGATGATAAAAACACCAGGATCCATGGAGCGGATTTACTCAACCAGCATCATTTCAATTCAAGGTAATGAACCACTGGCGGGCCATGGGCGGGGCGATCGTGAGCGGGTAACTCACCCAGCCCTTCCCTCCTACTTATTGGGCATCTTCTTGAGGTCCATCCGTGAGGCCCGCCCGGGCAGCCGCGTGGAGAGCTTCTTCAGGAAGTCCTGGTCATGGCACTTGCCACAAGTGGCGTCCATATTCTTCCGGGCCACTTTGGAGGCCGGGTTGTTCTTGGGAACGACATCGTGGGCGTGGCCGTGGCAGGTTATGCAGGTGGGCGCGTGGTCCTTCCCCTGCTTGCGCGCCACCCCGTGGACACTGTTGGCGTAGTCCTGCCCCTCGTGGTCATGGCAGCGCACGCACTGGGGCGGTGGCAGCTTGTCGGCATGGGGCAGTGTCGTGATGGCGCTGTGACAGGTCACACAGGTCAGCTTGCCATGGGTCCGGGTCCGGAAGGCATCCAGGTTGATGGTGTCGTGGCAGGCCACGCAGTCCGCCGGTTCCGGGGGCCGCGCGGCAGAAAGGTTGGCGAGCAGGAAGAAACCAGCCAACAGGCGCTTCATGGTTGCTCCAGTGAGAGGTGGCCCGAAGGTTAGCACTGCCAGGTCTCTCCCGTGTAGCCATCCGAAGGGCTGAGTCAATGGACCATCCTTCAGCCTAGGAGCTTGTGAGGCAGACTCTCAATCCGGCCCGCGGGCGACACCATTACGTAGTTGAGTTTGCGCTGGAGTTCCCGGATGGTGTTCGCCCCCGCATAGGTGAGGCCCGAACGCAGGCCGCCGATGATGTCGGCGAGAATCTCTTCTTCGTCTTCCCGGTAGGGCACCTGGGTGGCCACGCCTTCGGAGGTCTTCCAGCCGGTGAGGCCGCCCAGGTGATCCTCGGCCACTTCCTTGCTGGCCATGCCCCGGTAGACCTTGTGGGCCGCGCCAGTCTTCTCATCCAGGATAGGGGCCCCAGGCGTGGGCCGGGTACCCGCCAGCATGCCGCCGACCATGACGAAATCCGCGCCAAAGGCCAGGGCCTTCACGATGTCGCCAGGGGTGCGGATGCCGCCATCGGCCACGATGGAACGATCGGCCCGGGCGCACTCCTGAATGGCGCTGAGCTGGGGTACGCCAAAGCCCGTCTTGATGCGGGTGGTGCAGACGCTGCCCGGGCCGATGCCCACCTTCACGATGTCGGCGTGCACCGAAGCCAGGTAGTCCGCCCCGGCATAGGTGGCCACGTTGCCCGCCATGATGCAGGCATTGGGCAGCAGTTGGCGGATGCGCTTGACCATCTTGCCCACGTACTTGGCATGGCCATGGGCCACATCCACGCAGAAGTAGTCGGCACCCGCATCGCGCAACGCCTCGATGCGCTCCATTTCGCTCTCAGAGGTGCCCACAGAGACGAAGGTGGGGTGAAGGCAGCGCTTGAACATCGCCACGTTTTCATCGACGGATACGAAGCGGTGGAGCACGCCGATGCCACCCCGCTCGCCCACGAAATTGGCCATGCCATCTTCCGTCACCGTGTCCATGTTGGCCGTCATGATGGGCAGTCCCAGCTTGAGCTTGCCGGATTTGTCGGTCATGCCGATGTCCACGACCCGCCTCGATTCGTGGTGGTTGTAGGCGGGAATCAGCAGAACATCATCGAACGTGATGGCAGTTTCGGTCATGCGAACTCCTCAGACATGGCGTGGTTCGCCCTTTCATCGGCTCATACCCCGTAGGTCTTGTAGAAATACCAGGCTGACAAGATGAAGCCGATGCTCACGACGCCGACCCGGACGGCGCCGCGCCCCACGCGGTGGGCCATATGGGAGCCCGTGAGACCACCCAGCCCCGCGGCCACGGCCATGGGCAGGATCAGCATCCACTTGGCGTTGCCGGGATGGCGCAGGAATTCCATCACCATGAAGGCGAAGATGGCGATGCCATTGATGCAGAGGGCCAGCAGGTTCTTCAGGCCATTCATCTGGTGGATGTCCGTGAGCCCCAGCAGGCTGAGGGCCGCCAGCATGAGGATGCCGATGCCCGCGCCGAAGAACCCGCCGTAGATGCCCACGATGAACTGGAAACAGATGGCGGCGGTCCACCAGCCGGCCGTGCGCTCATGGCCGTGGATCTGCTTCAGCAGCCGATTGACGGGATCGTTGGCCGCCAGCAGCACGGAGGCCGTGAGGATCAGCCAGGGCACCAACTGGTCGAAGAGCTTCTGGGGCGTCACCAGCATGAGCCAGGCGCCCAGGCCGCCACCGATGAGGGAGGGCGGCATCAGGCGGAGCGCGAAGGATTTGATGCCAGCGAGATCCTCGCGATGCCCCCAGAAGCCACCGATGGAACCAGGCCAAAGGGCAAGGGTGCTGGTGACGTTGGCCTGCTGGCCCGTGAGGCCGATGCCCAGCAGTGCGGGAAACGACACCAGCGTGCCGCCCCCCGCGATGGCATTGATGGCCCCGGCGATGAAGGCCGCGGCCATGACGGTGACAAGGTGCCAGATGGTCATACCCTCCACGATGACAGCCTCATCGGCGCTTCAGAAGGTCGCTCCTGGATGCTGGCCGCGAGATGAGCGCGCGATTGCCTCATCCTGCGTGGTAGGGTGATCGCCTTTCCCGAGGCCCACCATGCGCAGGTTCATGACACCCTTCCTTTCACTTGGCCTGATGGCCGCAGCTCCTGAAACTGGATTCCACACGCTCAAGTCCCTGCCCGTGGGGGGCCCTGGCGGCTGGGACTATGTGACGCTCGACAGCACTGCCAAGCGCATCTACCTGCCCAGGACCGACCGGGTGATGGTGCTGGATCTGGAAGGTAAAACACTGGGCGAGATCAAGGGCACCGATGGCGTCCATGGCGTGGCCTTGGCTCCGGACCTCGACCGTGGCTTCACCAGCAACGGCCGCAGCCACACCATCACCATCTTCAAGCTCAGCACCCTCGAGGTGCTCGGCCAATACAAGACCACCGGTGATAACCCTGACGCCATCCTCTACGATGCCGCCACCAAGCGGGTGTTCAGCTTCAATGGCCGGGGCAAGAACGTCACCATTTTCGACGCCACCAATGGCGCGGTACTGGGCACCATTTCCTTCGGCCACAAGCCGGAATTCGCCACCACCGATGGCAAAGGTCGCGTCTTCGTGAACCTGGAAGACTCAGCGGAAGTAGCCGTCATTGATGCGAAGAAACTCACCCTCGAAGCCAAGTGGTCCCTGGCGCCCCTCGAAGATCCCACCGGCATGGCCATCGACTTGAAGCACCACCGCCTCTTCATTGTGGGCGGCAACAAGCTCATGGCCGTGGTGAACACCGATACCGGGAAAGTGGTGGCCACCCCCGCCATTGGCGCCGGGGCTGACGCCGCGACGTACGATGCGGAGCTGGGCCTGGCCTTCAGTTCCAATGGCGAGGGCACCCTCACCGTGCTGCGGCAGGAGAACCCAGACAAATACACCGTAGTATCGGAAGTCCCCACGAAGAAGAGCGCCCGCACCATGGCCCTGGATGAGAAAACCCACCGGCTCTACCTGCCCGCCGCCGACTTCTCCCCTGCCCCGGCACCCACCCCTGAAGTTCCGAGACCGCGCCCCACCATGACGCCCAATAGCTTCCAGATGGTGGTGGTCGGCCGCTAGTAAGTCCCCCACATCATTCCAGGGGCCCTGCCGGGTTATCCTGATGGGATGCAACTCTCCTGGCCCCCACCCTCGCGCCTCGCGCTAGTCCTCGTCCTGCTCTGGGTGGTCTACGTGCTGATCTGGACGCCGGGCCCCTGGTCTCTAAAAGCGCTGGGCCTCTACCCCAAGAAGCTGGGTTCCCGTGTGGTGGGCTGGGCCGCCACCCGGACCTTGCCGGCCGCCTGGCGCCTGCCCCTGCTGGGCCGCTTCGCGGGCCACTACAGCATAAACCTGGCTGAAGCCGAGTTCTCCCTGGGGGACTACACCAGCCTTCAGGCCCTGTTCACGCGCCGCCTGAAGCCCGGCCTGCGTCCCCAGGAAGCGCCCGTGGCCGGCTTCGTGAACAGCCCGGTGGATGGCCGCATCATCGCGAGCGGTCGCATCGAATCCGGCATTGCCATCCAGGCCAAGGGCCTGCCCTACCGCATCACCGAACTGCTCAAGCACGATCCGCATGCCGCCCGCTTCGAGGGCGGCCATTTCCTCACGCTCTACCTCTCGCCCAAGGACTACCACCGCATCCACGTGCCCATCGAGGGCCGGGTCAGCGCCGTGAGTCGCGTCGAAGGCGAACTCTGGCCCGTGAACGACGCGAGCACGGACAACATCCCCCGCCTTTACGAGCGCAATCGGCGGGCCACCTGGACGGCATCTGGCACGGGCCCAGATGAAGGGCTGGAAGTGGCTGCGGTGCTGGTGGGCGCCACGCATGTGGGTGGCGTGGTCATCGATGATCGCTGGCTGAGTGGACGCACCTTGCCGAAGGATGGTGGATTCGCTGTGGAAGCCCTGCCCTGCGCATCCGGCGACGATCTCGGCACCTTCGAATTCGGTTCCACCGTGATCCTCCTCATCGGCGGGCCGAAGGCTGCCGACTGGGTGGCGGGACGGACGACCGGCGACGTGAAAATGGGCCAGCGCCTGGGAGGGTACCGGTGAACGAATCCGAGGACATCTTCAGTCAGAGCCCGCTGTGGGATGAGGGCGGCAGCCTCTCGGGCGCGCTGGAGGCCCTGTTCACCGCGGCGGGAGAGGTGCTCGACCTGGCCCGCCTGCGGGAACTGACGGGCCTGGGCGAGGGCGCTTTGCAGCAGGGCATCGAGAACCTGCAGGAGCAGTTGCAGGGTGCCCGCGGCTTGCGCCTGCTGGAAGTGGGCGGCGGCTGGCGCATGGCTACCAGTCCGGTCTACAAGGAGATGGTCTCGCGCCTGGTGACTACCACTCGCAGCGGCAAGCTCACGCCCGCTCAGATCGAGGCCCTGGCCATCATCGCCTACCGTCAGCCGGTGACCATCACGGAGCTGAATGCCATCCGTAGTGTCACCAGCAGCGGCAACCAGGTGAAGAGCCTCATGGAGCGGCAGCTCATCACCCCCGCCGGCCGCAAGCCCGTGGTGGGCCGTCCCATGACCTACGCCACCACCCAGGCCTTCCTGCTGCACTTTGGCCTGAAGACCCTCCACGACCTGCCCCGCCTGGAGGATTTCGGCGAAGGCCGCCTGGAAGCCGAAGCCCTGGCTGCCCTGGAACCGCCCATGCCCGAGGATGGGCTGTTCGGTGGGGGCGCCATGATCACAGAGACCGCAGACATCCTTGAGGTCACCGAAGCGGAACCCTCGGTGGAATCGGATGACAGGGAAGACCTGAGCGAACCGCAAGCCGACGAAAGCGCAGAACCATGATCCAGACCAGCCTCAGCCTCTCCGAACAACCCGCGAAGCCGAAGGCGGACAGCCCCACGGGGTTCCACCTCCAGTCGAGCCAGAAGGCCGGCCTGCTGGTCCTGCTCCTTGCCGTCCTCTACCTGCGCATCTGGCGGCGGAAGCAGGCCAAGACGCTCATCTGCAGCCACTGCGGGAAAAAGAATCCCCCGCACCAGAGCAACTGCCAGAAGTGCGCAGCGCCGTTGATGCGGGTGGATTGACGGGTTACCGCTACGCTTTAATCAGCGCCGGAAGGCCAACCTGAGCGTGATGCTCAGCCCGGTGGGCGGTCGGTTAGAACTCGATCTCGATGGACTCTTCCGCGAGATCGTTCTCTTCGCCCAGCACTTCGCAGGCGGCGCCGTACATCTGGAGTACGGCGGTCTTGCGGTTGCTGAGGCTGGTGAGGAGATCCTTCACCCGCTGCACTTCCGAGGCGATGGTGTTGTTGATCTGGGACACCTCAGAGCGGCAGCGCTCCCGAGTGGTCTCGTAGAAGGCTTTCTGGTCCTGGCTCAGATCCATGGGGTGCTCCGGGGATGGAAAAAAAGAAATGGAAAATCGAGTTTATCCTGGTTCAGGACCAAGCGGCCACGGCCAGCATGATGACCAGGATCACAGCCACGGCCAGGATCACGGGAAGCAGCCAACTCGGCCGCGTGGATTCCCCTTCCTGGATGGTCGACAGGGGGGACTGCGTCCGCGTCACTTGGTCCGAGGTGGGGGTCTGCAGGGCGGCGGCAGTCCTGGTGCTGGTGTAATCACCGGATACTTTCTGAGCCACGGACGCGTCCGAGAGCACCCGATGGGAACCGGTCACCAGGTTGGTCGGGGCCGGGAACTTCGTGGAGATCAGCGTCGCCAGGCGCTCCCGGTCTCCCTTCAGCAGTGCCGTCAAATACTCGGCGACATCGTGTTCCGTAATAGGTGGCCCCTGGCGCTGGAGGTATTCCCGCAAGTCCCGCTCCATGAACCGGGCGGAGGGGTACCGATGGTCCACACCCTTTTGAAGGGCCCGGCTGACGATGGCCGCGATTTCCTTGGATACGTTCGGGTTCAGGAAAGCCAGATCGGATATGCGGCCCAGGCGCACCTTCTCCAGCACGCCCAGTTCCGAATCGGCCTGGAAGCACCGCTCGCCGGTAAGCAGCTCGAAGAGGACCAGGCCCAGAGAATAGAGATCTGAACGGTTGTCCAGGGGCTGCCCAGTGGCCTGCTCGGGGCTCATGTAGAGCAGTTTCCCCTTCAAGGCCCCGGCCACGGTGTGACTGGCCTTGCTGGCCGCCTTGGCGATGCCGAAGTCCACCAGCTTCACGGCGCCCTCGGTGGACACGAGGATGTTCTGGGGGCTGATGTCGCGGTGGACAAGTTTCAGCTCGCGGTCGTCGAAACCGCGCTTGCGGTGGGCATAGTCCAGCGCCGCGGCCACCTTCATCACCACGAAAGCCGCCACCTGTTCGGGGATCGGCGTTCCATATTCGCGAACCTTTTTCAACATGGTGCGAAGGTCCCGCCCGTTCACATACTCCATGGCGATGTAGTAGGAGCTGCCGGCCTTCCCGAGATCAAAGATCTGCACGATGTTCGGGTGGGTCAGCTGGGCCGCGAGCTTGGCCTCATCGATGAACATCGTGACGAAGTCCTCGTTGTCACTGAAGTGCGGCAGGATCCGCTTGATGGCCACGATCTTCTGGAAGCCCTGCACGCCCCGCTGCTGGGCCTTGAAGAGCTCCGCCATGCCGCCCACGGCGATCTTCTCCAGCAGGAAGTAATTCCCGTACTCCTCCAGGGGCTGGGAGGTGCCAGGGGCTTCCTGCTTCACGGAAGCCGGGGCCGGTATCGACGGGGCCGGTATCGATGGGGCCGGTATCGACGGGGCCGGAGTCGACGGGGCCGGAGTCGACGGGGGCAGCACTGGGCTCGCGTCGGCCCACTCGAAGGGATCCTTCACACCGGAGATGCCGCTCAGGGTGAAATCTGCAGGTGCCAGGGGCTCCGCCTCAGAGCGCGGGGCCGCAGGCGGTGGCTCGGTCTTCCGGGCCGGGGCCAGGGTGACGGAAGACGTCGGCAGGTTCTTCCGCTCGGGCACGGACACCGCATGGGCTTCCACCTCATGGAGCACAGGGCCGAAGATGTCATCGGCAGCCATGGGCGGCCGGGCAGCATGCTTCCCCGCGAGCACCGCAGGTTCCGTGAAGATGGTAAAGGCGTCCTGGTGGACTGGCGCCTCCTCCCGCTCCAGGTCGGCGAGCAGGTCCCCGAAGATGTCATCGGTGGTGTATTTCGTGGCGTCTGGCCGGTGTTTGCGCAGCAGGGCCATGATGGCGATTTCGGTCTGGGTGCGCTCCAGGAAACCCTGAACCTCGCCGGAAGGCCTCTTTGGCACGGTCCCACCGGCCGTCCCCTGGGCCATCACCAGCAGGGGCAGGCCGGGCTTGCGTTCTCGCAACCGCCGGGCCACCGCGTAACCGGCCTCCCCGGCCACGGACTCGTCCAGCAGCATGAGATCCGGCTCCGGAGATTGGTCCAGGAAGGCCTGGGCCTCGGCCGAGCGGATCCGCTGTACCACCCAACCATCGCCCTCCAGGGCAGACAGGAGGCTGGGAGTCAGGATGGACTCACCGTCCACGATCAACAGCAGGGGGCGGGGCATGAGACTCCGAAGTGGCAACTCACAGAGTAACGGGAGGTTTTCACACTCGCCAGAGCAGGTAATCCGAGATACACTTGTCGTTCGGTCTGGTGCTGCCTGGCAGCCCAGTCGAAATCCACGGGAAAGGAGGTGCATCCACATGCCTTTAGTCAAGGTCAAAGAAGACGAAACGTTCGAGTTCGCCCTTCGCCGCTTCAAGCGGAAATGCGAGAAGTCCGGCATTCTTAGCGAGTTAAAGAAACGCCAGCACTACGAGAAGCCCAGCGCCAAGCGCAAGCGGAAGATGCTTGCCGCCCGTAAGAAGACCCTGAAGCGCCTCGCACAAGAGCGTCGCATGATTGGTTGATCCTTCCGCGGTGATAGCCGCGTGAGGTCTCGCGTATGAGCACAGCGAATACCGAGAAGAAGACCCTGAAGCGCCTCGCACAAGAGCGTCGCATGATCGGTTGATACGGCTCGATGCTTTCGCATCGCGTTAAAAAGGCCCGCGAAAGCGGGCCTTTTGTTTTACTGAAGATTCAAAGACTGAGGACTGAAGATTGCCCCATGAACCCTGAACTGGAAGCCCTCGAATTCCCTGAAGCCGTGCGCCTGATCCAGTCTGGCGCGCGAACGCAACCGGCGCGCCAGGCGCTCGGGGCCATGCACCCTGGGGATGGCCTCGCTGGGTTGCGACGGCTTCACCAGCTGGAACTTCAGGACCTGTGGGCCGCCTCTCCGGAGCGCCTGCCCACCGTCCCCATGGACGAGTCCCTGGAGGAGCTGCTGAATCCGGCCGGCTGGCTGCTGCCTGAGCACTGGCGGCAGCTGCGGGATGGGTTGAAGGCCCTTTCCACGCTCCTGAAAAACCTGACCGCCCTGCCCTGGCCGGACTCGCGCCCCGCCCCGCCGGGCACGCACCTGGGCATCGACCGCTTGCAGGTGACTGCGGCATTGCTGCCGGATCCGGCGCCCCTGGCCGAGCGCCTGGTGAAGAGCTTCAATGCCGACGGCCAGCTGGATCCCCTGCGCATTCCCGCCCTGGCGAGCCTCCACCGCGAGCGGCAGGATGCCTTCCAGGCCGTGCAGGCCAAGCTCCAGAAGCTGCTGCGCTCCAGCCCGGATGCCTTCAACGAGGCCATGGTGGTCGAACGCAACAGGCGCTTCTGCCTGCCCGTCCGCACGGAGCGGCGGGGCCTCATGCCCGGTCTGGTGCTGGATCGCAGCGGCAGCGGCGCCACGGTGTTCGTGGAGCCCATGGAGGCAGTACCCCTCAACAACACCTTCGTGGAAGCCGACCGGGACTACGCCCAGGCGGTCCAGGCCTTCCTCCGCAACCTGCTGGCGGAACTGCGGGCTCGCCGGGAGGACTTCGTCCGCTGGCGCCACCTGCAGGCCCAGGCCGATCAGGCGCTAGCCCTGCTGCGCTGGGCGGCCCTGTGCGATGGCCTGCTCCCTGAATTGGCCACTGACCCCAAGCAGGGCCGCCTCTGCCTCCTGGAGGCCCGCCATCCCCTGCTGCTGCCCGCCGTACGCGAGGCCATGGGCCTGGAGCCCCTGCCCCACGCCGTGGTGCCCCTCAACCTGGTGCTGGAACCGGGTCGGCCGGGACTCATCATTTCGGGCTCCAACACCGGCGGCAAGACGGTCGTGCTCAAGACCGTGGGCCTGCTCTCGGCCCTGGCTTCCTGCGGCTGCGCGGTACCAGCACGCGAAGGGTCGGCCTTTCCGGCC
>JAYVRY010000286.1:0-12033 GCA_043775845.1 Acidobacteriota bacterium
ACCGTCATCGCCAAGGGTCGCCCGCTGATGAAAGCGGGCAAGCTGTTGGCCAAGGGGATGTTCGAGTGAACGACCAGGACCAGGCCACCCATACCCAGGATCCTCCGCCAGCGTCAGGGCTGAAAATGCCCCACACCCTGGTGATCGTGGCCGCCCTGATGCTGGTGGTGCTGATCCTTTCCTGGCTGGTGCCCTCCGGCGAGTTCCAGCGGATCGAGAAGGTGCTGCCGGATGGCAGCCGCCTCAAGGTGCCCGTGAATGGCACCTTCCACCAGCTGCCCAAGACCTTCCTGGGCCTCCAGACCCTGTTCGTGGCGCCCATCAAGGGCTTCCTGGACGGGGCGGGCCTCATCTCCTTCCTGCTCATCATCGGCGGCAGCTTCGGCATCTTCCAGGAGACCGGCGCCGTGGAGCAGGGCATCAAGCGCCTCACGGTGCACCTGCGCCGCCACCCCGTCCTGGAATTGCTCTTCATCCCGGTGCTCATGACCGTGTTCTCCCTGGCCGGGGCCGTGTTCGGCATGGCCGAAGAACTCATTCCCCTGGTGATGATCTTCGTGGTCCTGGCCCGAGCCCTGGGCTACGACTCCATCGTGGGCCTCGCCATCCCCTTCCTGGGCGCCGCCGCGGGCTTCGCCTGCGCCTTTTTCAATCCCTTCACCGTGGGCGTGGCCCAGGGCATCGCGGGCGTGCCCATCTACTCGGGCCTGGTCTACCGGGTGTGCGCCTGGGTGGTGGCCACCAGCGTGGTCATCGCCTATGTGATGTTCTATGCCGCCAAGGTCAAGAAGAACCCCGAGCTGAGCCCCGTGCGGGACATCGACCTGGCTCGGGAAAACCACGCCGCCGGCCTGGGCGACGACTGGAATGCCTCCCACATCCTGGCCCTGCTCACCTTCCTGGGCGCCCTCATCCTGCTGGTCTACGGCGTGCTGAAGTTCCACTGGTACCTGGAACCCATCGCCGCGCTGTTCCTCGGCATGGGCATCCTCATCGGCCTCATCAGCCGCATGGGCCCCAGCGAGATCGCCAAGCATTTCGTGGCCGGCGCCAAGGACATGGTGGGCGTGGTGTTCATCGTGGCCTGCGCCAGGGCCCTGCTGGTGATCGCCAACGATGCCCACATCATGGACACGCTGCTGCTCTACGGATCGTCGGCCATCAAGGTGCTGCCCAAGGCCATGACCGCCCAGGTGATGTTCCTCCTGCAGTGCGGCATCAACTTCTTCATCCATTCGGGCACCTCGCAGGCGGCCCTCACCATGCCCGTGCTGGCGCCCCTTTCTGATCTGGTGGGCATCACGCGCCAGACCTGCGTCTACAGCTTCGCGCTATCGGAACTCATCAACCCCATCCTGCCCACCAGCGCCGTCACCATGGGCGTGCTGGGCGCGGCGAAGATCCCCTGGGAACGGTGGGCCAAGTGGTTCCTGCCGCTCATGCTGATACTGGTGGTACTGGCCTTCCTGCTGCTCATTCCGCCCACCCTGTTCTTCCACTGGGGCCCTGTGTGAGTCTGCGCGCCACGGTCTTCCTGGGCCTGCTGAGCGCCATCGCCACGGCCCAGGCTCCCGGCGATGACTTCATTCGCGTCCACCAACCCGGAGCGCTTCCCGCGCCCCTGGCAACCCTGGTTGAACGCCTGGACACAACGCAGATCACGCGCTATCTCACCTTTCTCACCGCCCCCGAACAACAGGGTCGGGGCCTCGGAACCCGCGGCCTGCAAGCCACGGCCCAGTACCTCACACACCAACTGAAGACCCTGGGCATTTCGTCGCTCGGGCCTTCCTATCACCAGACCGTGCCTCTCTGCGGGGTGCGCCCAGGCCAAGGCGCCGTTCACCTTAAGCTGGGGCCGACAAACGTCACCTTCGAGGGCGGACATCAGGCCGTGCTGCCTTCCATTGAACCAGGCACCCTCTCGGGACCGGCTGTGTTCGTGGGCCATGGCATCCAGGAAGTCGCCCTCCAGCATGATGACTTCCGCCACATAGACGTTCGCGGCAAGGTCGTGGTGTTCCTGGATGGCCTGCCGGAGGGTGAGGCCTGGCGGAAGCCCGAGCTCCTCGCGAAATACGCCTCCGAGCGCCGGGCGGATCGCTACGACGCTCGCCTGGCCCTCCTGGAGAAGCTGGGCGCCAAGGCGGCCATCGCTCTTGAAGAGGGACTTGAAGCCCGCATCACCGCTGGCCAGGAACCCATGCTCCCCTCCTTTCTGGCCGCGCCCGGTGTACTCGGTTCCGGAGAACCACCGTTGGCCCGCGTGGCCCTGACACCAGGCCTTCGCGCGCTGGCGATGTCGAATCGTGAAGGCACAGCTACGCTGCAGATCCGGGGCCAGGTGCGTGCCCTGAAAAGCCTCAACGTGCTTGGCTTTCTGAAGGGCTCCGACCCCGTCCTGAACCATGAAGCCATCCTCATCGGCGCCCACATGGACCACCTGGGCCTACCCAAGGGCGTGCTCCATCCTGGTGCCGATGACAACGCCTCGGGGGTGTCGGCCCTGCTGGAACTATGCCGGGTGCTGGCCGCGAGTCCCACGCGGCCTCGACGATCCATCCTGGTCGCCTTCTGGACCGGTGAAGAAGAAGGCAAGTTCGGATCAAACCACTACGCCCGCCATCCCCGCTGGCCCCTCGCCAGAACCAACGCCTACCTCAACCTCGACATGATTGGCCACCCATGGCTGCCAGCGGATCTCGACACCCTGCTGACCGATGCCGGACTGAAGGATGCGAAGGCCTTCCTAGCTGGCCTCGATCCCGCCACCTTTGCCGAGCCCGGTCTCTCCACCGATCACCGGGACCTGGGCCCCATCCTCGCCCAGGCGGGCCGCGGCACGGGCATGTCCCTGCACTTGGACTGGACCGATGGCCGCAACGGCGGCAGCGACTACCGCGACTTCGCCCGCCTCAAGGTGCCCTTCGTGCGCTTTTTCGGCAGCTATTTCCCCGAATACCACCAGCCCGGCGACACCCTGGACCAGCTCGACCCCGAGCAGGTGAAACGCATAGCCCGGCTGGTGCTGGCCACGGCGTGGCTGCTGGCGGATCGCTGAGTCGGTGCGCGTCAGAAGAAGTACCGAATGCAAGCCACAGATGGACACGGATGAGGTCCTTATCCGTGTCCATCTGTGTTCATCCGTGGCCATTCTTTCTGTCTGTATTATTTGAGCTCGACTTCTGCATACCAGCCCTTGCTCACGATCTTGGTTCCATAGGGCGCTGACAGCTTTTGCATCAGGGCGATGATCTCGCCGCCGCGCTTGGTGCTGGCCAGGCGAGGCACGCCGAAGAGGGGGCCCTCATCGTCGATGGTGACGGGCAGCAACTGGATACGCTTGAGCTTGCCCTGGTTCAGCACCATGCGCACCATCACCGTCTCCAGGACTTCGCGGGAATCGCGGCGGTCCCACACGGAGCCGTTGGGCGTCTTTGCCATTTCAATGTCGCGCTGATTGAGGAGGTCCGCCGGAATGCGCTCCGGCGTGCGGTACTGGTAGATGAAATCGCCCAGGCTGTAGAAGATGGGCCGTCCCTTGTAGATCTCGATGCCACGCAGCACGTGGGGGCCGGTGCCGAGCACCATGTCCGCGCCGGCCTCGATGGCGCGGCGGTACATGATTTCCTCGTTGGGCGGCGTGGTGTCCTGGATGCCATGGGCCCGGTGATGGGTTACGTCGTGGTTGTGCAGGGTGACCAGCAGCAGATCCGTTTTGCGCCGGGCCAGGAGAATGTCGTCCTCCATGGTGGCCACATCGGCTTCCAGCGGACCTTCCACCTTCTCCACCTTGCCATTCTGCACGGCCAAAATCACGGCGGGATCGATGGTGGCCAGCGAGGGTGCGTCGGGATTCTTGCTGCGGTATTTCGCCGTCCAATAGCGCATGTAGGAGAGCAGGCCCACGGTGGTCTTGTGGCCTGCCAATTCTGTTTTCCCAAGAGCATGAGCCTCCGCCAAGGTAGCGCCCGCGCCCGCGTGGGTGATGTTGGCCTGATCCAGGGCCTGCAGGCATTCCTTGAGGCCCTCGGGCCCGAAATCCATGGCGTGGTTGTTGGCCTGACTCACCAGGTTGATGCCCGTGCGGGCCAGCTCCCAACGAAAGTCCCGGGGCGCGCGAAAGTTGTAGAAGGGGCGCTGCAGCTCGGGTCGGTCGTTGAGGGAAAATTCCATGTTGCCGTAGGCCACGTCGGCTTCCTGCATGAGGCGGAACAGGCCCGCCCGCTCGGGTTCTGCCAGCTGCGTGATGGGCTGGTTGAAGATCATGTCGCCCACGGCGGTGAGGCTGAGATCCCCCGGCTCCTCCTTCAGCAGCTCGGCGATGCGGCCCGCCCAGTCAATGCGCTCCGCAGGTTCTGGCGGATGAATGCGCCGCTGGTAGACGGAGCGGGCGTCGTCCTTCATAGATGCAGGTTGGGCCGTGGCCGGGAGGGCCAGCGACAGCAGCAAGACCGCGGTGAGAGGCAGCCTTCGATGCGTACGGTCTGTCCCGTTCATGGGTGGCTCCTGGAGGCAATGCCGCAGTTTGCACAATTTTGTTTCATTTCTTGTGTATAGGCAAAGTATTTCGCGCATGTTCGGCATGGGGACACTCGTTCTATGCTGGTCCCATGACGACGCAGCCCGGCTACTGGAACAAGCTCTACGAGGATGAAGGCCGCCCCGGCTGGGACATGGACCGGGCCACGCCCTTGGTGAAGGAGTTGCTGGAACTGGCCCTGCCCCTGGGCCTTCAGGCCGGTTGTGAGTTGGTGGTGCCCGGCTGCGGCTACGGCCACGACGCGGCGGAGCTGGCCTCGCGAGGCTTCATGGTCACCGGCATGGACTTCGCGCCCCTGGCCATCCAGGGTGCCACGCAGCGCTACGGCGAGCGCGTCATGTGGTCGCAGGGCGACTGGTTCGCCACGCAGTTGGGCCCCTGGCAAGCCATCTTCGACCACACCTGTTTCGTGGCCATGGATCCACCCCGGCGCACGGACTACGTGAAAGCCTGCGCGCAGCACCTCCGCTCAGGTGGCATCTGGATGGTCGCGCTTTTCCATGAGGTGAAGGAACCCTC
Organism: Acidobacteriota bacterium; assembly: GCA_043775845.1. Lineage (GTDB taxonomy): Bacteria > Acidobacteriota > Holophagae > Holophagales > Holophagaceae > Geothrix. Next base: position 5,063 of record JAYVRY010000286.1, read on the forward strand.
GGGACCGCCGCACGCCATCGCCATGGAGGAGATGCGCCATCTCGCCGTGCCCCACTTCGACGTTCTCCACCTCGATGCGGCCAAGGAAAGCCATCCGCGCCGGGCGGGACGCGAGTTCCTCATGGTGGCCCGGAAACGCTGAGTTCAGGCTTTCAGCTGGATCGCCGCCAGGGACTGCATGACGAGATCGGCACAGGCCTGGTAGCGTTCGCGGCCCGCCAGGTCTTCGGGCAAGCTGGAGAAGTCCACGGCAGGTCCGGCCGCGACGGTGATGCGGCCGGGTCTGGGCCACTTGGCATTCCTCGGCCAGCACTCGTGGGCGCCGAAGAGACGCAGGGGCACCACGGGCACCTCGCCCTTGGCGATGATGAAGCCGATGCCAGCCTCGGCCTCCTGCAGAGTCCCATCGGGCGAGCGGGTGCCTTCGGGGAAAATGAGTACGCGATTCCCTTCCTTCAACAACCTCAGAATGCGCTTCATGCTGGCGAGGTCGCCCTTGCCGAGATCCACGGGCAAGACCTGGATGCGGGGCAGCAGCCAGCCCAGGAAGCCCTTGAAGAGGGTCTTGCGGGCCAGGTAGTAGATGGGCTTGCGAAAGCAGGCGCCGAGCATGGAGGGATCCAGGTAACTCACATGGTTGGCCACGATGAGGGCCCCGCCGGATTCGGGGATGTACTCCCGGTGCAGGGTTCGGTGTCGGAAGAAGATCTTGCCGACGATGCGGGCCAGGGTGTGGGCAATCCAATAAATGAGCATGGGCAACCAGAGAGAGAACACAGGTAAGCCCCCAGTCTAGAGCCGATGGCCCAGGTCTGCCCGACAATGCCGGAGTCTCCGCTGGCTGGTTCACCTAAGATTCTGACAAAGGAGCCCCCATGACCGCACCCCAGCTCCCCGAGCCGGCCATTGCCGCCGTCATGCATCTCTGGAGCCGGAAGGGCTGAAGCAGGCGCTCTCGTACATCAAGGAGGGCCCCAGGGCCAACCCATCCGGGGCCACAGCGGCCTTCCGCCCGAGAAAAAGCGCATGGGCATGATGCAGAAGGATTGGGATCGTTTGCGGAGCGTGGTCGAGCAGCCAGCCCGAAGAGACTCAGGCCTCCGGCAGTTCCGGCTCCGCCGCCATCGGCAGCACCACCCGGAAGGTGGTCCCCCGGCCCATCTGGGATTCCAGGGTCACCTTGCCCTTCATGCTCTCCACCAGCTTCTTCACGATGGCCAAGCCCAGGCCCGTGGACCCTTCACCCCCGGTGGGCCGGGCCGTGAGCTTGGTGAAGCGGCCGAAGGCCTTGGCCTTGTCGTCCTCGGTGAAACCGGGGCCCTCATCGCGGACTTCCAGCACACCATGGTCGCCTTTCTGCGAGAGGGCGAGGGTCACCGAGCGTACCGGCGGCCCCGGCGCCATGAACTTCAGGGCGTTGCTCACCAGGTTTTCAACCACCTGTTGAAGGTATTCGCGGTCCGCCCATACCAGCGTGTCGCCCCCCCCAAAATCGAGCACCAGCTCCTGCCCCTTTTTCTGCGCCTGTTCCTGGAACTTCACCTGCACCTGCAGCAGCAGTTCGCCGAGACTGACCTCGTCAAAATGCAGGTTGAAGCGGCCGGATTCAATGGCCGTCACATCCAGCAGTTTCTGAATGAGCAGCGCGGTACGGTGGGCTTCGTGGGAGATCCGCCGCCCCATCTCCATGACTTCGGCCTCGGACAGGCCACCCTCCATGAGAACTTCGGCTGTGAGTGAAATGGAATTGAGGGGGTTCTTGAGATCGTGGGAGGCGATGCCCAGGAACTGGTTCTTTTCCTCATTGAGTTCCACCAGGCGACGGTTGAGGTGCTCCACGGCTTCTTCCGCCTTCAGGCGCTCAGTCACGATGCCCAGTTGCACCGCGATGGCATCCAGTGCATTAAGCATGCTTTCATCCGGGTCGGGGAAGGGCGGCGAGAAGAACTCCAGGGCCCCGACAAGCTCCTCCTCATGGAAGATCGCCACGGCGATGCCCATGGTCAGGCCCGCCTCCAGCGCCCTCTGGCAGATGCTGGTGGGCTTGGGATCCTGCGTGAAATTGGCCCAGGCCACGCGACGGCCGGACCAGGCTTTCCCCGGGAGGCCCTTGCCCATGGGAATGCCCGTGGGTTCGGCGCTGCGCAGGAAAGGTTCGAAATCGTGGGGGCTTTCCAGGTGCCAGATGCCGCTGGGACACAGGCGGGGGTTCAGGCCCTCGTCCTCCCCGGCCAGGAAGGCGTGGGACACAGGCCAGCCGGTGTAGCCGGAAATGATATCCAGACTGCTCTGGAGCGCTTCTTCCAGAGAACGGGCATTGCCTACCGCTGACGTGACATCCTGCAGCATCTGGAACATGGCCATGGTGCGGCGCAGGGATTCTTCCACCTGCTGGCGCTCTTCCGTTTCGGAACTGAGCTCGGCCTTCACACCCCGGTGGAAGGCCCGCATGCTGCTGTGCCGCCACCCGTGAAAGGCCAGCAGCAACAGGAACAGGGGGATCCAACCCCAGGCCCATAGGGAGTCAGCGCCAGACACCAGCAGGGAAACGGGCATTGCGAGGAGCACCATGCAGGTACCTCGGTACGGTTTGGCCTGAAAGACAAGCCGCGCTTCCAGGGGGAAGCAGACCCAATTACTGCATCGTCCAATTCCCTTCCCGATCTGAACTTGGTCCCATCGGCCCTTGGATCCGCCCGGGGCAGAGACTGCTGGAGCCCTTGGCGTGTCCGTCCGCACAGAAGACCAAACACAATTCATGAAGAAAATATTAGCGCACATGAGTCACATTCAATTTATGCTGTGTTTCGAGGTGCCCCATGTCCCTCCTTCCCTTTACCCAAAAAGCCAACGATGTCCTGGTAGCAGCCAAACAGAGGGCCACCCAAGACCAGCATCCGGAACTGGTTCCCCAGCACTTGTTCGGAGCCCTGCTGGCTTCAGAGGCAGGTCTTCACCCCCTGCTGGAGCGGGCGGGTCTGCCTCCGGAATCCCTCCAGGGCCTGGCTGAGGCGGCCGAAGCGCTCATCGCCAAGCTGCCCCGGGCCGTGGGGGGTTCGGAACCGCAGGTCGGCCCGGCCTTCCGCCACTTCCTGGAGGTGGCCAGCGACACGGGTCGGGGCCTGGGCGACCGCTTCCTGGCCACAGATGCCCTGCTGCTGGCCCTCACCAACGCCCACACCGATGCCAAGAAAGTGATGGAACGCTTCGGCCTGGATCGGAAGAAGCTGGAAGCCGCCATCCGCGACACCCGCAAGGGCTCGAAGGTGGAGGACGAAACCGCCGAGGAGAAGTTCGCCAGCCTGGAGAAGTATTCCAAGGACTACACCGCCCTGGCGGCGGTCGGCAAGCTCGATCCCGTCATCGGCCGCGATGAGGAAATTCGCCGAGTGCTGCAGGTGCTGTCGCGGCGCACCAAGAACAACCCCGTGCTTATCGGCGAACCCGGCGTGGGCAAGACCGCCATCGTGGAAGGCCTGGCCCAACGCATCCACAAGCGGGATGTGCCCGAAAGCCTCAAGGGCCTGCGCGTCATGGGCCTGGACATGGGCGCCCTGGTGGCGGGCACCCAATATCGCGGCCAGTTCGAAGAACGCCTCAAGGGCGTCATCCAGGAAGTGGAAAAGGCTGCGGGTCAGGTGGTGCTCTTCATCGACGAGCTGCACCTGCTGGTGGGCGCGGGGGCCGTGTCCGGCGGCATGGACGCGGCCAACCTGCTGAAGCCCGCCCTGGCCCGGGGTGAGTTGCGCTGCATCGGCGCCACGACGTTGGATGAATTCCGCAAGTACATCGAGAAGGATGCCGCCCTGGAGCGCCGCTTCCAGCCCGTGTTCGTGGAAGAGCCCGGCGTGGAGGATGCCATCTCAATCCTGCGCGGCTTGAAGGAGCGCTACGAGCTGCACCACGGCGTGCGCATCCAGGATGCGGCCCTGGTGGCCGCGGCCCAGCTGAGCCACCGGTACATCGCCGATCGCTTTCTTCCCGACAAGGCCGTGGATCTCATGGACGAAGCCGCCAGCGCCGTGCGCATGCAGCTCGACAGCCGGCCCACCGAGATCGACGTGCGCGAACGGCGGGAGATGCAGCTGCAGCTGGAACGGCATTCCCTCACAAAGGAGAAGGATGCGGCGAGCCGCGCGCGGCTTGCCGATGTGGAAAAGGAAATGGCGGAGCTGAACGAGGAACTGGGACAGCTGCGGGCCCAGTGGGAGAACGAGAAGAAGGTCATCGAGGGTGCCCGTACTCTGCAGAAGCGCCTGGATGACCTGCGCATCGAGCTGGAGCAGGCCAAAACCAAGGGTGAGTACGAGCGGGCCTCGCGCCTGGAATACGGCGAGATTCCGGTCCTGGAAAAGCAGTTGGCGACGGTCTCACCCAAGGAAAGCGCCATGCTCCGCCTGGAGGTGGGGCAGCCCGACATCGCCGCCATCGTGAGCCGCTGGACCGGCATTCCCGTGAACCGCATCCTCGAGGGCGAGGTCGAGAAGCTGCTCAAGATGGAAGACCGCCTGTGCGAGCGGGTGGTGGGTCAGAATGCGGCCCTCACGGCCATCAGTGACGCCCTGCGCCGCAACCGCGCCGGGCTGGGCGATCCCAAACGGCCCATCGGCAGTTTTCTGTTCCTGGGCCCCACGGGCGTGGGGAAAACGGAGGTGGCCCGCGCCCTGGCGGAGTTCCTCTTCGATGATGAAAACGCCCTGGTCCGCATCGACATGAGCGAATTCACCCACGAGGCCGATGCCACCCGCCTCATCGGCGCCGCGCCCGGCTACGTGGGCTACGAGGAGGGTGGGCGTCTCACGGAAGCCATCCGCCGCCGTCCCTATGCCGTGATCCTGCTCGATGAAATGGAAAAGGCCCACGCGCGCACCTTCGACCTCTTCCTGCAGGTATTGGAAGATGGCCGCCTCACGGACGGCCAGGGCCGTACCGTGAACTTCCGCAACACCGTGGTACTCATGACCACCAACCTGGGCAGTCAGGCCATTTACGACGCCGGGGGTGATCCCCGCAAAGCCGAAAGTGCCATCCAAGAGGCCCTCCATGCCCACTTCCGCCCGGAGTTTCTGAACCGCCTGGATGAAGTGGTCATCTTCCGCTCCCTCAGTCGCGAAGACATGCGAGCCGTGGCCCGTATTCAGCTGAAACGGGTGGAGGACCTGCTCCAAGCCCAGCGGCTGGAACTGGAAGTCCCAGAGGCGGCCCTGGACTGGCTGGCCGAGGAGGGCTTTGACCCCCACTACGGCGCCCGCCCCCTCAAGCGCCTCATCCAGCAGGTGGTGGTGAATCCCCTGTCCCGCCTGGTCCTCCAGGGCCACCTCCAGCCCGGTGCCCTGGCCCGGCTGGTGGTCAGGGATGGCGATCTGGTGGTGGAAACCGAGGCCGTTCAGTAGAAAACGGCAGCGCAATGCCGAGCTTCAAAACTTGCCTAGCACCCACCTCGGTCCGATGAGCCTCGGGTACCCGGAGTCTGCGTGCCCCTCACGTCCCCCATCCCCATCCTCATCGTGGACGATGAGGCGGACCTGCGAAACCTGCTGGTGGAGGCGCTCCAGGACCAGGGTTACGCGGCCGTGGGTGCCGATGGCGGAACCCAGGCCCTGGCCCTTGTACGCGAGCGCCACTTCCCCGTCATTTTCACCGACCTGAACATGCCCGGCGGGCTGTCAGGCCTGGAATTGCTGCGCGCCGTCCACGATGAGGATCCCCGGGCCATGGGCATCCTCATGACCGGATACGCCACCACGGAATCGGCCATCCAGGCCCTCAAGCGCGGCGCCTACGACTTCATCCAGAAGCCCTTCAAGCTGGCCGAAATCGAGGCCAGCCTGGAACGGGCCCTGGAACACTACCGTCTGCTGCGGGAAAACGAGGCATACCAGAAAACCCTTGAGCAGATGGTGGAGGCCCGCACCCAGGAGATTCTGGGGCTGAAGAACGACATCGAGCGGCTCTTCGAGGGCTTCGTGAACGCCTCCGTGACGGCCATTGAAGCCCGCGATCCCAGCACCTCGGGCCATTCCAGCCGAGTGGCGGACCTCACCGTGAGCCTGGCCGAGGCCGTGAACACCACGCCCAACGGACCCTATGGCGGCATCTTTTTCAACCCGCTCCAGATTCGCGAGATCCGGTACGCCAGCCTGCTGCATGACTTTGGCAAGGTGGGCGTGCGGGAGCAGGTGCTGGTGAAGGCCAAGAAGATCGAGGGAGAAAGACTGGAGAGCATCTTCCAGCGTCTGCATCAGCGCACCCTCGAGGCCATGCGGGACCGCATGCTGGACGCCTGGAGCAAGGGGGGCGCCTTCGACCACGACGCCATGGGTTTCCTGCTGAAACAGCAGGAGGAAGAGACCCATCGCCTCATGGAGCTGGTGCGCAAGAGCAATGAGCCCACGGTGCTGCCCGAGGCCGTGGCCGAGGAATTGAACCACCTGGGGGACCTGACCTACCAGCACTGGACCGGGGGCCACCGGATCCTCATCGACAGCCAGGACCTGGATCTCCTGAAAATCTCCAAGGGCAGCCTCTCGGAGAAGGAACGGGACGAGATTCAGAACCATGTCACCTACACCTACCGTTTCCTCAGCCAGATTCCCTGGACCACAGAATTGGCCGGCGTGCCCGAGATCGCCTGGGCCCACCACGAGCGCCTGAATGGCAAGGGCTACCCCCGCCAGCTGAAAGATGCCGACATCCCCGTCCAGAGCAAGCTCATGGCCGTGTCGGATGTCTACGATGCCCTCACGGCCTCAGACCGCCCCTACAAGGCCGCCGTGAGCGTGGAACGCAGCCTCCAAATCCTGGAGCAGGAAGCCAAAGTGAACCTCCTGGATGGCGAGGCCCTCAAGATTTTTCTCGAAGCCAAGATCTACGAGCGGACCATCATCACAGGACGGACCCCGTGATCCATGACCCCATCCTCATTGTTGACGACGATCTCCTGGTCCGTTCCACCCTGCTGGAGGCCCTGC
>JAYVRY010000287.1:0-11959 GCA_043775845.1 Acidobacteriota bacterium
TGGAACCGCGAATGCCGCGAATGGGCGCGAATAGCGTGGTTGCAGGCCGCCTGGGCCTTCGGCCCCCAGCCGCGCGTGGCGTGGCTGGCCACTCACGGGCGGCTCTGCCGTCCTTCAAGAGCCGGCGGATCCGCCCCGTGAGTAGAGACGGAAGAATGACCGTTTGCCATTCGCGCGCCCGAAGGGCGATTCGCGCCATTCGCGGTTCACTGCTTTCCCGGCTGAGCTTCGCTGCTCATCAGGTGTGAGCCGACGTCATGTCGATCAGGCCAGCCCCAGCCGCTTGAAGGTCCGCTTCTTGCCGTCCTCCACCTCGGGCTGGTCGAAGGGATCCAGGTCCAGGGCGAAGCCCGTGAGGCCCACGATGGTCTGCCAGGCCATCATGAAGGCGCCCAGTTCGTGTTCGGTGAGGCTGGGCATGGACCACCGCAACACGGGGACGCCAGCGGCCTCCAGGGCCTCGGCGGAACCCACGGCCTGGGCGCGGAGGATGTCCGCCCCCTGCAGGTTGGCCAGGCCCGGATAAGGCGAACCGGCAGGCGGATCCAGTTTTTCCGGCACCGGGGTTCCATCCACCGTCATGACGATCACGCCCAGATTGCGGGGGCCTGCCATCCAGCGCTGCAGCTGGCTGTGCTGATCCACCGGGCCCACCGCGCGGATGGGCGTGAAGCCCTTGCGGGTGCCATCCTTCGCCACCTTGCCCAGGGATTCCGCGATGAGCTGGACCCACCAGGCCGAGAGGCTATCGAGACGCATGGCGTAGGGCATGAGCACCCATTCGGAGATGCCCCGCGCATGGGCATCCAGCAGCAGGGCCACGGTGCTGGCGATGCGATCCCGCCAGGGGCCCTTGTCCGCTTCGACTTCGGCCATGACCTCGCGGGCGCCCTGGAGGAAGGCCGAAGCATCGCGGCCCATCCAGGCCAAAGGCAGGGTGCCGATGGGCGTGAAGGCCGAGAAGCGGCCGCCCACTTCCACGGGAATGGGCAGGATCTGGCAGCCGTTGGCGCGGCCCCAGGTGGCCAGGGGATTGGCATCGTCCTGGGTGATGAGAATGGGGGCCGCCAGCTCTGCAAAACCAGGCAGTGCGCGCAACCGCGCCATCCAGGTCCACAGCTCGAGGGTCTTGCCGCTCTTAGAGGCAAAGACCAGCTGATCGCCCGGCTGCAGTCGGAAATCCGGGGTCGGTTCGGGCGAAGCCAAGGGCACCCAGTTCCGGAAGGCGCGTTCATCCCCAAAGGCGCGCACCAGCGTTTCCGAAGGCAGCAAAGAGCCGCCGATGCCGCACCAAAGCAGGCGCTTCGCGGGATCCAGCGCGGGCAGGGCGGGCTCGAGCACGGTACGCCAGCCTCCCATGGGATGTGTTTCAACGGCTTTCCAGGAGGCGCGGATATCCATGTCAGTGACCTTTGGTGGGAATGGTTGCGTAGAGATCGAGGGTGGCCCTGGCCGGGCCCTCCCAGCCGAATTCAGCTTTCATACCGCGCCGTTGCACCTGCCGCCAGGCGGCTTGATCTTGGAAGAGCGCCAGGGCGGCGTTGATGGCTTCGCCCAGGGCCCAGCCATTGGCCGGGTCGAACACGAAGCCGGTGGCGGTGTCATCCGCCAGTGTGGCCAGCGTAACTCCCACCACGGTATCGGCCAGGCCGCCGGTGCGACGCACCAGTGGCAGGGCCCCGTAAGCCTGGGCGTAGAGCTGGGTGAGCCCGCAGGGCTCCTGCCTGGAGGGCACCAGGATCACATCGGTGGCCGCGTAGGCGCGGTGGGCCAGCACTTCGTCGTAGCCGATGAACACACCCACCCGCCCTGGATGGCGCTGCGCCGCCTGGCGGAAGGCACCTTCCGCATGGGGATCGCCGGTGCCGATGACCGCCAACTGGGCCCCGCGCGACACCAGGTGGTCCACGTTATCCAGCACCAGGTCGAGCCCTTTCAGGGGGTCGAGGCGGCTGATGGCCGTGAAGATCGGAGCCTCGGGATCGAGCTGCAACCCCATGCGCGTCTGGAAGCCGGCGCGGTTGGGCAGGCGGCGGGAGGGATGCTTCAGGTCGTAGCGGCTGACCAGGTTGGGATCCTTCGCCGGGTTCCAGATGTCGCGGTCCACGCCGTTGAGGATGCCCTTCAGGCTGTCGCTCCGAAACCGCAGCAGGCCTTCGAGGCCGTGTCCCCCGGCCTGCTGGATTTCGCGGGCGTAGGTGGGACTCACCGTCGTGAGGCGATCCGCCAGCCGCAATCCCGCCTTGAGGAAGCAGATGTCCCCATGGAACTCCACGCCTTCAGGGGTGAGCGCGTGGCGCGGGAGCCGCAGGTCGGACTGCAGGGAGGCGGCAAAGCGGCCTTGGAAGGCGATGTTGTGGATGGTCATCACCGTGGCCGGGCGCGGACCATCACCGTAGGCCACGTAGGCGGGCATGAGCCCCACGGGCCAGTCATGGCCGTGCAGCACCTCGGGCCGCCAGCCCTTGGCATCACCCTTGCGACCCAGGTGGGCCGCGGCCCAGGCGAGGGCGGCGAAGCGATGGGGCAGGTCATCGGGGTGGCCGTAGGGATTGCCCTCACGCTCAAAGTAGGTGGGCTGGTCCAGTAGGTAGAGGGGCAGTCCTGGGGCCTCGGCACGGAGGATCCGGGCCGGACCGCCCCCCATGAGATCCGGGAAGGCAGCCACTTCCTCCTGCAAGGTCACAGCGGAGCGGATGGCCGGGTAGGCCGGCACCAGCATGCGGACATCTTCACCCAGAGCCCGCATGGCCCGGGGCAGCGCGGCCATCACATCCCCCAGCCCGCCCGTCTTCACGTAGGGGAACAACTCCGAGGCCACAAACAAAACTCGCAATCGCTAGGGCTCCAGCTGGTTCAGCATGCGTTGGGAAATAAGGGTGATGCCATCGGCCGTGCGATAGAACCGGCGACTATCCTCTTCGGGATCCTCCCCCACCACGAGCCCTTCAGGAACTCGGCAATCCCGGGCCACAATGCAGCGCCGGAGGCGGGCATGGCGGCCGATGTCACAGTTGGGCAGCACCATGGCCCCATCCAACCGCGCGTGAGAATGCACGAAAACCCGGCTGGAGAGCAGCGAATGGTGCACATGGGCGCCGGAAATGACGCAGCCGCCCGAGACCAGGCTGGAGAGGGCCACGCCATTGCGCATTTCCCCGGCGTGGACGAACTTCGCGGGCGCCAACTGCTCCTGGTGCGTGGTGATGGGCCAAGCCTCGTCGTAGAGATTCAGGGCCGGCAGCACGCTGGTGAGATCCATGTTGGCCTCCCAGTAGGAATCCACGCTGCCCACATCCCGCCAGTAGGGTTCCGGGTGCCCCTCGTTGGGGATGCAGCTGCTCTCGAAGCGGTGAGCGAAGACCCGGGCCTCGTTCACGATTTTAGGGATGATGTCATGGCCGAAGTCATGGCCCGAAGTGGGATCCTCCGCATCGAGAAGGAGGGCCTTGTAGAGGAATTCCGCATTGAAGAGATAGATGCCCATGGAGGCGAAGGCCTTGTCAGGCTTGCCGGGAATGGCCGGGGGATCCTCAGGCTTTTCCACGAAGGCCACGATGCGGTCATTGTCATCCACGTGGGCGATGCCAAAGCCGCGCGCCGCATCCCGGGGTACTTCCAGGCAGGCGATGGTCAGGTCCGCCTGGTTCTCCAGGTGGTCCTTGAGGAAGATCTTGTAGTCCATGCGGTAGATGTGATCGCCCGCGAGAATCAGCACGTTCTTGGGATTGGACGACTGGATGTTGGCCAGGTTCTGGAAGACGGCATCCGCCGTGCCGCTGTACCAGGCGTTCTTGTCGAAGCTCTGCTGGGCCGGCAGCACATGCACGTACTCGTTCAGCTTCCCCGGCAGGAAGGTCCAGCCGAACTGCAGGTGCTCCAGTAGACGGTGCGAGTTGTACTGCGTCAGCACCATGATCCGGCGAAAACCCGAGTTCACGCAGTTCGACAGGGTGAAGTCGATGATGCGGTACTTGCCGCCGAAATCGAGGCCGGGCTTGGAGTATTGATCCGTAAGGTCCATCAGCCGTTTGCCACGCCCCCCAGCCATCACAAGAGCGATGGTGTGCCGCGGGGAGAATCTGGATTCCGAGATCGTCAGCATGGGGTTCCTCAGGCTGGGCCTGTCTGCATGATAGCCAGCGTCAGCCCCTTACGGCCTATCGATCTGACCAATTTCCTGTGTGATTTCTGTGAAAAAGCGCCTGCGCCAGTTCCTCCAGAAAGAGCGCCCTGGGCACACGGCGGAAGCCGTACCCCAGCAAACCCTCGTGGGGCAGCTGCCCATCCAGCAGCGTGAACCCCCACCCCGCGAGGCGCGCGTCCAGAGCCTGCAGGGCCGCCCGGCTGGCCTCGGGCGCCAGGCTGAACATGCTCTCGCCAAAAAAAGCGCCGCCAATCGATACACCGTAAAGGCCCCCACACAAGCGTCCATCCCACCAGGCTTCCACGCTGTGGGCGTGGCCCGCGTGGTGCAGTTCCAGGTAGGCCGCGCGCATCTCATCGGTGATCCAGGTGCCATCCTGCCCGGGCCTCGGGACCCGTGAGCAGTGGCCGATGACCGCTTCGAAGGCCGTGTCGAAGCGGACTTCGAAGGGTCGCTGCCGCAGGCTCCGGCGCGTGCGAACAGAGAGGTGCAGCTCGCCCGGCCGCAGGACTGCGCGTTCAGATGGTGACCACCAGAGCAGGGGATCGTCCTCGCCAAACCACGGAAAGATCCCGCAGCGGTAGGCCTGAAGGAGGCGCGGCACGCTGAGATCGCCACCCACGGCCAACAGGCCATCCTCGGCCAAATCCGGATCCGGAAAGACCAGCTGATCGGTCAGCCGAAAGACAGGCACAGCCGGCCGTCCTTCAGATCCACCTGGACCTTGCCGCCCTTGACCAGGGGCCCGAAGAGCAGGGCCTCTGCGAGGGGTCGCCGCAGCTCCTTCTCGATGAGCCGGGCCATGGGCCGGGCGCCGAAGGCCGGGGAATACCCCTTCTCCGCCAGCCAGGCCCGCGCCTTGGGCGTGCAGGTGAGGGTCACGGCCTTTTCCGCCAGCTGGGTTTCCAGCTCATGCAGATGTTTGTCGGCTACGCGTTCCATCTCGGCGCGGCCCAGGGGGGCGAACTGGAGAATGGCGTCGAGACGGTTGCGGAACTCGGGACTGAAGGCCTTTTCGAGGGTGCCCGTGGCCGAACGTCGGACCCCGGCCTCGGCGAAGCCCACCTGGCGGGCCGACAATTCCCGCGCCCCCACATTGGTCGTCATGATCAACACCGTGTGGCGGAAATCCGCGCTGCGGCCATGGCTATCCGTGAGCGAGGCGTGATCCATCACCTGCAGCAGCACGCCGAAGAGATCGGGATGGGCCTTCTCCAGCTCATCCAGCAGCAGCACCGCGTGGGGCTGCTTGCGCACGGCATCCGTGAGCAGGCCGCCCTCCTCATAGCCCACGTACCCTGGCGGCGCGCCGATGAGGCGGGCCACGGCATGCTTCTCCTGGTACTCGCTCATGTCGAAGCGCAGGAAGGCGATGCCCAGGGCCTTGGCCAGTTGCTTGGCCAGTTCGGTCTTGCCCACGCCCGTGGGCCCGGCGAACAAAAAGCAGCCCATCGGTTTCAAGGGATCGCGCAAGCCCGAGCGGGCCAGCTTGATGGCGCCCGCCACCGTTTCACAGGCCGGATCCTGGCCGAAGATCTGCGCTCGAAGCTGTGCTTCGAGCGTTTGTAAAGACATCCGGTCATCCGCACTCACCGTGGCGGCTGGCACCCGGGCCATGCGGGCCACGACGGCTTCGATTTCGGCGGTGCCCACCTTCTTCACCCGCAGCTTCTTGGGCAGCAGCTTCTGAGCGGCGCCGGCTTCGTCCACCACATCGAGCGCGCTATCCGGCAGCCTGCGGTCGGGCAGGTGCTTGGAAGCCAGACGCACGGCGGCTTCCAGGGCTTCGGCAGAGTAGGCCACACCATGGTGCTTCTCATAGGCGGTCTTCAGGCCTTGGAGGATGGCCAGGGTATCTTCGGTGGAGGGCTCGTTCACCTCCACCACCTGGAAACGCCGCGACAGAGCACGGTCGCGGTCCAGCGAACCCTTCAGATCCTGGAAGGTGGTGGCGCCGATGCAACGCAGTTCGCCGGAAGCCAGGGCGGGCTTCAGCAGGTTGGCCGCATCCATCGCCCCGCCGCTGGTGGCGCCCGCGCCCACCAGCGTGTGCAGTTCGTCCACGAAAAGGATGGCGCCCGGTTCGTGGCCGAGAGCTTTCAGCACGGCCTTCAGGCGCTCTTCGAAATCGCCGCGATAGCGGCTTCCCGCCAGCAAAGCACCCAGGTCCAACGCGAAGATACGGGCCGCCATCAGAGGTTCGGGCACCACACCCTCATGGATGCGGCGGGCCAGGCCTTCCACGATGGCGGTCTTGCCCACGCCGGGTTCGCCCACCAGCAGGGGATTATTCTTGCGACGGCGGCACAGCACCTGGGCCATGCGGGTGATCTCCGCGTCGCGGCCCACCAGGGGATCCAGTCGTCCCGCCGCCGCGCGCGCCACCAGATCCGTAGCGTAAGCCTCCAGCGGGTTCTCCGCCACGGAAGCCTCTTCCCCCTCCTCTTCCTCGACCTGCTTTTTCGCCACGACCTTGGGCAGCACGGGGCCATGACTGAGCACCTTCAGCAGGGCCAGCCGCTTGACGCCATGCCGCACCAGCAGTTGGCGGGCGTGGCTGGATTCCTCTTCCAGGTAGGCGGGCAACAGTTCACCGCCTTGCACGCTGCGCTTGCCGGAACTGAAGGCGTGCACCAGGGCCCGTTCCACCACGCGGACAAAACCGAGCGTGCTGTGGGGTTGGAAGGCCTCGCCCTCGGGCACGGCTTCAAACACCTTCGCGAGAATCGATTCCAGGTCGGCACGCAAGGCATCCAGCTTCACACCACAGCCCTTAAGGACCTTGGCCGCATGGGCATCATCCAGCAGGGCCAGCAGCAGGTGCTCCAGGCCCACGTCCTCGTGGCGCCGGGCCTTGGCCAACTCGAAGGCCCGCTGGAACACTTGGTTCAGTTCGGGAGAGAGCTGCGGTGCGTCAGGCATGGTCGGCCTCCACCGTGAGCAGCAAGGGGAAGCCCTCGCGCTCCGCCAGCTGACGGCCCCGCTCGGCGCGGGTCTCCGCCACGTCGCGTGTGTACACACCCGCCACGCCCACACCGGCCTTGTGCACGGCCAGCATGATGGCCGTGGCCTCGGGCTCCGCCTTGCGAAAGACCGTCTTCAGGAGGAACACCACGAATTCCTGCGTGGTGTAGTCGTCGTTGTGCAGAAGCACCTTCCACATCCCCGGCTCCCGCAGCTTCGCGCGCTTGCGGGTGAGGACCTGGCCGTCCTCCTTCACCTGTCTGGCCATGGATGATGCCTCCGGGGCATCAGGATAGCGGGTTGGGAGAAGTCAGGCGGGAGTGGAAGGCGCCGCGAGTTCCTTTCATGGAAGCCGGGTCGGCGCAAACCCGCGAGCTCAGCGCTTTTTTGCCTTCCCCATCGTCCCACCGTGAATCATCCACACCCAGTCGCCTTCCTGGATGGCATTCTCACCCTGCCCCATCCGCCCGCCATCATCGGTGCCGTTCCAGCCCACGCTGTAGAGCATGTAGCCACCTTCGGCGGTGCGCCGGTAGCGGAGAGGCTGACCCCCGATGACATCGGCAGGAACCGTCGCATCAAGGCCACCGAGAAGCTCCGGATAGGCCCCCTTGGCACGGTGGTACCGTTCCAAATCACAGGCGAACGCGGCGCTCAGGACCATGGCTTGGAGCCGAGCAGCCCGGAGGTTTTGCGAGGCCAAAGCGGGGGTGGCTCCCACACCGAACATGGAATAAGGCCCTCGCCCCGGCTTGGCGTGCCTGGTCAGCGCCGAATCCATGCGGCGGGGGTTGATGCGATGGGTCACCCCATCGATCGGATCGACTGTCATTTCCTTGAAAGCGCGATGACTCCGAACCGCTCCCTGCAGGATCCACCCCCAGGGAAAGGCCACTTGACGAATGAACGTCGTCGCCCGGTTATAAGGAACTGGGCCATCGGAATAGGAATAGACATCAGGTGCTGGAGCCCAGGCCCATGGTGCATTCCCTGCCAGCTTTACCATGCTGGCACTCATGCCGGCCACTTCAAGGTTCCAGGCGCGGTTCAGGGACCGGAGACAATCCAGCCTGGACAACAACCCTCGGAGGATGGTCACCTGCGGATCGGTCCAGGCGTGGGTAGCCAGCCCTTCCCAGATGGGCTGCAAGGCGATGCCCGCTACCGCCATGCTCAGTAGCTGACTCAGCAACAAGGGGGGCTTCCCGAAATGATCAGCCATTCTCAAAAGCGTGGTCACGTCCTGGAAGGCGGCATCCTGGTGGCCTTCCCGCAGGGCCACGAGGGCCCGCAACTGAATCAATTTGGCGGCGGCCCGGAAACCCACAAAGCCTGGGATGTCGGCTTCCGGAAAATGTGCGAAGTCGAAGTTCAATCGGCAGCCGGGTCTCACCGCGGCCCTTTCGATGTCATCGAGATTGACCCGGTTTTCTTCTAAGAGCTTGTTTAGGTCCTCATCCTTGAGCGCCGCGCGTAACGCGTCCAGGTCCGCCTTTCGGCCTTCCTGCCAACTCCGCAGGTTGGGGCCATAAGGCAACTCCTTAGGAAGCATCACCAGGTTTCCAGTCCCGTTGATCGCGGCCGCGATCCGAGGTGCGACTGCAAAGTTCTCATCGTCCGGAATGGGCGGAGGCGCGTAGCTGGCCCGGTCAAAGTTGAACCCGGCGGCTTCTTGTTCTTTTTGCCACGCTTTCCAGGCCCGGCTGCCCCGCCAATTCTCCACCAAATGGAAGAGCACCAGCAGGATGACCAGGCCGCCAAGGCCGAGCATCGCGCGTCGCATAAACGTTCTCATGAGGGGCTCCGTGAAACGGTTCTTGCATCCCTACATACCCGCCTGTGCAGGAAGGGTTACAGAGGCCTTGCCTTCAATTGGGCCTGAACCCGGCGCGCCACCTCGGGCGTGGTGCCAGGGGCATGCAGCAGCGTCCTCAGGGCTTCCATGGCTCGCTGTTCGCGGAGGCCACCCAGCAGGTCCACCAGGGCCAGTTGCACACGCGGCGAGGTCTGCCGGGCCATGGCTTCGGCCAGGCGCTCACGCACGTGGGGCTGGCGTCCATAGAGGTAGAGCGCATCCACCGCGGCGAGCCGCACGGGTTCACTGGGATCGCGGTCCAGCAGGTCCAGCAGGGCCTCGGCGGGAACCGAATCTTCTGGATCGCCTTGGGAGACGAGCATGATGCCCGCCATCCGCAGCCCCTGCTCGTTCTGGCGCAGCAGGGCGAGATTGCTGTTACGAGCCGGGGGCAACGTTTGGCCGCTGCCGCGAATCCAGTACCCGCCTGCGAATCCACCACCCACCATGACGAGCACAGCAGCCGCCAGAGCCAACCACTTCCAGTCCCGCCTTGAACGGCGATGGGACTCCGTAGCGGCCTGATTCAGCATCCCGTAGAAGCGCTCGCGCATGGCGGGGCTGGGCTTCTCCAAGGGCAATCGATCCAAGCGGGCTGACAGCTCAACCAGGTCTGTGAAAGCTTCGGCGCAGGTGGGACACGCCGCCAGGTGGGCCTGGAGACCGACGCGATCCGCCGGAGCGAGAGCACCCATCAGCAGGTCCGGGAGATGGCCCTCCGCTTCGATGCAGTTCATGAAACACCTCCCTGCAGTTCCATGAAGACGGTTTTCAATTCCTTCAGGGCCCGATGCACCTGCACCTTCAGGGCACCCACGCTGCAGGCCATGAGGGGAGCCAGGTCCTTGTAGGCCAAATCCGAGTTGCGGGACAGCAGCAAGAGTTCCCGTTTGGCAGGATCGAGACGCGCCAGGGCCGCCTGCAGATGGGCCGCGTCCTGGTCCCGCAACGCACGATGGTCGGGGCCCTCGCGGTCATCCGGCAGTCCTTCCTGCAGGTCATCCAGCGACACATGGGCTTGGAGCCCCTTCACGTGATCGCAATGGACGTTGCGCGCGATCTGCCACATCCACGGCGCGAAGGGTGCACCGGAACGGTAGCTCGCGCGGTAGCGCAGCAGCCGCAGGAATACCTCCTGGACCAGATCCTCGCTGGCGCCTCGCTGTCTCGTGAGTTGCAGGAAGAAGTTGTAGAGGTGCAAATGGTGACGCTCGAAGACCAGGGCCAGCCGCTCCACGCGGCCTTCCCGCACCTGGTCCATGACGTCGGCATCCTCCACAAGCTCTCCCTGGAACTACCTACCGGGCTTTGCGTGAAAAGTTACAGGCCTTGGAAACCAATTCTCCAAACCTGGGTTCATGCGATCAATCGCGCCTCGTCAGAAGCTTCATGAATCCCCCCCGCCACAGTTCGCGGATGAAGAGGGCCGTGCGGTACGTGGTTTCGGGTTCTTCGGGAAAGGCCTGGGCCACCAGTTCCGCCACCTCGGCCACGGTGCGGATGCCATCGCAGGCCTGCCATACGGCGGTACCGCGGGCATCGAGCTTCACGCGATAGAAAGGCTTCTTCATCATCTTCAGCAGCCAGACCCAACGCTTGGAGAGGATCTTTGGACGGAGGACGATCACGTTGCCTGCTTCGCCGGGTTCGGAGGCCAGGGCCTGGACGGGCACGGCGGCAAGGAAGGCTACATCAGGGAAGGTGGTCATCGTTCACCTGGCATTGGATTCTGGAAACGAAGGAAAAACATGAAACCGCAGATGTCGCCGATGGGCGCAGATGAAAAGCACGGCTCTCCGTTTTGCATCTGCGTCATCTGCGACATCTGTGGTTAAAAAAAGAAAAGAACAGGGCGCGGTTGCCCGCGCCCCGTTTCAGTCAGAACAGCCTAGAAGTTCGCGCTGGGAGGCGCGGGCTCATCGGCGGCGCCGGCGTTATCGAGGGGCACCTTCACCAGGTAGATGGCGATGAGCGCCAGGATGACGAGGCTGATCCAGAACATGCCGGGGTGGGCGAAGATCTGGTATTTCACTTCGAAGAAAGCGAAGGAAGCGAAGAGCAGGCCCACCAGAGCCTCGCCCGCAATGAGGCCCGCGGCCAGCAGCACGCCGTTGTTCTCCACGCGCACCTTCTGGGCTTCGTTGAAGCCGCGCTTGGCGCTGAACATCTCCACGGCGCCCTTGATGAGGCCGCCGAGGAAGATGGCGAAGGTGGTTTCCAGGGGCAGATACATGCCCACGGAAACCAGCATGGGGCTCTTCACCTGCATGAGGATGAAGGCGAGGCCCATCATCATGCCGACGATGATGAGCGGCCAGGCCATCTTGCCTTCCACGATGCCGCGGCTGAGCAGGGCCATGAGACCGGCCTGGGGCGCGGCCAGCTGCTTGGAACCGAAACCGGCGTCCAGGGAGAGAACGGCCTTCTTCTGATCGGCGGGCAGCTTCTTCACTTCATCCAGGGTGTAGGTCTTGACCACACCATTGGCATCGGGGGGAGCGGTGACGACCTGCACCTGCTGGGCCGTCAGCTCGGCGATGCGCTTGGTTCCCTGGGCGGTGATATCGCCTTCGTGAAGGACCATGAGGGGGATGAACAGCACGACGGAGGCCAGAGCCACGCCGAGCAGATCGCCCATTTCCATGCGCCAGGGGGTGCCGCCCAGGATGTGGCCGGCCTTGAGATCCTGCAGCATCTCGCCGGCGACGGCCGCCGACACACACACGATGGCAGCCACGCCCAGCACGGCGGCCACGCCTTCACGACCCTTGACACCCAGCAGCACCATGACCAGCGCGGTGAGGACGAGGGCGGTGAGCGTCAGGCCGGAAATGGGGTTGTTGCTTGATCCCATGATGCCGACGAGGTAGCCGCTGATGGCCGCGAAGAAGAAGCCCAGGATGACCATCACGAGGGCGGCCACGAAGGAGACCAAGGCGCCCACGTGAAAGATCTGCCAGGTGATGAGGAAGGTAACGATGGCAGCGAAAGCG
>JAYVRY010000288.1:0-11924 GCA_043775845.1 Acidobacteriota bacterium
CCAACGTGGCCTGGAGCACCCTGGAGCGCCACGCGCAGGATGAACGCGAAGGCCGCCTGAGTCGCGCCGACGCCCAGAAGGAGGCCCTCAAGGAACTCCGGCAGCTCCGCTACGGGCCCGAGGGCAAGGACTACTACTGGATCATCGACAACTCGCCCCGCATGCTCATGCATCCCTACGTGCCCGAGCTCGAAGGCCAGGACCTCCGCGCTACGGTGGATGCCAATGGCAAGCGGCTCTTCGTGGAGCAGGTGGAGCATTCCGCCGCCACCGGGGACGCCTATCTGGAGTACGTCTGGCAGTGGAAGGACGACAAGACCCGTCGCACGCCCAAGCTCAGCTACGTCCGGCGCTACCAGCCCTGGGGCTGGATCGTGGGCACGGGGCTCTACCTGGAGGACGTACGCCGGGAGATGGATCGCCTGGAACGCCACCTGCTGGGCCTTTCCGCAGGCATCACCCTGACCCTGGGGGCCCTGCTGTTCTACCTGGGCCTGCAGGCCCGCCGCAGTGAGACCCGACGCCTGATGGCGGAGCGGAACCTTCGTGAAAGTGAGGAACGCCACCGCACCCTCGTGCAGGCCAGCACCGAAGGTTTGCTGCTGCTTCAGGAGGGCCGCAAGCCCGTCATCAATGGCCACCTGGCGGCCCTGCTGGGCCTCGCGGATCCGCTGCCCGAAACCCTGGAGACCATTCTCCAGCCGGATCCGCCGGTGGCCGCCCTGCTGCCGCTGCTGCTGTCGGGACCGGTGGAACTCCGCCTGAAGCGGGCCGACGGCGCCCCCCTGGACGTGCTGGTCCGCGCCAGCCACGAACACCTGGGCGAAGGCGAAGGACTGGTGGTCACCGTGCGCGATATCAGCGCCCACCGGGCGGTGTCAGAAGCCCTGGATCAAAGCCGGGAATGGTCGAGGGACCTGGCCGAGCGGCTGGATCTTGGCGTGTTCCGCGCCACCTGGGGCAAGCAATGGCGCCTCCTGGAAGCCAACGGGGCCACGCGGAGCCTGCTTCTGGCGCCAGGGCTGGCCCTGGGCGAAGTGGACCTCCTGGCCCGGCTGCGACAGCGCCGGGATGCCGACGATCTGCAGGCCATCCTGGAGCGGGGCGAGGCCGTCAAGGAGCGCATGGTGGAGCTGGAGGGTGCTGCGGGGCTGGTGAACGGGCGCCTCTCCCTCATTCGCGTGCAGACCTGGGAGGGCCAGGATGTGCTGGAGGGGCTTTTCGAAGATGCCAGCCTCACGGTACGGGAGGCTTCCCAGCAGGCGCACCTCATGGAAGACCTGCAGCTGAGCCAGCACGCGCTCTATCAGGAGATCGGCGCCTTCGTGCGGGAGGCCCCGCGCCTGCCGCTGGAGGCCCCGGCCATCGAGGCGGCACGGCGTCTCGCCATCGCCCCGGGCGGGGCCCTGTTGGTGGGGCCCGTGGGCGGAGAACCCTGCGGCCTCGTGACTCGGTGGGACCTCAGCGACCGGCTGCTGGCCCAGGGTCTGGACTCCGCCACGCCGCTCCACCGCATCATGTCGTCGCCCCTGGTGCTCCTGCCCCAGACGGCCCTGGTGGTGGAAGCCCTGCAGGCCCTGGAGGGCGGCCGCCGCAGCCATCTCGTGGTCACGGATGGGCAGGGTGGCATCCTGGGCACCTTGCGCGGCCAGGAGCTGCTGGCCATCACACCCCAGGCCGGTGAGCGGGTTCTCGAGGAGATCCTTCGCGCGGCGGTGCCTGAAGCCCTGCCGGGCATCATGGAACGGGTTCCCACCCTGGTGCGTTCGCTGCGCAGCACGGGCGTGCGGGGACCGGTGCTGTGCCGCTACCTCACCACCCTCCTGGATGCGGTCTGCCAGCGGGCCTTGGCTTGGGCTGAAGCGGACCTGGGACCGGCTCCCGCCGCCTTTGCGTGGGTGGCCCTGGGCAGCCATGGTCGCCAGGAACTGAGCCTGGCTTCGGATCAGGACCACGCGTTGATCCTGGCGGTAGGCGCTGCTCCCCAAGGTTATTTCACGGAGTTGGGACGCCACCTCAGCCGCACCCTGGCGCTGGCGGGTTGGCGGGAATGCGCCGGGGGCGTGATGGCGGGCCAGGAGGCCTGGACCGCCGATCTGCCGCATTGGCAGCGGCAGTTCAGCCGCTGGATTCATGCCGCCGAGCCCCGCGATCTGCTGGACGCGCACATCGGTTTCGATCTGCGTCTGCTGGGGGGCGACCCCGCCCTGGTCGACGCCTTGAAGGTTCATGTGCGAGGCGCCGTGGCGGCCCATCCGCCCTTCCTGCCCATGCTGGCCCAGGCCGCGCAGCAGACCAAGCCCGTGCTGACCAAACTGGGAGCCATCGCCACAGAAGCGGAGGAACAACTGGACCTCAAGAACGCCCTGGGTCGCCTCGTCAATGCCGTGCGGATCTACGCGCTGCGGGCTGGGGTGGATGCCGTGAACACCCTGCAGCGCCTGGAGGCCCTGCGCCGCCTGGATGTCCGCATGGAGGCGGATCACGCCAATGTGGCTGCCGCCTTCGAGCTGCTCACCAACCTCCGGCTGCAGGCCCACCTGGACACGGGGCAGAATCTGGCGGACCTGCGGCGGCTCAATGAACCCGACCGGGCGGCCCTCAAGAAGGCCCTCTCCCAGGTGGATCACCTGAACAGCCGCCTGGGGGCCGACTTCCTGGGCCGCAGCTGATGCGCATCCTCCACCTCTCCGACCTGCATGGCCGCGCCCACCGCCTGGCCCGGGCCCAGGTGGAGCGCCATGCCCCGGACTGGATCGTGCTCACGGGGGACATGGTGGAAGATCCCCAATGGATTCCCGGCGAGGCCCGGCGACTCCGGCGCCAGCACCGCACCTGGGCTCGCCTGCGGGGTGCCTTTCTGCATGAAGGAGCCTGCACCACCCTGGTGCGGGGCAACCATGAGCGCGAGGGTTTCCAGGATGAGGCGCTGCAGAAGGCCCTTCCTGAAGCACTTGCCGGGCAGGTGGGCATCCTGGAGGGCATCCCGGCTGAATTCGGGCCCTGGGGCTTCCCCCGGGAGCTGTCCCCCGAAGCGCTGGCCTGTGAAATGGACGCCCAAGGAGAGCCGCCCATCTGGCTCAGTCATGTGCCGCCCTTCGGCCTGCTGGATGCCACGAAGAGCGGTCATCGCGTGGGCCATCGTCCTCTGGCGGCGCGGCTGGCGTCGTCGCAGCCTCCGGCCCTGGTGCTTTGCGGTCATGTCCACGAAAGCTTCGGCGCCCTGCGTCACGGACCCACCCTGGTGGTCAACGCCGCTGGTGGCTTCGCCCTGCTGGAATGGGACGGTCAGCGCGCCGAGCTCCTGGAGCAGGGCCTGCTGGTCCGCTACTCGCCCTGGAGCGGACTCTTCGCGGCCCTGAGGCCCCGGCCGGACTGATCAGATTGCGTTCAACCGGCAAGGCTCAGCCTGAAAAGCAGTGAACCGCGAATGGCGCGAATCGCCCTTCGGGCACGCGAATGGCGAACGGTCATCCTTCCGCCTCCACTCACGGTGCGGATCCGCCGACTCTCGAAGGACGGCAGATCTGCCCCGTGAGTGGCCAGCCACGCCACGCGCGGCTGGGGGCCGAAGGCCCAGGCGGCCTACAACCGCTCTATTCGCGCCCATTCGCGGTTCCATTTTTTGCGAAACGGTGGCTGAAGCAAGCCGATAAACAGGTGAATTCTTCAAAGAAGACGCCAATAAGCGGAGGTGAGAGGAGTTGCGGAGGAAAGCGGAGAAAACAATGATTGACCCCTTTCCTCAGCTTTCCTCAGCTCCTCCGTTGTCCTCCGCTTATGAAATTCCTTTCCTGCCAATCGGCCATACCCAGCCTGAAAAACGGGGGAGCCTTGAACCACACATGCCGCGAAAACGCTCTGCTGACTGTCAGGCGCTCTTGCGCCGCAGGAGCGTGGCGGCCTTGATGAGGGCCGCCAGGGCCATGGCGAGGAAGAAAAGGCCCCGGCCTGGCGAAGGCTCCCGGCCCTCCACGAGGATGAAGGCGGCGGGATCCAGGTTGAGGCCGCCCTCCTGGGCCAGGGCTTTCAGTTTGGCAGCGTTGGAACGGGCCACCATCCCGCGCAGGCGCAGGCCGCGAAGGGTGCTGCGGGGATGCAGTGCGTCATGCTGAGTGACGCGGAAGGCTGCTTGTTGGGCTTCGTTGTCCTGTTCGAAATGCAGCTGGCGGAATAACTCCAGGCGCTTGGGATCGCGGGTTTCCACGAGCATGCGCGTGGGGCCGACACCGGGAAGGGCCAGGGGCACGAGCAGCGCATCCACTTCCAAAGTGCCGCTGGTGGAGATGGCTTCTTCGAGATCCAGTTCGGCGTCCCGCAATTCCAGCCAGTCCGCCTTGGTGGTGGCTAGGTCGACGGGTGAGATGACCTGCGGCTGGCGATTGTTCAGCGCCACCCGCGCATCGTCGATGCCCAGCAGGCCGAGAACCAGGGCCACGGCGCTGAGGGTGAAGGCCCAGCGGCGGGCCTTGGAGCCCGCCGCTGGTTGGGGTGTCAGGGGTGCGCTCAGGCTTAGGCCTCGCTGTCCTTGGCCCGGCCCTTGGTCATGAGGGAGACCACCACCAGGGCGAGGAAGCTGATGGGCACGGAGAAGATGGCGGGGTTGTTGAAGCTGAAGGGCGCTTCACTGGGCAGCTTGCCGTAGAGCTTGTACATATCGGGGCTCAGCAGGATGATGCCGAGGGCCGAGATGATGCCCGCGAGCACGGAGGCCACGATGCCCTGGCTGGTGGTGCGCTTCCAGAACAGCAGCATGAGCACGGCGGGCAGGTTGGCGCTGGCGGCCACGGCAAAGGCCCAGCCCACCAGGAAGGTCACGTTGGTGCCTTCGAAGATGATGCCGAAGAACATGGCCAGGATGCCCACGCCCACGGCGGCGATCTTGCCGGCCATGACTTTCTTGGCATCCGTGAGCCGCATATCGAAGAAGCGGTCCATGAGGTCGTGGGCCACGGCGCCCGATGCCGCGACGATGAGGCCCGACACGGTACCCAGCACGGTGGCGAAGGCCAGGGCGCTGATGGCCGCGAAGAGCAGCACGCCGAAGCTGTAGGCCAGCAGCGGGGCGCTCATGTTGTTGTCCAGCAGGTTGACCACGCCGCTCACCATGGCGCCCAGTCCCATGAAGAGAGTGAGGACGTAGAAGAAGCCGATGGAGGCGATGGCCACAATGGTGGACTTGCGGGCGTCCTTGGGGCTGGGAACCGTGTAGTAGCGGATGAGGATGTGGGGCAGGGAGGCCGTGCCCAGGAAGAGGGCCAGCATGAGGCTGATGAAGTCGAGCTTCTCGATGAGGGAGGCGCCATCCACCTTGAACTTCATGCCGGGGCGCAGCACCTTCGCGCCGGGCGTGGGCTTCTGGTAGTAGACGGTGATCTTTTCATCGCCCGCCTTGATGATCTTGGAACCCCAAAGGACGACCGTGCTCTTGCGGATGGTGGACAGGAACTCAAAGGGGCTGAGGGCGCCGGTTTGGGCCACGCTCTGGCCGCCGACCTGAATCTCCTTGAGCTGGCCCACGGAGTGGAAGCCCTTCTCGGAATCCGGGCGGCCATTGATGAACTTGGCGCCATTGGCCTTCACCACCACGGACTGGGCTTCGGACAGCGTGAGGTGCTGGGCCTGGCGGGCGTCGATGTGGAAGAAGACATCCTTGCCATCCTTGGCCAGGCGCAGGAAGCCGGCCTTGCCCAGTTCGCTGGTTTCCCAGCCGGGCTGCAGGGTGTAGGCGGGATCCGACAGTTTCAGCTGGCCATCCACCACGTCACCCTGGAGGGCGGCGAAGGTGTGCAGGCCGTTGTGGCCGCCCTTGGGCGTGGTGCTGAGGCCGCGGACCATGAGGACGATGACGAGGATCGTGGAAAACACGATCAGCATGGCGCCCTTGAGGAACTGCACGTAGGTGGTCGACGCCATGCCGGCGGTGGCTACGACGATGGTGACGATGATGCCCACCAGGAGCACGCCCACCCAGTGGGGCAGGCCCAGCAGGGGCTGGATCAGCACGCCGGCGCCCACCATCTGGGGGATGAGGTAGAAGATCGACACCACCAGGGTGGAGATGGCCGCCACCAACTGGATGCCCTTGGAGCTGAACTTGGAATCGAGGGCATCCGTGAAGGTGAACTTGCCCAGGCGCTTCATGGGCTCGGCCACCAGAAACAGAGCCACCATCCAGCCGGCCAGGTAGCCGATGGAGTAGAGGAAGCCGTCGTAACCGGCCGTGGCGATCATGCCGCAGATGCCCAGGAAACTGGCGGCACTGAGGTAGTCACCGGCGAAGGCGATGCCGTTCACGAACCAGTGGATGTTGCCGCCGGCTGCGTAGTAGCCCGCCGAGGACTTGGCGGAGCGGCCCATGTAGAAACTGAGGCCCAGCACCATGCTGACGATGATGAGGAAGATGATGACTGCGACAGAGGAATGGGGCATGAACATGGGCGGGGCTCCTATTCCTCGACCTTGTTCATGCGGTCTTCCGCCTTGGAACAAAGGGTGTTGTAGATCAAGCCCAGCAGCAGGGCGCCCACGATCAGGCCAAAGCCGTAGACCACGGCCAGATTCTGCTCACCGATGAGCAGGTTCATGCTGTCGGGAGAGACGACGTTCAATGCCACGAACAGGGCATAGATCAGGGCGTAGAGGATGAAGAGATAGATGCCCAGCCGGGACTTGAAGCCCACGGCGTGGTCCTTTCCCCAATTGGTTGCTGGACCATGTCCCATTGATGACCTCCGAGTGTTAGTAGCATAGTTCCCAATAGGGTCATGTTGTTTACAAGATTAACCAATTGTGACCCAGACCGCAGGCGGTACAGGGCTCAACCTACAACCTGTGCCCTCCCAGCCCCTCATCCCTGGTTCGAACCGGCTGTTAGCAGGGGGAGGAAGACCCTGAACCGGGAGCCCTTACCTACCTCACTCTCGACTTCGATCCGGCCCTCATGGGCTTCCACCAGGGTCTTGCAGATGCTGAGACCCAGCCCCCAGCCCCGGGCGGCATCGGCCTCCTGGGCCTGCCGGAAAGACTGGAACAGGCTCTCGACCGCCTCTTGCTCGATCCCCCGGCCCGTATCCCACACCTCCATGACCCAGGCCGTGGGTTCCAGCCGGGTCCGGATGCCGACGCGGCCAGGGGCTGGGGTGAACTTCAGCGCGTTTTCGATGAGGTTGAAGATCACCTGCTGCAGGGCGGCCGTGTCTGCGTTCACCCAGATGTTGTCGCCTGCCGCATCGAGGGCGAACTCGGCCTCCAGACCCATGGCCTCGGCCTTCAACTGCAGGGTTTCGGTGAGGCCCTCCAGGATCTCCCGCGGGTGGCAGACCCGGAACTGGAGTCCATCCGTGAGGTTCTCGGCCCGGCTCTGGTCCAGGTGTTTTCTCAGGAGCCGCTCGACTCGGTGAGCCTCGTTGCTGATGACCCGGAGCCCTTGCCGGATGACATCGGGATCGGCGGGATCTTCTCCCATCCGATCCGTCGATAGGATGATGCCTGTTAAAGGTGAGCGGAGGTCGTGGGTGATCATGTTCATGAGCTGGATCCGACTCTCCAGGCTGCCCTTGAGCTGATGATGCAGCCGTTCCAGGGAGCGGTTCCGGAGGGCCAGTTCCCGGGTGCGTTCCTCGACTTTCAGTTCGAGCTGGTGTGCCTGGTTCCGGATCCGCACGAGCCGCCAGAAGACCATGAGGACGCCCAGGCCCAGGACCAGCAAACTCAGGAGGGCACGGGCGAACCAGGTCTGGTGCCAGGCGGCCTTCACGCGGATGGAGACCGGGTCGGCTTCCATCCAGGTGTGGCCATCCATGCTGGCCCGGACGCGCATGGTGTAGCTCCCAGGTTCCAGGTGGGCGATCTGGATGGCGTTGCCACTGTCATCCGCCGCCCGCCAGGCCCCGTCCACCCCATCAATCCGGGCTTCGAAGGTGGGTGCCAACGGCAGGATGGGGTTGCCCGCGTCGTACCTGATCTTCAAGGTGCCGGGATTGGGTGGCAGGGTGAAGGCCTGGGGCAGCAGGAAGGAGAGACCGCCCACGGAGGCCTCCAGGATACGGGGCCTCAACACGATGGGTGGAGGCAGTTCCGCAGCGTGTTCAAGGATGCAAAGTCCCCCCACCATGCCGATCCACAGCCGACCGGCGCTGTCCAGGTGCACTGCGGATTCGGAGGTCTCGTTGGACAGCAGCCCCAGGTTGCGGGTGAGGAGTGTCGCGCTGCTCCCCTGGATGAGGGACACGCCCTGGGCGTGGCCCACCGCCAAGGTGCCGTTCTTCAGCCGGGAGATCCAGCTGATGCTCCCCCGGACCTGGGCCTCCCGCTCGCCGTAATGGACCCAGGGCCCGGTCTCCCCTATCGGAAACCCGTACACGCCGTCGGTATCGGTGCCCACCCAGATGGCTCCATCCGAGTCCTGGAACAGGCAGGCCACGGAAGCTTTGGCGACTGGCGTGTCCTGGAGAAGGTGCCGGTATCGGCCGTTCTCGAAGGCATAGACGCCAAAGCGGGTGGCGACCAGGAGGCCATTGGGGCGAGGCTCGATGGCGAGGATCGATGGATCTCCCACCTCCTCGGGAATGGGGTGCTTGGCCAGAAGCTGTCCCTTGGGATCCAACTCCAGCAGCCCCTGTTCCAGGGTGGCGACCCACAAGCGACCCAGATGAGAGAGGAGGGAACCCGCATTGATGGCCGAGACCGCCTCGGGGCCGGGTTCGATCCTCCCGTTCACCCAGCGCACCACCCCCTTGATGGTCGCTACCCAGGCGCCGCCGTCCGGGTGGGGGACGATACACCATACTTCCTGGCTAGGGAGGCCCTGAGACCTGCCCCAGTGCCCCACCATCCCCTTGCCCGCCTCCCAGAGGTGGAGTCCCGACGAGCTTCCCAGGAGCATTTTCCCGGGGCGCAGTTCATGAATGGAGAGCACCGTTCCCAGCCCCAGACTGATCCCCGTGTCGAGGTTCGTGTCCAAGGTCTGTAGCCCTGGCAGGGTTTCGGCCATGAGCCCGGCACCATCCGTGCCCACCCATAAGTTGCCTCGGCTGTCGCGCAGCACGGAGGCCACCCCGTCCTTGGGAATGCCGTCCCGGTGGGAGAGGGTCCTTCCAATCCCCCCGGGCTGATGGAGGTAGAGGCCATCCGAATCCATGGCCAAAAGGATTTCGCCCTTCGCCGTCACCTGGAAGGATCGGAACCGGGGTTTTGGGGGAAGGCCCGGGAAGTCTTCTTGGTGCCAGCGGCCCTCGGGCCCCAGACGGAACAGGGCTTCCGTGCAAAGGGCCCACACGTTGCCTGCGGCGTCCAGGCTCATGCGGCGGAACCGCGAAGAGACCGGTCCGGGAAGCACCGCCTTCCTGATGCGGCTTCCATCCCACCGGGCCAGGTTCCCCTTCAGGGATCCCAGCCAGATGCCTCCCCGGGGATCCCTGGCCATGGCGAAGATGGGCGCGTGGTTCCATTCCCCAGACAGCGTCACCTTCTCGAAGCGGTCACCCCTTTTCCGATACAGCCCTTCCCGGGTGCCGGCGAGGAGGTCACCCCCTTCCTCTTCCAGAAGGCAGTAGACCGTCGAGATCGTCAGGCCTTGATCCACGGAATACAGGCGAATCTGATGCCCCCGGATCTCGGCAAGGCCATGCTCCTGGGCTGCGACCCAGATGGCGCCCGAGCGATCCTGAAGCAGATCGTTGATGTTCACGGAACGCAGCCCCTGGCTGGAACCGAAGCTCTGGATGCCCGTGGCTCCCAGCCGGGCCAGGCCTTCCGCCGTGCCCGCCCACACGAAGCCTTCCCGGTCCTCCATCAGGACATGGATCTGGCTTTGCGGCAGCCCATCCCTGCCGTCAAATCGCCGAAAGGCCTGGGACTGAGCCCAGAGGGCCTGCCCCAGTAGCAGGAAAGCAGCCCACACCAGGAGGCGGAAGGCGGTCTTACTGCTCGGAGGAAGACGCAAGTTCATGGCATGAGGCCATCAAGGGTGCGGGAAAGGATCGGATTGGCTCGAAGCACCCGAGGGCGTCATTCGACCCACTAGGTATTCATTCGGCCCCGGGACGAGAACCTTGATCGTGGGCAGGTTTCCCGCAAGCAGCCGAGCATGCCACTCCCGAGAAGAGGCTCGCCACGAGCCTCTTCTCGAGAGCACATGAAACAGGGCCGCGTCGCGGCCCTGTTTCGAAGGGATAAGGTCTGGGTTAGAGCACGCCCCGCTTCTTCTGATCCAGCTCAATGGAGTCGTACAGAGCCTGGAAGTTGCCTTCGCCGAAGCCCATATTTCCCCGTCGTTGGATGATCTCGAAGAACAGCGGTCCGATCTGGTCCTCGGTAAAGATCTGCAGCAGGTAGCCGCTTTCGTCGCCATCGATCTGGGCGCCGAGGTCTTTCACGGTGGCGAGGTCCTCTCGCACGGTGTAACCGCTCTT
The DNA here is from genome assembly GCA_043775845.1 of Acidobacteriota bacterium. Classification (GTDB taxonomy): domain Bacteria; phylum Acidobacteriota; class Holophagae; order Holophagales; family Holophagaceae; genus Geothrix. The sequence goes on from JAYVRY010000288.1 coordinate 10,416, forward strand.
GGCGATGCGGCCGGGCAGCAGCTCGTAGTAGGTGTCGGGGACGCGGAGGAATTTTAGACCTTGGGCCTGCAGGACCCGCAGGGTGTGGAAGATGTCATTGGTGGACATGGCGATGTGCTGCACGCCCTGGCCCTTGTGGCGATTCACATACTCCTGCACCTGGCTCTTCTCATCCGTGGGCTGGTTGATGGGGATAATCACCTGGTTGTTGGCGCTCTGCACCACCTTGGAATCCAGGCCCGTGCCCAGGGCGCCACGAATGTGGAATTCGCGGGTGACGACGAAGCCGTAGACCCGCTCGTAAAAATCCACCAGGGCATCCATCTCGGCGGGGCCCACGTTGTTGGTGAGGTGGTCCACGCGCACGAGGCCGGGATCGCAAAAGGCCGGGGCGGGATCAGGCGCGAGGCCGGGCCAGAAGGTATCTGGTACGCCCTGGCGTTCCACCAGGAAGTTCCAAACATCCCCCACGCCCTGGATGGCTGCGAATCGGAGGCTGCCCTCTCCTAGGGTGTGGGTCTGGGGTTCGAGCATGACTTGGGCGCCGCTGGATTTCGCCTGGGACAGGGCCGTGTCCAAGTCATCCACCAGAAAGTTGAGCGCACAGACCCCTTCGCCGTGAGCCTGGAAATAGCGCCCGGCGGGATGGGAGGCATCCGCCTCGAAGATGAGGATGTCCATGCGCTGCTGGCGCAGGTGGACGAGGCGGCCCCAGGGCTGCTGGCCACTGGCGATGCGGGCGAAGCCCAGGTTGCGGTAGAGGGGCTCCAGCCGGTCGATGGAACCCGTGAGCTGGAAGTGATCGATGCGCCCCAGACCCATGGGGTTGGTGGCGGGCTTGGTTTCTGTTGGTGCGCTGAGGGCAAAGCTGGGCGTGGGCATGGCGGATCCTGAGAGGAGTGCCTTCAGTGTGGAGATCCGAGGGAGTGACAGGGGTCACACAATGAATGATTACTTCAATGTATTCAACATTTGAATACCATAAAGTCATTTTTGAATAAAAATGGAACGGGCCCGCAAGCGGGCCCGTGATCGATCTGCGCGCAGCGCAGATCGCGCTTAACTCAGTGACGTAGCAATAACCTTTTCCTTGGTGAAGAACTCGAGGATGTCCCCTTCCTTCAGCTCGTCGAAACCGTCGAGCGAGATGCCGCAGTCGAGGCCATTCTTGACCTCGGAAACGTCCTCCTTGAAACGCTTCAGGTTCTTCAGGCCGCCTTCGAACAGGACTTCTTCGCCCCGTTTGACGCGCACTTTGAAGGCCTTTTGCACCTTGCCTTCGGTGACGAAGGAGCCGGCGATGACGGTGCGGCCAATCTTGAACAGCTGGCGGATCTCGGCCTGGCCGTGGACGGTTTCCTTTTCGGTGGCGTCGAGCATGCCGACCATGGCCTGTTCAATTTCTTCCGTGACCTTGTAGATGATGTCGTGGAAGCGCAGATCCACGCCCTCTTCGCGGGCGAGTTCCTCGGTCTTCTTCTCGGCCTTGGTGTGGAAGCCGATGATGGT